>CAYSAG010000476.1:0-2976 GCA_964428935.1 uncultured Planctomycetaceae bacterium | reverse complement strand
GGTGCCCGAAGCGAAAAAGCTCCAGCGCCGGCTGGAAGAACACGTGCGCGACCTGGTCCAGGCCGGCCACTTGGCTCCGCTCCTTTTTATTCACGGCGGAATCGGAGGAGCTCGTCCCGGCTACTTCTACTGGGGGCGGTTCAGCGAGCTGGCCGTCGCGCTGGCGGCGGCCTTCCCGTACCTGTCCTCCGACTTGCAACGGCAGGTGCGGCGGTACTTGCTCGACGAGTGGCACCGGAACCCACCGCTGCAGGTGGACCCGGGCGACGTGCGGCGCGGAACCAACCGGGCTCCCTACCCCATTCCCTGGGACGACATGGGTCGGGAATTGACGCCCGCGCTGAATCGGGAGCGGCGTCGGCGGGCGGCCGGGCTGCTGGGCGAGCTGTACGGCCTCGACGCCTTCCTCCGGCACACCGACGCCCCAGTCGACGCGTCCGCCTTGCGACGCAAGGTGCAGCCGCTGGTCGACCAGTTGCTCCAGTGGCAGGACTGGGCTCTGCACGCACCCGTCCGACCCCACTCGCCCCGAGTGGAACTGCTGACGGGCGGCTCGTGGTACGACCGAAACGGCCAAGCCGCTCTCAACAGCTGGCTGGCCGGAACAATCGGATTGGCCCGCCTGGCCCGCCGGTTCAACTGGCACCCGGAAGAAGAACTGGCCTGGTACTTGTTTGCCAAGCTGGCCGTCGCCCGCGTGGGGCAGGCCCGCTACACGGCCGAGCTGCACCGACGGGGTTTGGTGCGCGGACCCGCCTCGGCCGACTGGCGGACGCTGGTCCACGTGGACCGCCGCTGCGCGCTGGTCCTGCGTGGCGACATTAAACCGGTCGTCCGGGAAGACCAAGAGCTGCCGCCGTTCATCGACCTGACGGAGGAAGTCGGTCGGCTGCTCGGAGCCTACGCACGCGAGGAGTGCCGAATCTACTTGGACCACTTGGACCGGTCCATGCCTCTTTGGTACATGAGCGAAGCGCCGAAGCAGTCGGCCAGCGAACAGCGGGTTTGCCCGTTGTTGCACAAGAGCGGCAACGTGTTGGCCCAGTACTGGGTGCTGGGCCGACGCGGCGAGGCCTTCCGACGGTACGTCGACACCACTCGCTTCCGCGGCGACCTGTACTACGTCCAAAACCTGGCCGCGTTGATTGCCAGCTACGCCGACGACGCCTCGACAGCCGGAACCGCCGGCAGGCACGGTTCCGCGACGTCGGTCAGCGCACCGGCCGGCGCAGAACGCTGACCAGCGGCCTGGCTCGTCGAGCGGACGCTCGAACCTCGAGCCGCCGCTTGCGGAAACGCTCTTGACCGTCCAGTCGGACCAGCAGTAGAGTACGTCCCGCCTGGAAGCGGACAGCCCACCGCTGCGAACACGTCCTTGCCAGCTGCCCGCGTCTGCAGGTTGGTTGGAACCGCGTCTGTTGTCGCCCCGAAGGCGTTCTCGCTGGCACCGCGAATTCCAGTGCCGCCGTCAGGCTGCGGCACCGCTGCGAGGCCTGAGCCGGCTGTTGTCGCGACGTCGGTGTGTGCGGCCTCTGTGTTCCAGCTTGACGCGCGTCGCCGCCGTGCCTTGCGCGAACGTCTCTGGAAGCCCACACGAACGGAACCGCGGGTTCGCTCCTGCCGGTCGGAAAGGAGTCTGACCATGTTGCGGTCGAGAGAGGACTTCCCGGGCCTGGACAACGAGGCTTGGGGGACGGTTGGCGAAACGGCCTCGACGTTTTTCTCGCGAGCCAGCTTCCGCGAGCTGGTCTCGGCTCTGCAACTGAACGTGGGCAGTCTGGTGCTTTTGGTTGGTCGACCGACTCACGGGCTGGCCGGCCGCATGCGTGACTTGGGAATCGACCTGGTTTGCTGGGCTCCGAGTTCGGTCCGGCCGGAAGGCGACGAGGCCGCAGCGGCGTCGTGGCCAGACGACTTGCCGGTGCCCGGACCGCGTCCCCACGAGAAGTTCGCCGGGGTCGTCGTCGCCGAGTGCAACGCGTTCGGCAGCAACCTGTTCGACGCGCGGTCGTTCCAACTGACCGCTCGCCTGCTGACCGCGCTTCGTCCCAACGGCACGCTCGCCTTTGTCAGCGGGTCGGGTCGACCCGGCGCACTCGACGGCCACTCCGTTTCCTGCTACGCGCGTCACCTTTCGTTTTTCCCGGGCGTCTGCCGCGTCAGTCACTTGCCGAACGGAACGGCCGACACGCTGCTGGCCCGACTGGGGCTTCGGCCCGGGCCGCATTTCTGGCGACTGGCGGCTCTGAAAGTTCCGGCTCAACCGATCCCCCCAACCACGTGGCACCGGCTGGCCGAAGAGGCCGCTCGCTGCTGCCGCGGTGAACCTTGCCACGCGAGCGGACCGGCCGGAGCCGACTGGCGACGGCTGCCCGAGGCGGCTTGAGAAGGAGCGGTTTACGAGGCTTGCCCGCAGAGCCGCCGGGACGTGGCCCGTTACGTCCCGCGTTCCGCGCTTGCGCGTCCCGTGTTCCGAATCCACGGCCGATCGTAGGGACACCCCTTGTGGGTGCCCGGCGTGCGTTGCACCACCGGCGCGTGTCTCGTCCGTTCTTTGCCGCGTGGTTGTGGTTGCCGCCGAATTTCGGGCAGGCACAAGGCCTGCCCGTGCGGGCGGGCCGGCTGTCGCTCGGCCGGTCCCTCGCGTTCCGCGTCGCCTGTTCCGCGTCACACGTCCCGAACCCCGAATTCCGGAGCCACGGCGGCCACGACGGAGCGTGACCCTCCACACCGGAGGGACGCGGTCCCTCGCGTCCGGTGCCCCGCGTCCCGAATTCCGAACCCCGAATTCCGAACCGACGGCGGCCACGACGGAGCGTGACCCTCCACACCGGAGGGACGCGGTCCCTCGCGTCCGGTGCCCCGCGTCCCGAATTCCGAACCCCGAATTCCGAACCGACGGCGGCCACGACGGAGCGTGGCCCTCCACACCGGAGGGACGCGGTCCCTCGCGTCCGGTGCCCCGCGTCCCGAATT
>CAYSAG010000475.1:0-2981 GCA_964428935.1 uncultured Planctomycetaceae bacterium | reverse complement strand
GAGGGCCACGCTCCGTCGTGGCCGCCCCCGGAGGGCCACGCTCCGTCGTGGCCGCGGTTGGTTCGCAATTCGGGACGCGGAACGCGGGACGCGGGACGCGGGCGTGAGGGACGCGGGCGAGCGACACCCGGCCCACCCGTAGGGGCAGGCCTTGTGCCTACCCAAGATTCCGCGGCATTCACACGGGGGCACCCACAAGGGGTGCCCCTACGATTCGCCGTGGATTCGGAATTCGGCACGCGGGACGCGACGAGGCGCGTCCGTGCGGAAAGACGCGAACGTTGTTCGCGTTTTGAAACCGACGAAGCCCTACCGGCGAGGCGGCTTCTTGGCTCCTTTTTTCAGCCCCTTCTCCCGACGCTGCAGTTCTTGCTCGGTCGGGTAGCGAAAATGAATTTCGGTTTCTTTGGCCGACGCAACAATCAGTTCCAGCCGGTCGCCCGGGTTCTTGTCGGCCGGCACTTCGGCGGAGTTTTGAATCGGTCCACTGATGCCCGTCGCGACGTGCTTGGCCTTCCACCCGCCTTTTTTCGTCTTTTCTTCGAGCAACTCCGCTTCGACCAGGTCGCCCGGTTTGGGCAAGGCCGGTCCGCTGGGCTCGGGTGGGCCTTTCGTTTCCGGAGCGGCCGTCCGTTGAGGCCCCTTGCCCGGCCGACGCGGTGGCTTTGCGCCGCCCGGTTTTCCGCCACCCGCTCTCGGTCCGCCGGGCCGGCCGCGCTCCGTGCACGGACGAAGCGGCCCTCGCAGCTCGGCCTCGAACTGCTCCACAAACTCGGCCAAGAACTCGCGGCTCTTTTCCAGACTCGGCAAGTACTTCGCCGGGAACGCCACCGCGCGGACCCGGTGTCCCTGGTCGGTTCGCTCCACGTGAATGCAAACCGGCGAGGCGTGCCGAGCGTCTTTGGGAGCAACGCCTTTCGGTCGCTTGGGAAAGTCCAGCCACTCAGGACGCTGCCACGACTCTTCGTCTTGCAGTGCCCGACCGTCTTTCGTGCGAACTGGTCCGTCGTCGCGAGGCCCGTGGATTTTCCTGGGTAACCCAAGCCCGCCTTTCCGCTGGTCGTGACGGTACTTTTGAGCCACGGCTTGGTAGGCGTAGCCCACGTGGTCCAGAACTTGCCACGGGTCGTTGCTGGCGACGGGCACTTCCATTGTCAACGCCCAGTCCGCTCCCGGGTACGCCCACGCCGCCGACTCGGCCTTTTGAGGGTCGAAGCGGTTGCCCAGACCAAGCTCCTCGCGCAAGCTGGCCGCGGCCGTCAGACAGCGGTTCAGGTCCCAGTCGTCTTGCGTCGGCTGCAGCTGCAGTGAGCCGAAGCCCTTGCGGGACTTGGACCCGACGCCGCCGTACCGGCACAGGAGCCACAGAGCGGCAGCCGCCTGCTCGAGCACCGCGTCGACGCCGACCGTCTGCGTCTGGCTCGCTTGGCCGCGGGAACCGTCCTCCTTCAGCCGACTACGCTCCTGCACGAACTCGGCTGGCCGAGCGGTCAAGCGCACCCGCCACCTTGCCCCCGGTTCGACGTAGTACCGAGACCGCTTCTTGCCGCGACTGACCTCGTCCATTCCGTACGAGACGTAGAAGAGCCCCTGTGTGGTCTTGCGGTCGGGTGGGTCCCCCAAGCCGTGGGCTTTCTTGAACTCGGGTTTGGGCTGGTAGCGGTCCTTGTAGTCGTAGCGTTCGACGACGCGTTCTCCGACCGGCACCACCTCCACGCGGACCGCGCCGCTGGCCGCGGTGTCGCCCCACAGGGCGGCCTCGAGCGAGCGCAGCGTCTCGACGTCGAGAAAGCCGGCGTGCAACGTTCGCCACCACCAACGCAGCAGGCCGCGCAGCGTGGCCGCTCGCAAGTCGCAGCCTTCTTCCGCCCCCGGCCCGTACTGCTCGGCGCCGGCCAGAAACGCCGGCGTCACCAGTTCGACCGTGTAGCACGTCTCGGCCCGTCGGCGCAGCTGAACCGCTTGCTCCCACGTGACCTGTGCCGCTTGCAGCGTCGAGGCGGGCAGGGCCACCGACTGCTCGGTCAGCTCGAACGACCCGTAGCCTGTGTTCGTCTTGGCCCCGGCCGCCGCGTGCGTCAGCGCGCCGACCAGCCACTGCCGAGCCAGCTCCAGCAGCTCCTCCGGCACGTCCGGCCGCCGACGGCTCAAGGCAAACTCGAACGTCTGCCCGCGGTCGACCGCCAAGAAGTACACGGGCACGGGGTTTTCCCAGTCGCCGGGAGCGTCGGCGCCGTCGTAGTACTTGCGGTGGTGGCAGTTCAGAATGTCCTCGACCAACCGCGGCCACTCGGTCGGCCAAGCGTCGTGAAAGACGACCTGGCCGACGTGAGCGGACCGGTCGTCGCAGCAGGCCTGAATGCCCCTCGGTTTCCACCTCTTCCCAGCGTCGCTGTTCGGCGACCACCCGAAGACCCGCTCGATTTTCTGCCACGCCTGGCTGGCCTTCTGGGTTTCCTGTTCGTCGGCGGGCTGGCCGTCGGCGTTGGCCTGAAACTGCGTCGGCAGCCACACGGTTTCGGCGTACGAGCGGGCGAGACCTTTCAGCCCGGTTCCGGGCAGGTAGGCAAAACCGTAGACGTGGTGCAAGCACAGGCCGGCGTTTTCGAGCGCCGAGGCTCGGGCCAAGTGCAGCGTGAGCGGTGTGACGGTGCGACCTTGAAACGCCACAGCGTTCAGCGCCGCCAGCGTTCGGCGCCGCCGTTCCAACAGCCGAGCGAACTCCAGCCCGCTCGGCGGCCGGACAGACAACCGGGCCAACAACTCGACCGCCGGCTTCTGCACCCGTTCGGAAAAGTTCTTGGCTGGCTCGTACGTTCTGCGTCCGTCACCGTCGGCTTCCAGCACCGAGCGGACGTACTTGTCCAAAGCCAGTCCGGGGTGCAAAGCGGCACGGCCCTCGCGTGAATCAAGAGCCCGGAGTACTTTCAGCCGAACCTCCGCGGGCAAGGGAGGCACCGTGTCGGTTCTGTTTCCACTCG
>CAYSAG010000474.1:0-2982 GCA_964428935.1 uncultured Planctomycetaceae bacterium | reverse complement strand
ACACAAGCGGCGCAACCCCAACTTCGCTTTTTGACGAAGCACTGGCTTGAAAGGGGAAAGGGCTCCACCCGGCGAAGCGAGAGGCGGCTAGGCCAGATGCAGCAGCGTCCGACCATTCGTCAAAAGCCGAACCGGTGTTGCTTCGGCTCAACAAAACGTGTTGACTTTTTTCGACACGTCGCCCGGAGGTGTGCTAGTTTTGGGTGTCGAGGAAAGTGAGAAACCCGCACGACTCAGGAAGACGGACGTTGTCACGGGCGAACGAAGGTTCCCGTTGGAAAGCAAGTTGGTGGCGTGTCGTGAGGATGTTTCCGGGTGCCGCCCTGCGGGGCGGCACCCGCGAAGCGTCCGGGGGCGACAGGAGCCACAGCGGGGACCGTTCGCGCGCACGGCGACACCCACCGCAATGCTCGACTACGACCGCCTCAAACGTGACCTCTTTGCTTTGGGCCTGCTGGCCCTCGTTCTGTTCGTTGGCCTGAGCCTGCTCAGCTACGACCCGGCCGACCCTCCTTCCACGCTCGTCTTCCCGCGTCACACGTTTCCCAGCAACCTGTGCGGCGAGGCCGGAGCCGTCACAGCTCACTACCTGCGGCAATGGTTCGGCTTGGGAGCGTACTTTCTGTTGTTCGCTGCTGCGACGCTGGACCTGTACCTTTTCTCGCGGGCGGAGTTCTCGCACCCGTTCTTTCGGGCCTTCGGGCTGGTGCTGTGCGCGGCGGGCGTGTGTTTGGGTCTGCAACAGGTGGTCCCCGGACTCTACCGACCTCACACGTTCGGTAGCGGTGGATTGGTGGGCGCGGTCGGGCTGGCCGTGCTGAGTCGCCACTTTGCCACGGCGGGAACGTTGCTGCTGTGCGGCTCCATGCTGGCCTCCGGGTTGCTCCTCACCCACGACATTCTTTTCCTGGGCCCGTTGCTGCGAGCCGTCGCCAGGACCGTGCGGGCCGTTGGTCGCGCTTTGAGCTACGTCCTGCTGCTGCGACGCCGGTCAGCGAAAGAGGCGACCAGCGAGACGGCGTTGAGCCGGACGGCACTCAACCGGGAAGAGCACACGACGGACGACAACGAGACGACGACGGAAGAATCGGAAGAGCGAGACTTCCGCACGCTGAAGGTCAATCCGCCGGTTGCGAGCAAGTCGGCGCGGGAACGCTTGATGGACCAGTTGGACGCCAGTAGCCGGGCAGGCGAGGGGCTGTCGCACCCGCTGCCGACCTTGGACCTGTTGGACGAACCGGAAGAGTTTCCGTACGAGCTGCTGGCCAAGAAAGCACGGTTGGCAGCCATGACCCTCGAAAAGACCTTCCGCGACTTCGGCCTGAACGTGAAAGTCGTGGAGGTCGACACCGGGCCGGTCATTACGCAGTTCGAGCTGGAGCTGGAGGCCGGGCTGCGGCTGTCGAAGGTGACCAGCCTGGCTGACGACCTGGCCATCGCCCTGCGCGTTCCGTCGGTCCGCGTGGTGGCTCCCATTCCCGGCAAGAACACTGTCGGCGTCGAGGTCCCCAACGACAAGCAAGTGATGGTGCGGTTGCGGGAGCTGATCGAGTCGTGCCCGGAAGACGTCCGAAAGAAGCGAATTCCGGTGTTCTTGGGCAAGGACGTGCGGGGCCGACCGCTGGTGATCGACCTGACGAAAATGCCGCACTTGCTGATTGCCGGCCGAACCGGGACGGGCAAGAGCGTTTGCCTGAACGCCATCATTCTGTCGGTGCTCATGACCCGGACGCCGGAAGAAGTGCGCATGTTGCTGATCGACCCGAAGATGGTCGAGCTGAGTCCGTACAAACGCGTGCCACACCTGATGCACCCGGTCATCACCGACATGCAGAAAGCTGAAGCCGTGTTGGCGTGGGCCGTCGACAAGATGGAGGAACGCTACGACTTGCTGGCCCGGTGCGGCGTCCGGCACTTGGACGGGTACAACAAGCTGGGCAAGGCCGAGGTTCTTCGTCGGCTGAACATCGACCCGGACGACCCGGAAGCCGACCGAATTCCCGACCGCATGCCGTACATCCTGATCATCGCCGACGAGATGGCCGACCTGATGATGACATGCGGCAAGGACGTCGAGGGTCACATCATCCGACTGGCTCAAAAATCGCGCGCCGTCGGCATTCACTTGGTGCTGGCCACGCAGAAGCCGACCGTGGACGTGATCACTGGATTGATCAAGTCGAACCTGCCGGCACGGATCTCGTTCCAAGTGGCCAGCCGCAGCGACAGCCGGGTCGTGTTGGACGAAATCGGCGCGGACAAGCTGCTGGGCAACGGCGACATGCTGTACTTGGCTCCAGGGACCAGCAACCTGACCCGAGCCCAAGGCACGTTCGTCAGCGACGACGAAATCAGCCGGATCATCGAGTTCTACAGCGACCAAGAGCCGCAGTACAGCGTCGAGCTGGCTCAAGTGACCACGGCTGCCGGCAAAGAAGGCAAACGGCACGTGAACCGTCAGCGGGACGAGCTGTACGAACAGGCGGTCGAGATTGTCATCCAGGAAGGTCGTGGCAGTGTGTCTTTGCTGCAACGGGCTCTCGGAATCGGCTACGGCCGAGCGGCTCGTTTGATCGATTACATGGAAGAGGACGGAATTGTCGGCGAGTACAACGGCTCGCAGGCTCGCGAAGTTCTCTACACGCTCGAACAGTGGGAGGCCATGAAGAGCGGGCAGGAGGAGCCCGAGCCGGAGCCGGCCGGTCTGTGACGGTGCTGGCGACAGGCCTGCCGCGTCCGGCTACCACAACGACCGCCAGTGGCAGCGCAGTCGTGATGGCTGTTGCGAGTGACCGTGCGACGGGCTTCGGAGAGGCGGGACGGTGTCCTCGTTTGACGTCCGGGCGTGTTGGTCCTATGATTTTGCGTCCGCCGTTGACAGAATGAACGCGGAGGCGTCATGAACGGACCAGTCGTGCCAACCCGGAAAGAGCGGAACGCGGCGGTGGCGATCGCCGTCGTGGGCATTATTGGCATTATCAT
>CAYSAG010000473.1:0-3012 GCA_964428935.1 uncultured Planctomycetaceae bacterium | reverse complement strand
TGGGGTTTGTACGACATGCACGGCAACGTCTCGGAGTGGGTCCTCGACCGCTACGACCCGAACCACTACAAGAAATTCGCGGACGGGAAAGTCCACTCGGTTTACGAAGTTTTGGCAGTCCCGAAGGACTTCCGCGTCGAAGAGTACCCGCGGGTCGTTCGAGGCGGCTCGTGGCAGGACGACCCGGAAGGGTGCCGCAGCGCCGCCCGACACTACTCCACGCCGGACTGGAAGATGCAAGACCCGCAAATTCCGCAAAGCATTTGGTACTTTACAGATGCGCCCCACGTGGGCTTCCGCGTCGTCCGGCCGCTGCGGGTGCCCAGCGAAGAGATTCGCAAGAAGTACCGACTCGACGCCCCGGACGACGTCGTCAACGAACGCTGATGTGTTGACGACAGGCCCAACAAACTGCTAAAAATATCTAGCGATTCATCGTCCTCCTCCCAACGATCCTCCTCTCGCCCCATGCCGGGCGTGGTCCTTTTGACCACGCCCGGTACTTTTTTGCCACCACGCTCGCCCCCCGCCAGCCCTGGCAATTGTGCGGAATTCCCACAGGCAATAAGGTGTTGGCGGCAACTGGTCCGCTCAACGCGGTCCGCGGCGAGCTCTTCGCCGACATTCCGCTTCGTGGCCAGTGGGCCCGCGACCACAGCATCGCGTCGCTCGGCGAGCGGCCTCACTCTGGTGCCAATTGCCCAGCCGGCATTTCGGGTGCGCGAGGGCTTGCCTAGAATGAGCTTCTCGGGAATTCTGCCAACGGACCGGAAGCTCGCCCGCGCACGCGCGAGCCAAGTGCAAGACGGCCCGGCCGGCACCCGCGTTTGTTCCTCGGGCTTCCTCGAATGTCTGCGTGCCTGAACGTCGTCCCATGCAGCTAACGATCGACTCGGTTCTGGCGGAAGGCGGACTGATTTCGCGGCGTCTTCAACAGTACGAGCCGCGGCCGCAGCAGTTGCGCATGGCACACGCCGTCGCCGAAGCCATTGCCGAGCGTCAACACTTGATCGTCGAGGCCGGCACGGGTGTCGGGAAGAGCTTTGCGTACCTCGTCCCGGCGATTCTGGCCATTGCCGAGCGCCAGCAGGCTGTCGACGGCGCAGGCCGCCTGCGGGTCGTCGTCTCGACGCACACAATCAGCTTGCAAGAGCAGCTGGTCGGTCGCGACATTCCGTTCCTGAACGCCGTCTTGCCGGTCGAGTTTTCGTCGGTGCTCGTCAAGGGCCGCTCCAACTACCTCAGCATTCGACGTCTGAACGGGGCTCTGGAACGGGCCAAGTCGCTGTTTGCCGACGCGGACGAATTGGACGAGTTGCAACGCATTGCCGACTGGGCCCGCTCCACCACCGACGGCTCGCTGTCCGACCTGCCGTTTCGCCCTCGCCCACACATTTGGGACGAAGTGCAAAGTGACCGCAACAACTGTCTGGGCCGCAAGTGCCCGACCTTCCAGCAGTGCTTCTACCATTCGGCTCGACGCCGTATCTGGAACGCCGACTTGCTGGTCGTCAACCACGCGTTGTTTTTCTCCGATTTGGCGCTACGCCGGGAAGGCTCGAGCATCTTGCCGGAGTACGACGTCGTCGTGTTTGACGAAGCTCACACTCTGGAAGCGGCAGCGGCCGACCACCTCGGCCTCTCCGTGACCAGCGGCCAGGTCGAGTACCAACTCAACAAGCTCTACAACCCGCGCACGCAGCGCGGACTGCTGCTCCACTACCAGCTGCGGGCCGAGCAGGAACTGGTCAACCAGGCGCGGGCCGCAGCCGACCTGTTTTTCGACGAATTGAACGCGTGGTGCGAGCAAAAGTGTCCGCCCAACGGACGCGTCCGCACCCCACCCCAGCTCGAGAACCGCTTGACCCCCGCCCTGAAAAAGCTTTCGCGGGCGTTGTTGAAGGCGGTAGCGCATGTCGAAAAGGACGAAGACAAGGCCGAACTGGCCGCGGCCGCCGACCGGTGCGCTACGCTGGCCGACCTGACCGACGCTTGGCTCAAGCAGGAGTCGGAAGAGCACGTCTACTGGATCGAGCGTTCGAACACCAGACGGCTTCGGCTAAGAATGCTCTCCGCTCCCGTCGACGTCGGCCCCGCACTGCGCGACGAACTGTTCAACCAAACCGACACGGTCGTGCTCACCAGCGCGACGTTGGCAGTGGGAGAAGCCAACTTCGAATTCTTCAAAAGCCGAATCGGTCTGACCGGGGCTCAAGAGCTCAAGCTCGGCAGCCCGTTCGACTACCGCCGACAGGTGCGATTGGTCATCGCAGAGAACATGCCCGACCCGGGCGACCAGCCGGAGCAATTCGAAAGGAAAGTCTGCGAAAAAATCAAGAAATACGTCGCCCAGACGCAGGGCCGAGCGTTCGTCCTGTTTACCAGCTACCGAATGATGCGCAGCTGCGCCGCTAACCTGACACCTTGGCTTGCCGAAAACGGCCTGACACTTTACTGCCAAGGCGAAAGCCTGGAACGTTCCGCCATGCTGGAGCGGTTTCAGCGAGACCCTCGATCGGTCCTTTTCGGAACCGACAGCTTCTGGCAGGGCGTCGACGTGCCCGGCGAGGCTCTGACCAACGTCATCATTACGAAGCTGCCTTTCAGCGTCCCAGACCACCCGCTGCTGGAGGCCCGCGTGGAAGCGATCCGCCAACGCGGCGGCAACCCGTTCATGGACTACCAACTGCCCGAAGCCATCATCAAGCTGAAACAAGGCTTCGGCAGACTCATCCGACGCAAGACAGATACCGGGCAGGTCGTCATTCTGGACCCGCGAGTGCGAACCAAGCGCTACGGCCGCTTGTTCCTCGAAAGTCTGCCTCCATGCACTTTGGTGGTCGACACCGAATGAAAGACCAATAGCAGTCACTTGCAACAGCAGTCTCTGACGATCGGCGGGGCCCGCGGGACGCAGCTGCCGACAGAGCAACGCTGGCTAGTGCTGTGTCACGCCCAAAAGTTGGGACTCAGTCGACTGTGGGGAACTGTCTCGGCAGCGGCCAAGGAAAA
>CAYSAG010000472.1:0-3024 GCA_964428935.1 uncultured Planctomycetaceae bacterium | reverse complement strand
GAGCTGCGTCTTGCCGGCGATCGTTGTGGCTTATCCGGGACACGGAGAGCATTTATGGCTCTACTATTGTTCGCTTTCAGAATTTCGCGACGTGCCTGCCAGGTGGTCGGGGGGACTCGGAAGGACGGGGCACGGTGTTCGCTCTGTTCGTTGGCACTTTTGGCTTGCGTCGCGCTCTGGTGCGGCACAGTGATGGAGTGCTATGCCGTCGAAGGCGAGCAGCCCGGGCCCTCGGATTCGGTCTCGCCAGCTGAGCTTTTCAGAGTCGTCCAAGATGCGCAAGAACACCTCCGTGGGGCGGCACGTCGCGTACACGCAAGAGTGGTAGGTCGCCGCGGACGATTGACCGGACCATTGCCTCCGCATCTTATGACCCGTGAAGAATTGGCTGGGATAATCCGCTGGGACGAGGCAACCAGTGTTGTGCAATTCTATCGGGAGGGAGACCAGTGGGTGATTCTGGTTCACGACGCAGATGCGGTTCGAGTGGAGAACGGTCATGGTGAGAAAACGCAGCTGTTGAGTCTTTGGCAACCTCAAACCGCACGCGTGGGGTATCTGGTCAAAGCAGGCATGGTTCGTTGTTTCTACCGAGTCGGACCGGACAGAGGCTTGATCCAAGAGGAAAGGGCGCTAGAGACGTCGCAAGTTGCGAAAACCGCTGTGGCTGACCTGACGAACGTCCTTCGGGCCGCATGGTCTTTAGCGACGCCGTGGACCGAAAAGGCCGGGCGCAGCGTCTTGGAATGGCTGCAGGTGCCCGGCGCAGCGGCGCGGCCTGTTGGATCCGACTTGGTCGTCCAGATTCGCTCGCCGTCGGCGGATGGTGACGAGCGAGTGTGTGAGCTGCGGCTTGATGTTTCGCGCCACTACGCGTTGAGTTCGGCGCGTTGGGAGAGGCGAGGGCGGAGCGGTGATGCCTGGCGCGGAGCCAGGGTCGTCGAAGTGCGAAAAGGGAAAGGACCGCCGCTGGCGCATCGGCTGACATGGGCGTCATGCCGTTTGTCGGCAGAAAATGACAACTTGGAACTGGCCCTGGCGGAGTGCAGAGAGCTGCGAGTGCTGCCGTGGCCAGCGGAGTTCGACCCGTTCCGCGAGTCGATCTTCCATCGCTGTGTCGCGACTCTCGACTACCCTGGCCAGCAGACGAGGGGCCCTACGGGCTTCCATGCGGGGCGGCGCACACTGACCACACGCCGCCCAAAGAGCCGCGCCGGGTCGCATCCGCGGCGATCGCGGTTCGGGCTCTGGCTCCTCATCGGGAATGCTCTCTTACTGGGTGCAATTGCGACGGCAATGTTGTTGGGTTTCGGCTCCGGAGGCCAGCGATGAGAGGACATCAACCGCCGGCCCGCGGTGCCGCACACGACGCGGGCTGCTCGGCCAACGAGAATGGCAGCGGCCAGCTGGCCGCGGTCTGCATGGTTCTGGTGATTCTGCTGGGTTCAGGCTGTGCGCGGCGGGTGTCCATGACGCCGGCCGTTTTCTTGGCCCCGGCCGAGGTGGATTTCGGCGAAAAGTTGGATGACAGCCCGGTGACACTGCGTTTTCGAGTCGTAAATGGAACGGCGCACCAAGTTCGGATCACCGGGTGGGAACTTTCGTGTGGATGTAGCAGTCTAGAGCTGAGCCGCGAAGTGCTTGCGCCGTGTGCCGAGGCCTTGGCGACGCTCACGATTGACCTTCGGCACCAGTTCGGACGGCGAGACTTCCGGGTGTTTGTCCGAACGGACGATCCGGAGTTCCCCGAGCTGCTCTTTCATGCGACGGGGATTGCGCTGACGAAGCGAATTGAGCATCTGGTTTTCGACTTGGGGTGGTTCTGGCCCGGTGCGCGAGTGGACCAGTCTATACGATTTTGGTCCGGAAAATCGGGAACGGCCCGTCTAGTGGACGTGCGTTGTCAACCGGAGGGGCTGTTGGTCGCGCGGCCTCAGTCCCGGAAGCCGGACCCCGAAGGCTTTTTCCGCATCCGCCTGCAAGGGACGGCTCCGACGCAAGAAGGCGAGTTCGACCGAACGGTTCGCTTGAAGGCGTTAGGGGCGGCCTGGGAGGAAGCGGCGTTGACAGTGCGCGGACGGGTGATGGTCCCGTGGAGGATTCCGGAGGAGATTTTCCTGGGACTCGTGCCAAACGGGGGCCAGAAGCGCCTGGACGTAGCGATCCGGCCAGCGGCAGGGCTGGAGGAAGACGGGATGCCCAGAGCGGTACTGAGCGTTCGCAGTCTATCTTCGTCTGTACAGGTTTCCGTTAGCGAGGACGGACAAGGCGGTTGGGTGCTGCACATTGTGGGGCTCCACAACGGCCGAAGCAGGCAGCTGAGAGCGACGTTGGAGCTCAAGATTGAACAAAGGGACACGTTTCACTACGAGCGACGGATACCTGTATATGCGATCCTTGAGTAAGGAGATAACACGAGGGTGTCCGGGAATTGGATTGACGTAAACACAAGGGCCTCCATGGGATATGCTACGTCGAAAGTACGAACACGTCCGCATGGAGGCCCCAAACGATGTCGAGCCGTGTCAAGGAAGACAGCCCGCTGGCTGAGTTGGTTCGAATGGCGATTCCTCTGTGTCAGCAGGCGGAACGCGAGTGTCCAAGAACCGGCCCAGGCCGAAAACCCGAAATTCCCGACTGGGTGATGGCTGTGTTGATTATGATCGCCGTGCTGAAAAGAAAAAAGAGCAAATCGGCTCAGTACCGGTTCCTCAAGCAGCATCAACGGGAACTGGCGCAGTGGCTGGGCACGGATCGGTTTCCGTCGCGAAGCACGTACTTCGAACGCTACCGACGGGCCCACCGGTTGTTTCGCCATGCCATCCGGTTGCAGGGACAGGTCGGTGTGGCCGAAGGGGTGGCCGATGCACAAGACACGGCGGCTGACAAGAGCTTGATCGCGGCTCGCGGTCCACTGTCGCACCGCAGTGACCGGAAGAAGAACCGCATCCCGAAAGGGCTTCGGAGCGTGGACCGCGACAGTGACTGGGGGTACTCGAAGCATGACGGGTGCGTGCAGGGCTA
>CAYSAG010000471.1:0-3040 GCA_964428935.1 uncultured Planctomycetaceae bacterium | reverse complement strand
GCGAACAGTTAAAGAAAAAGCCGAAAGAGGGTCAATTTGAAGAACTGACCATTAGCGGTGTCCCGGTCATTTTGACCGAGTCGGTGGCGGAGCCGCAAAAACGAGGGCCGTTCAACGCCCCAGAATTGAGCGTTCGGTTCAAAATGCTGAACGCCGTCGTTCCATTGGGCGGCTACATTTTCTTCATCAATTGCGCTGGCCCCGAAAAAACGGTTGAGCAGCACGCGGAGGAATTCCGTCAGTTTCTTTTCTCAATGCAGCCTCTGAAAAAAGCCCCTAATGCACAGTCGTCGGGCAAGAAGGAACAGCCGGCTGCCAAAGCTCAACCGAGTGGCCAGACCGAGGCTGCGAAGAAGAACGGGCCGCAACAAGAAGGAGCCGGGAGCAAGGCCCGCGAGGATTGACTGGCCCAACCGACGAACGCTGTTGGCGGTTGGCGGTGCGGTGACGGGGCGTCTTGCAGTGACGTGAAACGCGGAGAGAGCAGGTCCGTGAGAAGGGTTTTTGAGTTCGCTTTGCGAGTGCTTGGGTCGTTGCGCTTGGCCGTCACCCTGATTGTGTTGCTCGCGGCGGCGCTGGCGTGGGGGACGTGTCTGGAAGCGGCGCGCGGACACGAGTTCGCTCGCTGGTACGTTTACGACAGCGGTTGGTTCCTGGTCCTCTTGGCGGCCCTGTCGGTGAACATTGTGGCTGCCGCGCTGCGTCAGCGACCGTGGAAACGGGAACGAGCTCCTTTCCTGCTCGCTCACCTGGGTGTGTTGCTGTTGCTGGCCGGTGCGGTTGCCGACGCCCTGTGGGGAGTAGAAGGCGAGCTTCGAATTCAGGAGGGGACGACGCAAGAGCGGTTCACGCTGACCCACCGCAGCCAAATTCGCGTCATGCGTCGTGACGCCGAAACCGGGGAGGTGCGCTCGATTGAGTACTCCTTCAACGCCGGCCCCACGGACTGGCAGCCAGACCAGCACTTGGACTTCGGGACGGTCAACGGCGTTCGGTTAGAGGTTCTGCGGTTTTACCGGCACGCTCGGCGCGAGCCAAAGTGGGTCGCGGACGAGTCTGGCCGTCGGCCACCCGCGGTGCTACTGGCTGTCGGACGGGAAGGTCAAGCCGAGGCGGGTTGGCAGCGACGGTGGTCCGTCGTGAGTCCTTTCGTGCCGCCGCCTGAACCAGGGGAGCTGGCGGTGTCGCTCGAGACGGCCACGTGCCAAGCCATGGTCGACGACTTCCTCTCACCGCCCCAATGCACCCCCGGCAGCCGCGGCGTGCTGCTCGTCTACTACCAAGGCAAACGGACGGCCGTTCAGGTTGACCAGCAACTGCCCAAAAAGGTCGTCGTTGGAGACGACGGAGCCGCGGTCGAAATTGTCCGCTACTTGCCGAATTCGCAAATGGCCGAGCACGGGACGTTCTCGTCTTCCGGCCAGGAGCCGACCAACCCGATGCTTGACATGCGGTTCCACTTGCCGGGACGAAAGACCCCCGTTCGAGAAGTGGCCTTTGCCCTGAACCCGCTGCTCACCTTGGCAGCCATGCGCAACCAGTCGCCCCTCATTCCCTGTCGCTACTACCACCCGGACGCCCGCCCGCCGGACACCCTGCAGCTTCTTCAGGACCCGGACGGCCGTCTTTTTGCACGCTACGTCCTCGACGGCAAGTACCACGCAGTCGGACAGGTCCACGAAGGGCAACTTCTGAGTGTCGGCCCCGCCTGGCGCGCCCGTGTGCTGCGACACCTTCAACACGCTCGCGAAGAGCCGTTTTTCGTGCCCGTCGAATTGGAGCCGGGACAATTCGCCGGGCCGGAAGCCGCGGCCTTGGTGCGACTCACCGTCGACAGCACGACCCACGACGTTTGGCTCGCCCGGAACGTCGCACCGTACTCCCTGCGGAAAGTCAGCACCTCGCAAGGCGACTTCCTGCTCTTTTTCGGTTACGAACAAAAGCCGCTTGGCTTTTCGCTAAAGTTGGTGGACTTCGTCCAAAAGAAAAACCCTGGCGACGCCGGAGACGCGAATTACGAAAGCCGGGTTCAGGTTCTCAAAAAGACAGAAACGGGAGTTGAGCCCGGCCCGACCTACACCATCAGCATGAACAGGCCATTGTCTTACGGCGGTTTTCGGTTTTTCCAAATTGGCTTCAAAAGACTTCCGGGCGGCTTGGTCGTGTCGGTTCTCGGGGTTTCCCGGGACCCGGGCCGACCGCTGAAGTACGCCGGCGCCGTTGTCATTTGTCTGGGCCTTGTTTTCATGTACTGGCCGTTTCGCCGACGAGGTCCGTCGGAAGCCGCGAATTCCACCGTGAAAAAAGAGGCCGCAGGCGACCGCGGCCCGGCAACTGGGAAGTCGTAACGGCCACGGACGCGCTCGGCCAGCCATCTTGGGCGCGCGTCGTAGACCGCCAGAGCGCCGGCCGGGTTGTTCGTCGGCCGCCGATTCGCGGCCGCCGAGGCAGCGTCTGCCAGCCTCCGCACCGCTTCGCACTCGCATTCAAACCCGGCCTCACGCCGCTGAGGCAGCACGGCGCGGCACGTCGAGCGTTTAGCAAGAGGTAAAGGAGCCGTTCAATGCGTCTGCAGTTCAACAGGTTGGGACAAACCGCTCCTGCGTTGCTCGCTTTTTGGACGCTGCTTATTCTGCCCGGCAGTGCCGTACCTGCGTCCCCTGCTCCCGCCACTTTACGGACCGACCTTTGGGAAGCCCTACCCGTCCTCGACGGCGGTCGCTTCAAGCCTCTCGCAGTCATGGCCCGAGACCTCTCCTTGCGTTTGACCGGCCGAAGCCGACCACTCGACCCACGCACAGGCCGCTCGCTTTCGCCGACCGGTTGGTACCTGCGAATGCTCCTGGATTGGAGCGGCTGGTCGGCAGAGCAGAAAAAGCCGGTCCTTTCCGGACGGCCGGACGACGCTTACTTCTCGGTCCACGAGCCCGACTACTGGGACAAGGCCCCCCTGTTGCAAGTCGACTGGCCGCCGCTGCGGGCGGCCCTGGGGCTGCCCGCCGAACAGTCGGCCATTGCACCGGCGGTTTTGCGAAACGTC
>CAYSAG010000470.1:0-3090 GCA_964428935.1 uncultured Planctomycetaceae bacterium | reverse complement strand
CGGGGTCGCGCAACACCCGCTTTCCCTGTTCCGTCAGATGAAAGTGCGGTGGCTCCACCCCGTCCTTATCTCCGGGTGCGATCACCCCTTGAATGACGAGCTCCCAGTACGTGTCTGCGAGCAGCCGCTGGAAGTCGCAGCGATCACGCTCGTTCGGGACATCGACGTAGTGTTGATAGAAAACGTCAAAGCTCCCCGCCACCTGTCTGAAATTGGGGTCATCACGCAGCCGGTTCAGGAACGCCTGGCGCACGATGTCCGCAGCATCCTCAGCTTCCGCGTGGAAGGTCAATTTCGGAGGATAGCCGTCGTTCGGTGCCATGGTCACTCCTCCGCCGTACAGCCACATCCAAGGCCACGAATTCAGCGTTTTTCTTGTCTCCTAGGTTGGGAGGTCGTCTCACAAGTCGGTCTCCGGGTCGAACAGCCGGCGTTGTGGATCGCCATCGGCCGGTACTTCTTCTTTCGGGGCCGGCAGGTCCTCCCAGAACAGCAGACGCATCTTTTCCAGCGTGGCCACTTCGGGCCGGAGGAACTCGCCGTCTTTGTCGCGAGTCGTCGGAATCGCCTTCATCGTCGCGTGGACCAGCGCTTTCAGGCGACTGTCGTTTAAGAACCCCCGGCGATCGAGGAAAGCCTGGCAAGCCTTGGAGCCATCCTCATCGTAAACCATCATGGCCGTGTGCAGGGCGTCGATCAGGTGCGGGAAGGATTCGGCGTCCGGGTCGACCACGTTCTTTTTGCGTCGCTCGGCCGGCTGGCACAGCACCACCGTGCCGGACTTTTTCTTGACTAGCCGTTTTTCGCGCACCACGTCGCGTTCTAGGTCCAGGCCCAGCGCCAAGGCCAGCTTGCGTGCCTCGTCGGCCGGGAATTCCTCCGCCCGGAAGGCGTCCCAGGCCATCAGGTACCAGTCGGTGATGGGGTCGAATTCGACCGTGCCGCCCATCAGCAAGCCGCGCTTGCGCAGGTTGATCACCTCTTCGCGTGCCAAGTCCAGTGCTTCGCCCGGCTTCAAAGGCAGCGGCTCGCCGGTTTTCGGGTCCGACTCGCTGGTCAGAACCGGCCAGTTCTCGGAGATAATCGACAGGACCGGTCCGAAGGTGCTGATGTAAAGGTCCACGCCGCGGATACCCTGCCCTTCGAACTCGGCGGCTTTCTGGCGAGCCGTCTCGCGAACGCGCCCCTTCAGGTCGTCCCACCAAACCGGCTCGGTGGCCTTCGGCCGCTTGCGACACACGAGCAGGATCGTACTGGCAGCGGCGTTCTTCTTAGCCTGATGCAGGCTGTGCTCGCTTTCGGTGTGGATGGGCCACGAGGCGTCGATGCGGAACCCGGCGCGGATTAATGCGCTGCCGAGTGTGTCCCAGGCTTCGACCTGCTTGTGGGTGAACATGACCGTCAGCACGCCGTCGTCGGCCAACACCCGGTGCATCTCCTTGAAACAAGCCATCATCTTGTTCTCGTAGTCCGCAATGGCCAACTGTTTGCGCTTGCGCCCCGAGTCCTTGAAACGGGCAGCATTCATGACCGCCTCTTCGTCTTCGTTGGCAAGCTCGGTGACGAAAAACTCGGGCAGTTCGTCCGAGAGCGTCCGCTTCAGCCAGACATAGAAATAGTTCGAAAGTTCGGCATACATGACGTTGTCGTAGTAGGGCGGGTCGACCACGACGCAGTGGATGCTTCCATCCCCACGATTAGGCAGGGATTGTGCCGCTCCCAGACTCACCTCCAATCGTTCTACCGGATTCGTTCCGGCAGGGCCGAACAGATCGGACGCCGGAGGAGAAGAAAGCCGGGCCATGGAAGAGAACGCGTCAACCACCTGGTCCAGCACCCAAGGGGCCAAGTTGCGACTGGCATCGAACTCCGCGTAACTCCAACGCATACTTAGGTCGTGCCGAGCAAACGCGTGCACAACAACCTGCCTAGAAGAGTGCCAAGCAACCTGCCTGGAGTTGTAGTCCGCTGCCTTGTCGATGGCGATGGCCAGATAGACCGCCAAAGCCTCTGCGCGCTTCGCGCCGATCTCCTGGCGGGTCTGCTGAACGATTTCGCGTGCAGATTCAACAAGAGTTACCATGGCCAGGAGCTGACGCGGCGAGTAGGTATCGCACCAGCGCGTGGCCCCGTAGATTTCGCATGCCCAGTCAGCGCGACCTTCACGCCGGGGCTCCGTGGGGATTAGGTCTGCGGCTTCCCATTGGGGGCGGCGTTTTTCGAGTTCTTCGACGGCGCGCTGGTAGGCGGCTTCGTCTTCGGGCGTGGGAGTCCGGAACTCCGACTTCCCGGTGTATACCTCGACCGCATAGAGCTGCTCGCCCATGCGTCCGGCCTGGGCCTCACGCTTGATGTAGTCGCCGTCGATCGCTTCGCCTGTCCACGGACTAATGCCCGTGCCGTGCCGGATGGTGCCCTGGTCGGGCTTGGCGGCGCGGCAGGCGGCCGCCCCGCGCACGATCTCGAACCGGCAACGGTCTTCCTTGGGATCGGCAATCAGCTTCACCGCGATTGGGTCTGAGCCCTTGCGCAGCCACCAGTTGGGCGACAGCGGGACCGGCTTGCCCGTCACCGGACACGCCACCGTGCGCGCCCAAAAATAGGTCCCGCCTTTTAGGGAGCCATCCGGCGTCGGCGGATGCGGGGAGTAAAAGGGTTTCAACCGCTCGCGCACCCGTTTGCACCAAATCTCGCCGTACTTCCTGATGTCCTCGGCCAGCGACGGCCCGAACCGGGCCGGATAGTCGAGCGTGGCTTTCAGGATCACGCTGGCGACCGGGTTCAGTTCGTTCGCATGGACCGTGAGCCCGAAGCGCAGGGCCTCGAAAGGAATGCTCCCACCGCCGGCCATGGGATCGCAAAACGTGATCTCACGCGTCCCCCAGCTCCACTCCAGCAATTCGTAAAGCTCATCAAGCTGTTGTTCACTCGGGTTGTACGTGAAAGCGCGCTTGTAGCCGTACTTGTCTGCGTTCGTCTTTTTCCCCGTCCGCTTCTCGTACTCGATGATCTTTCGGGCTGTAACCGGGTCGCCGTGGATGCCGATGAGTCTGAGGAACCACCGTTTGTAGGCATCGAAGGTGGGCCATT
>CAYSAG010000469.1:0-3096 GCA_964428935.1 uncultured Planctomycetaceae bacterium | reverse complement strand
CGTCGAAAGGCAAGGTTCGACTGCGTTGCGTTTCCGGCCGGTCGTTGTTGCTCGCCGGCCGCTCGCGGACGCGGCTGGTTTCCGGAGCACAATTTCGAACCCCGTCGTGCTCAGCTCGGTCCAGTCGAACCGACGGAACCGCTCTGCCAGCTCGGTCTGTTTCAGACGCTCGGCCGCGTGCTCGTCTCGGCGCACCCGCTCTTCGACAACCGAAAACCCCGCCCGCTCGAACAGCCTCAAGAACTCGGCCCGCCGCAAGCGGTTCAGGTGCTTCAGGCGGTGGTTGAACCAGCGGTTCCACGTGGCGTCGTCGAACTGCAGAAGGTGCAAAGGGTGTCGCCGTGGGTCGTCGGAGAAGTACTCGCACGTCAAGTTCACTCGGTGCAGAGCCAGTCCGCCCGGCTTCAGCACCCGGTTGGTTTCTTCCAGCAGCGGCAGCAGTTGGTCTTCGGGCACGCACTGCAAGACCAGGTTCGACACGACGACGTCGACCTGTGCGTCGTCGTAGGGCAGGCGTCGGGTGTCCCACGGGGCGTAGTACGAGCCGCTCAGACGTTCCAACGCCTCGGCCAGGTCGGAGGCCGTTCGAATTTCTTCGAGACGGCTGTGGACCAGCTCGAGCGGCACGCCTGCTGCCTCGGCGAACCGCTCGGCCCACCGAGGCAGCGTCTGCACGACCTCTCGGAACACCCTGGAACGCACCAACCGGTGGACGTCGAACGCGTCGACCCGCGCGCCACAAAGGGCGTGGGCCAGCGGAACGACGGGCACCCAACCCGTGCCCAGTTCAACCACTCGTTGCTGCGGGACGCAGCCAGCGTGGGCGCGAACGCGGCCCAAGAAAAAGCACGCTTGCCGGAACTGCGGCGAACGGGAAACGTCACGCAGCTCGCCCGCCGTTCGCTGCAGCAGGAAGTGCACGCGCTCCCCGAACGGCAGCAGCGACAGGGCTTTCAAGACAGCGACCTTACACCACCCCCGCATTTTCCCGCTCCTTGCCGTCCAACACCGACTGGTCTTGCTGTGCGGGTCCCGAGTCTGCGGTGACTTCGCCCCCGGCCGAGAGTTGTGTCGCCAGCAGGTCGGTCATTTCGAGTTGCCCGCGTTTCTCACCCAGGCACCCGCGCCGCAGCCGCTCGTACAACCAGTGGCCGAACAGCCGGCGGAGCCCGGCCCGCAGTCGGCGTGTCCAGGCTTCGCGCGCTAGTCGGCCTTGCAAGTAGCGTTCGAAGTCGGCCGGACGGGTGTTGCGTTTCACGGCGACCCGCGCCACGTCCAGCGGCGACGCTCCGGGCCTGTTGACGGCCGGACGCGAGCCGAACACGTACCGGTAGCCGACCTCGGCTGCCAGCTCCAACACGTCCCGACTACCCGCTCCGCCCGGCAGCGCCAGCGCGTCGACCGGACGGCCCGTCCAGTCTTCCAGCCGTCGCTTCGACTCGGCCAGTTCCGCCCGCACGGCAGACCGGGGAAGCTGGTTCAGCAGTCGGTGCGTGTGTCCGTGCGCGCCGAGCTGGAAAAGGTTCGGGTCGAGCTCCCTCAACGTCTTCGCACTCACAAACCCCGGCTGTCCCACCAGGCCGGTCGTCACGAACAGCGTGGCCGAAAGGCCCAGCTCCTGCAGGACCGGCCCGGCGCGGTAGACCGAACCGGACCAGCCGTCGTCGAACGTCAGGTGGACGGCGGGACGCCACGCTTTCGTCGCGCGACGGGACAGGCCGAGCTTCTCGCGCCCACTGCGGACCTGCTGCCGGCGGCCGTCTGCCAGCCACTGCTTCACTTGCTCCAGGCTCCACGCCGTCGACCCGGCCGCCAGCCGTTCCATTTGGGCCCGGAAGCGGCTCAGCTCGACAAAGTACGACGTCACCGAAGGGCTCAGCCGCTCGCACGACCAACCGTCCGGAACCACGTCGTGGTAGGCCAGGCAGACAAGGTGCCGCTGGCCCAGCGTCAGACTGGCTTTGTTTGCGTGTGGAACCGTCATGAGTCCTCCTCTCGTTTTGTGGCGTGGCCGAGCTGCGCCGGCGGCTCTGGCTGGTGGACGGGCCGGCGCGGTGTTTCGTCCGGCTGCCTTTCAGCGCCGGGCTGTGCAACGCCCCCGAGAACGGGCCGGGCCGGCGCCGGCTGGCCGTGCCCGAAGAAAGCCGCGAACTGACGGGAGCCGGAAGAGACCTCCCGTTGGCGGTGGGCAGAAGCGACGTTGAGGCGAGCCTCTTCGTGAGCGTCGTCCGGTTCGGGGACGACGGCCGCTTGCGCCGGCCGGCTGGCTGGACGTCCGCGCCGCTGCTCGACGACTTCGTCCAGCAGGCGAGCCAACTGACCGGTCAACGCTCGCCGCTCGAACTGCTCCACGTACTGCGTCGTGCGAAGCCCGCTCGCCGGTTGCCCGACGGCGCCGGCCGAAGGCTCGGTCTCCTCGGCGCGTGCGTTGAACTTGGCTTGGACCAGCCGGCCCAGCGCGTCGGCAATGGCGTCGGTGTCTCGAGGCCGAAAGCGAGCGGCCGGAGCGTAGGGCTCTAGCAGTCGCCACGTTTCGCCTTGCGGCCCAACGAAAAGAACCGGTTTGCCTGTGGCCAAGTACTCGAACAGCTTGCCGGGCACGACGCGGTCGGCGTCGGGGACGTCGGCCAGCAGCAGGCACAGGGCGTCGGCCGACAGCATGAGGTCGACCGCTTCGGCGTGTTCCAGGTAGGGCAGCCGGTGCAGCGGGCACGGCGTGTCGGCCAGCTGGCTCAGCAGAGCGTCTTGAGCGGCCGTTCGGCGTCCCGCGAAAACCAGCTCCAGCTTCGCGGCCAGTTTGGGCTGCCGGCGGCTGAGCGTTCGAACCGCTCGCACCAGCGGCTCGACCGACGTCAGATTCCACAGCGTGCCGACGTAGGCCAGGCGGAACCGGTCGGACGGTGGCCGGCCGCTGGGCCAACGGAAATCGTCCCGGTCGAAGCCGTTGTAAATGCAGACGGAGCGAGCAGTGGAGCCGACCGCGGCGGCCAGCTCGGCCAGCGTCTGCCGGCTGGCTTCGGTCGTGGCAACCAGTGCGTCGGCCGCTCGCACCACACGCCGCTGCAAGACCGACTGGACCCACCGGGCCCACAGACC
>CAYSAG010000468.1:0-3099 GCA_964428935.1 uncultured Planctomycetaceae bacterium | reverse complement strand
CGGCGCAGCTCGTCGACCGTCGCCACCACTGCCGTCAACACCACCACCAGCAGCGTGGTCCGCAGTGTGAAGCGTTGGTGCAGCAGGGCGTTCAGTCCGTGAGCGGCCAGCGCGACCACGGGAACCAGCAGGAACCGCTCCCACAGGTCCGCCCACGCCGGTGTCAAGTCGCCGGCCGCCTCCAACGCCGCCAGGAAGACAAGCCCCACCACCAGCCACAGCAGGACGAAGTCCGTCCCGCGAAACGCCGCTACTCCGCGTGCGACCGCCCGACCCGACCACACCGCGCCGTCCGAGTTTCGTGGTCCCGGGGCCTGCTCGCTCGTTTCGAACCACGCGGCTCCGCGACTGCCCGCACCGTCGGTCCGGTGTGGCTCGCTCGGCGCGCCGTTGCCTCGACCCGCCACCCACGGCGTCACCGCTCGCACCACTCCCAACAAGACCAAGCCGGCCAGCGGGCCAACCAGCGTCAGAGCCAGCCGGGCTGCCACGACCAGCTCACCGCCGGCCAGTTCGCGGCTGCCGGCCGGTCGCAGTCCCGACACCAAGAGGCTGCTGAGCTCGACCGACCGGCCAACGTGAGCCGCCCACGCAAACCAGACCCCCACCCCAACGGCTTCGCCAGCCACCGTCGCCACCAGGACCCAAAGGCTTCGTCCGGTGCGTTGTCGCCACGCCAGCGAACGCCGCTCGCCGTTGCCCGTTGCGCGTGGAGCGGTGCGAGCCGGGCCGGCGTGCGTCGCCAGAACGGCCGCGCCCTCGCCAGCCCCCGTCCCGTGCCCGCCCGGTTCGCTCCTTCGACCGCTCGACGAACGGCCCCAACCGCCGGGCCGACCGAACACCTCCAGCCCGCACCACAAGGCCACGACCGCCAGCACGGCCACAGCCACTGCCCCGCCCGCCAACACGCAGGCGGCCGCGCAAGCCGCGAGAGTCAGCAAGAGCCAGTGAGCGGGGCGGTCGGCCTGCTGGAGCGAACGGGTCGCCGCCCAGAAAGCCAGCAGCGCCGCCGGCAAGCTCCACGACAGTGGCGACGCGTCTTGAGCCGTCCAGAAAGTGACCGCGTGGAGGGACAACAGGGCCGCGCACAGCAAGGCCGCTCGAGGCCCTAGCGTAGTCCGGACCAACAGGTAGGCCGCGCAGACGAAACAGAACGCCGCGGCCCAAGCCGGAACGAGCAGGCAGCGTAGCCGGAGCGGCTCGGGCAGGGCGAAAACCAACGAGTGCAGCCAGGTTCCCAGCGGTGCCGCGTCGGGAAACAAGGGGACCGACGCAGCGTGCTCCGAGCCACCCAAGCGCCAAACTTGCCAGGCCTTCAAGCACCAAAGGCCGTCCGCCCAGGTCAGCGAAGCGTGCTGCCAAGCGACCAGAACCGGCACCAAGGCCAGCACGACGGCCAACGGCCCCATGTCGCCGGCACGGTTCAGAACCGGTACCAAGTCGTCCGGGTCGACCGGCACGAAGAACACACCTTCCGGCGGCTCGTCGCTCGACCGGGCCGCTTCGACTTGTGTGGCCGTACCTGACGCAGACAAGCTCGACACCTCGCCCCGTTCGTCCGCTGCGTGTTTCGGTTCGCTCGAACCTCTCGCCCGTGCTCCGCCCCGCCGCCCAGACGGCTCAAGCCAGAAAAGGCCGTTCGTCCCCTTCCTTCGCCAGCTCCCGCCTGCGCCACTCAATGACCTCGTCCAGAATCGGTCCGAGGGGGCGGCTGGGTTTGAACCCAATGGTCTGTTCCAGCCGCGACAGGTCCGGCACCCGCTGGCGCACGTCTTCAAAATCCTCGCCGTACGCTTCCGAGTAGGGAATGTGCCGAATGGCCAGCGACGGGTCAACCCGCCGCACCACCTCTTCGGCCAGTTGCCGAATCGACACGGCGTGGTCGCTGCCAATGTTGAAGACCCGGCCGGCCGCCTCCGGCGTGTCCATGAGCCGAATGACCACCTCGACCACCTCCCGCACGTCGGCGAAACAGCGGACCTGCGTGCCGTCGTCGTAGACGACCAGCGGGCCGCCGCGCAGAGCCTGGTCGACAAAACGCGGCACAACCATTCCGTAGTGCCCGACCTGACGCGGCCCCACCACGTTGAAAAACCGACCAATGACGGCTCGCAAACCGTACTTGCGGGCGTAGGCCAGTGTCAGGAACTCGTCAATGGCCTTCGAACAGCCGTAGGCCCACCGTGGGCGGGACGTGGGCCCCAATTGCAAGTCGTCCTCCTCGTTCCACCGCTCCTTCGGGTTCTTGCCGTACACCTCGCTGGTCGACGCCAGGAAAAAGGGCTGCTTGCCCTGAGCGGCCATTCGCAGAAGGACTTCCGTCGGGTAAATGTTCGTTTCGATTGTTCGCACCGGGTCGTCGGCCACCAGCCGCACACCGACCGCCGCCGCCAAGTGGTAAATGACGTCCACCTGCGGCACCACCTCGGCCAAAAGCACTGGGTCGGTAATCGACCCAATGCGGACGTGCAGCCGCGGGTTGTCTTTGGCCGCCCGCAGGTTCTCCAGCCGGCCGGTCGACAAGTTGTCCAGCACCGTCACTTCGTGGCCCTGCTCCAGCAGCCGTTCCGTCAGGTGACTGCCAATGAATCCCGCTCCGCCTGTGACCAAACAGTGTGCCATTTCGGAAAGCTCTTCGCCTTGTCGTGCTCTTGCCGGCCAGCCCTGCGGCGTCGCGTCGGCCCGCCCCCCTTCTCGGGCCGTTCCGGCCGAACCGAAACATCTTACCCCTCGCCCCGGCGACCACCAACCGACCGGCGAGCCAGCGGGGACCGACGCCCAGCCGCGCAGTGAGCGGAGCCGGCCGGTTTGGAGCTCGCGTCGACGTCCCGTCGCGCCGTCCTTCGGCACCGGACCGTGACTGCGACCTCATTGCCGTTCCGCACCGTGCCGCTCGACGCGGCTCTTCCGACGCCCCGCCGCTGTCAAGAAACCTTAACACGGCGCTAAGGCCGTCGTTCACGGTGCGGAGCGCAGCCGGCGAGCCGCAGTCCGAGCCGAACCAAGACCTGCGGGAACGCAACAGTCGTAAGCCTTTGTTTCAACACAGGTTAGGCACACACTTCCGCCTGTGCCGGTTCTAACGCTTCTTTCGGTCTT
>CAYSAG010000467.1:0-3100 GCA_964428935.1 uncultured Planctomycetaceae bacterium | reverse complement strand
GAGCGACCGCTCGTGCGGGTACATGGCCCGGCACGGCGGTCACCAGTCGCCCCAAAAGTCCAGGACGACCACTTTCCCTCGGTAGTCGCTCAACTTGAACGGAATGCCGTCCAGGTCGACCCCGACAGTTTCCGGCGCGGGCTCGCCAACCAGGGGTGGCTCGACTTCGCCCTCGCTGGGCTGCCCGAACGGCCCGAGCGCGGGTGCGCGACTGGCTGCACCGGAGGGAGTCTTCCCTTTGAGCGTCGCGTCCAACAGGCGGAAAGCTCGAATGAGTGGGTTTTGCTCAGCCGCTGGTTGCGAGCCGGCGTCGGCTTCAGACGGTTGGGTGGGCTCGGGCATTGGTTCGCCTTCTTGAGCGGGACCAGGCGTTTCCGTGGGCCGCGGCTGGCCCGGTTGTCCAGCCGCCGGTGCGGCGCCCTTCGCCTCGCCAGCCGCCTTGGGCTGCCGCGGTTGTTCCCGTCCCGGCGTGCGACCGGCTGGCAGACTGGGCTGCTCGCTCGACGCAGCCTTCGGACCCGGCCGCGTTTCCGCTTCGTTCGAACTGGGCTGCTCCTTGGCCCCAGCCGCCGGCTCCACCTCGGCCGTGGCCGCCGGTTGTTCCGTCTTGGCTGTTGGTTCCGGCGGGCCTTGTCGACACGACGCGACAGCCACCAGCAACAGCCCGCTCAAACCCAAACCAATCGAAACTTGCCACCACCGCTTTCCCGTCGACATGCCCCTGTCCCTTCGCTCTCTTGTCGCCTTCGGTCGTGTGAAACGAAGCGCCACGCGGCCGCGGCAGGCCACTCCGCGGCACTGCACACCAGTGTCCACGACGGGTGTTCAAAACGCAAGTCCCTTTTGTCGAAACGACTGCGGGTGGAGCGGTGGAGTGCGGCAACGGGACCGGCGCCGAGAGTGCGGGAAGGGCAGCGGGGCTGGAGCGTTGCCGCAGAGCAGTGGCGTTGCCAGCCCGTCAGACTTCGGTCCGACTGGGACCCGACTGGCGCGGGCCGTCGCTGTGCGTGTCCGCTCCGACTTCTGAGCACGGCTGGAAGAAGAGCACGGGCCAGGGACTGACCGGAGCCACGCGTTCGGCTTCCGTTCGTGTCGGCACGAACACCAAAGCGTCGTCTGTGTCCAAGCCGCTTAGGTCCACGTCGCCCAGCACGCGCCATTCTCGCTCGACGGACCAGTCCACGACGGCGGCGTCGCCGGCCCGCTTCGAAAACCGGAGCTGAAAAAACGGCCGGTCGGCTTCGGGCAGTTCCTTCCACAGCCGCTCGTCTCCGTAGACGACCGGCCGGGCACCTTTCTCTTGGAGCCACTCCCGCCGAACCGCCACACCGTACAGCTCGAAGTCCCAGCGGCCGCGGTGAGGCCGAAACTGGCGAAGCCGAGGCAGTTGGAACAGGGGCACGGCCGTGAAGCACACCACGCGGAACGCACCTCGAATGGCCGCGCCGGACGCCACCAGCCGCCGTGTGGAAAGGATTCGCAGCAGGGCGGCTAGGGCGGAGCGGTCAGCCGGCCGGTCGGCGAACAGCAGCTCGTCGAGGAATTCCGTGTGCGACTGGTCGGGCCACGGGCCGTTTTGCCGTCGAGTCCAATGGGTCAGAAAGTCTCGGCCGTCTTCGGGGCAGACCGCGCGGACGGGCGCCGGGCGGCGCGGCCGCCGACGGGGTGAGCTCGGCACGGGCGGAAAAGCGTGTCGAGCGGCGGGGCGGCGAGCGTCCTCGGGGCGGGTCGCTGTCGGCTGCGAGGCCTCGAAGCACCGCGCGAGGCTCGCAGGCGTGTGGCGAGCGGACACAAGGCGACACGCGTGAACCGGTTCGGTCGGCCCGGGTGTTCGCGCCAGCTCACCCGGCGGCACCGGCGTCGCTCCCAACGCAACCAACTCTTTCGCCAGGGCTGACGGGACCAAGGACGGGCCGACAGCCAGTTGCACCGGAGCGTCTGCACTGCCGAAGTCTTGCAGACGGTGTCGCAGCAACCGGTCAACGTGGCCGCCGCGGCGAACGAACAGAGCGACGACGTCGTCGGCCAAAGCCACAGCCAAGCGGTCTCGCGCGGGCGCGGACGTGGACGCGGCACTGGCTGGTGACGAATGCCGGCAAGACGCTCCAGACGGCTGCGACCGCTCGCCGACCAACCCTTCCAGCGACGGCGAGACCAGAAGCCGCCACGAGGACCAGCCGTTCCGCCGCGGCGTCCAATTCAACGGTGGCTGGTTGCGGCACAAGCCTTGCAGCCAGTCGGCGAGACTGTCGGACCGGGCCAGCTTGGCGTGCAACAGCGGCCGCCGCAGCCGCTTCGCACAGTGCCGAACGAACGGGAACGCGGCTGTGTCGACAACTGCCAGCAAGACTTGGTCCGAGCCGTTCCGGCCAACGCCTCGACACAGCTCCCGCAAGGCCTGGAACAGCTCAAACCGTTGCTCCAGCACCCGGCCCAAGTGCGAGAAGACGAAAGCGACCACGCGGCCTGCAGGGACGCCGTCGGGCCAGAAGTAAAGCCGCGTGCCCAGCCAAGCCAGCAGACGCTGTCCGCGAGCACCGGGCAGGCCGAGCGTCAGACAGGCTCCGGCCGCTCGCTGCCGCTCGAACCAACGCAGCAGCTCACACGGCCGACGACCGGTGACGCTCGCCCGTTGCCACTCCGACCACACTCGCTCCAGCCACGGGAACAAGTCGGTGCCCCAAGCAAGCGGCGGCCGTTCGGCCCGAGCCGCGTCGTCCGGCGGCAACCACCCGGCCGCTGCAAGCGCGGCCAGCAGGTCGGTCGGGTTGAGCTGCTGTACGGTTCCGTTCATTGGGCGTCCGTGTGCCGCGTCGTGCGTTTCCAGCTTCGTGGCGGTTCGGCCGTCGGTTCGCACGGCGAGCTCGACTGCGCGCCGGAGGGACGCGGTCCCTCGCGTCCGGTGCCGCGCGTTCGGCGTCCCGAATTCCGAATTCCAGACCTCGAATTCCGAACCGACGGCGGCCACGACGGAGCGTAGCCCTCCGGCACGGCCACGACGGAGCGTGGCCCTCCGACGCGGACGGACGCGGTCCCTCGCGTCCCGTGCCGCGCGTTCGGCGTCCCGAATTCCGAATTCCAGACCTCGAATTCCGAACCG
>CAYSAG010000466.1:0-3104 GCA_964428935.1 uncultured Planctomycetaceae bacterium | reverse complement strand
GGCGAGAGGGGGACCGCGTTCACAGGTGTGTCCAGAGGCTGTGCCGTAGTCCTAGTGCTGTGTCACGCCGAAAAGTTGGGACTCAGTCGACTGTGGCGAACTGTCTCGGCAGCGGCCAAGGAAAAGTCCCCTCTCCCGCGCTCGCGGGAGAGGGTGGCGAGCGAAGCGAGCCGGGTGAGGGCGTGCGAGCGCAGCGCCCCAGACGCCTGGTTCCCACAGGCGATTGCCCCCTCATCCGCCCTTCGGGCACCTTCTCCCCGCCGGGGAGAAGGGACTGGATTCGGTCGGCGTCGTCACCGATCAATCCAGTCCGCCGTGCAGACTCCGTCGTGCTGGCCACAAACGACATCCCAAATCTTCGATTTGACAAAGCACTAGGCCGTCGGGCGAACCACAGGCGAGCGGGTGGACGAGCCGGCAGCTGCTCGCGGTCTGCAAGCGTCGTCGGCTCACCACAATTGGTGCGGCCGCAAGGGAACGCCGCGAGGCGGCAGGTTGTTCATTTGAGCGGTCCAGGTGCCGCGGTGAGCGGGCTTGGCCGGTTCGACACCGGGCGGCAGCAAGTGCGACAGACGTGGCCGAAACACTACCAGGAGCAACAAAGGCAGGTACCAGAGCAGGTAGACACCGCCTTGCAGCGGGTACCACAACTGAATGCCCACAATGATTGCGGTTGAATGGGCCAGCAGGTGCTCGACCGTCTTTTCCCGCGGCCAAATGGTCAAGAAAACCAGCATGACCAGAAAAACGGCCACGACGGGAATTCGGTAGTTCGCGTCGTGGTCGCTCCAAAAGCCACGTACGTTCTCGCCTCGGAACTGCAGCGCCTGCCAGTCAATGGAGCCAATGATTTGGCGGGTGAAGGAGTGGGCGCTGGCGGAGGTCAGAGCCAGGCTGGCTCCCAGAATGGCCGCTACAATCAGCAAGGCCACCATGAACCGAACCGCTCCGTGTCGTCTGTAGAACATGGCCCACAGAGGCAACAGGAAAATGGGGTAGAACATGGACCCGCACGCCAACCCCATGAGCGCTCCCGCCACCATAGGCATTTGGTACGCCACAACCGCCCAGACAATCAGCGTGGTCGGCAAAACGTGAATCACCTTTCCAACGTGGTAGGCCGTGCCGGGCAGCAGCAGGTACAGGGCGGCCATGGCCAGCCCCAGCTCCAGGTCGTTCATGTGTTTCTTGGCGAAAACGATTAATCCGAGGACGACGGCGAAGTGAGCCAGCACGCAAATGAGCCGTGAGGCAATCATTTCGAACCGCTGCTCCGAGTCGCCTCGGGCAGTGGTTTCGGAAGCCATTAGCTTCGACGGAGGGACGACGGGGGTGGCCAGCAGAGGGGCGGCCGGTCCGGGTTGAGCCTCGTCCTGTTCGGCCTTGGGCTGCGGAGCCACGTCGACCAGCGTCTCTTGCCGCGACAAAATTTGCTCCGCCTTGCGGACCGTTTCCACCGTCGACTGCGGCGGACGCTCGGTCACGACCTTCGTCATCAGAAACGCGAATGCCGCCACGCCCAAAAACGCCAGTCCGGCAGCGTTTAGGTTCTGCTGCAAACGCGGCCGACGCCGAAACCAACTGTCGCAACAAAGCCGCACCAGCAGCAGGCCGTTGCAAGAAAAGAGCCACGCGTAACCCAACGACGCCCACTCCGGGTACTTCACCAGCAGCAGCCCGGGCGGAATGCACAACAGCAGGACCAGGTCCAGGTTGCGCACGCACCACAAACGCCCGAACCGAAAGAAGACGGCCAGAATCAACAGCGTCGAAAGGTAGAACCACGTCGGCTCGTTGACCGAGTAACCGCGAAGAATGACGTCCATCGCTGGTGCGTCTCCCAAACGCTTCCGTCCCGAACTGCGCTCGCTGCCCGGGACGCGTCTGTCCGTTTCGACGTCGAGCCGTGTCGAACGCTCGGGCGCGTTTCCTTTCGTGCTGGCGTGACCGGACGACCCACCTGAGTTTTCATCGTCACGCCGCCACGTCCTGTCCCCGTTGCTTCGCTTTTTCCGAGCAGAAAAAGAGACCTCGCTGACAAGCTGACAGCGTACGACAATGAGCGCGGGCGCTTTGATCCCAGCGTCACGCCCTTGCTCGTTCCGCCCCACCGGCTACTCACGAACTGAAGCGGGACTCCCAACCAACGTCCCTCACTCGCCGCCGCTGCGGCGTCGAAGGCGGAACTTAGCTCGCAACCTGACCCACGACACTAGGTTACGCAAAACGAGCGGAACTTCAACAATTCCGTTCAAAATCGAGTGGACCGGTGACCTAGACGCCCGTCTGCTGACCAGACGCACCTCGACACGACCGTTCCGCAGCTCACGGCTCCGCGCCGGACGGCCCCGACCACCGCAGCAACCACAGCTGCGCCCACTGACCGTCGACCCGCACGGCCGGCCCGGTCGGGAAAGCCTCCAGCGCGTCGGCGAGCTTCCGCAACCGCTGACCGCTGGTCAGACGCCCCACCGTGACCACCAACGTGCCCTCGGCCCCTCGGGTCGCCCCCTCGACGCCCCCGCTCCCAGCCGGCTCGACTCCACCGACCGCCAGCGTCTTGGCGGCTCGGCAAACCGTCGACGGACGGCTCATTTGCACCACGACCGCCAACGGCACGACCAGTTCCGCCGGCCCCACCAGCGTCACGGACGACACCCGTTCCAACGCCCGCAACCGCTCCGCTAGCTCCAGCGCGGCCGACAGACGCACGGCCGACACTCCCCGCCTCGACCTCACCGCTCGAGCCGCCTCCGTCAGAAGACCCGGCCCCTCCGGCCGCTCGGCGCCCACCGCCTCTTCTTCCGGCCCTTCGCCCTGCCCGGACCTTTCCGTCTGCTGCTCCCCCCAGCCCCAAAGCCGAGCGGCCACGGCTTCGACTTGCCGCCCCGCTGCTGGCAACGGACGCCGGCTGGCCGACAGCCCCACCGCTGCGTGCACGAACAGCACGGCCAGCACGCTTGCGCCGACACACCAGCGTGTCCGTCGGCGGCTTCCGCGGCAAAACGCTTCAACACGCAGCAGGGCGACCGGAGCCGGAGCCACCAGCACCACCAACCACCACAGGTGCGCCGGCGACCGAGCTGCCAGGGCCGCTCGGCGCA
>CAYSAG010000465.1:0-3137 GCA_964428935.1 uncultured Planctomycetaceae bacterium | reverse complement strand
CGTCTGTTTGTGGGCGAAGGACAACTCGGTTACAAACGCTACTTTGATGACTTCGGGTTCAAAAAATTAACGAATTGGTGGGACCACCTCGGCGGCGCCGCGGATCAGCTTTACGTCGTCCAAACCAATACGCAGGTGGTCGAGCGCTGCTTGCTCATGACCACCGACCCTGGCGATTTGGTTCTCGACCCGACGTGCGGCAGCGGCACGACTGCGTACGTGGCCGAGCAGTGGGGCCGGCGGTGGATCACCATCGACGTCAGCCGCGTGCCGCTCGCTCTGGCCCGCCAGCGACTCTTGACCGCCACCTTCCCCTGGTACGAACTGCGGGACGAATCGCGCGGTCCCGCCGGCGGATTCGTCTACAAGCGGAAGCAGAACAAGAAGGGCGAAGAGGTCGGCGGAATCGTGCCACGCATCACGCTCAAGTCCATCGCCAACAACGAGCCGCCGGAAGAGGTCGTGCTGGTCGACCGCCCGGAGGTCAGGAACGGCGTCACGCGTGTGACCGGTCCGTTCTGCGTCGAAGCAACGATCCCCACGCCGGTCGACTGGGAAGCCGACGGCGTCGAGGATTCCGGCATCGCCGAGATCGCCGAGCAGCACGCGTCGTTCGTCGACCGCATGCTGGAGGTGCTGCGCAAGAGCCCGATCTTGCGGTTGGGCGGCGGCAAGGAAATCCGCCTAAAACAGGTCCGCCCACCGGCGAAAACGCTGTCGCTTTCTGCAGAAGCGTTGGTGGAGTTGCCGGTTGCCAGTTGTCAGTTGTCGGAGGGTGGCCAACATGAAGCGGCATTACAAGGACCTGGTCGTGTGGCAGAAGGCGATGAAGCTGGTGAGCGAAGTCTACCGGGCGACCGCGGCGTTCCCTCGCGAGGAGCTGTACGGTCTGACGAGCCAGATTCGGCGCGCAGCGGTATCGGTTCCGAGCAACATCGCGGAGGGCCAGGGACGGCTCACGCGGGGCGAGTTCCGACAGTTCCTGGGTCAGGCGAAGGGGTCGCTGCTGGAGCTGGAGACGCAACTGCTGATCGCAGTCGACCTGGGGTACCTGAAGGCTCCCGAACCGCTGCTGAAGCGGCTGGCCGAGGTCGCCCGCCTGCTGAACGGGCTGCTGGCGTCGCTGAAAGACTGACAACTGGCAACGAACAACTGACAACTGTTCCGGTGGCTATCGTTTTCGGGCCGGAAAACGGTGCGGTCAGCGAAAAGTTGGTGTTCGAAGCCGCCCGCGAAGCTCACGCCAAGGGTTACGCCCACCTCTACGTCATCGGCTTTGCGATCCAGCCGAACGCCCGGGCTTTGATCGAGCAGTGCGATCGGGTTATCGGCGTGCCCGCCACTTACGTGCAGGCCAGCCCGGACCTGAGGATGGCCGATCTGCTGAAAAACATGCGGTCCAGCCAGATCTTCAGCGTCTGCGGTCTGCCGGACATCAAGATTCACAGGCACAGCGAAAAGAACGCCAAGGACGGGGTCAAGTACCAGGTGGAACTGCTGGGGCTGGACGTCTTCGACCCGGTCACGATGGAGGTGGAGCACCGAGCCGGAGACGACGTGCCGGGCTGGTTCCTGGACACAGATTACAACGGCCTGTGCTTCCACGTCTGCCAAGCCTTCTTCCCTCGCACCGGCGCCTGGGACAAGCTCAAGAAGGCACTCCGCGGCACCTACGACGACAGCGTCTGGGACCACTTGGCTGGAACGCTCAGCGCCCCGTTCGAACCCGGCGAGCACTGCCAAGTGGCAGTCAAAGTCATCGACGACCGCGGGAATGAATTGATGGTGGTAGCAGATTTGGAGTGACCGACTAGGCCTGCAACGGAGGACGGAGAGGTATGGCCACTCGAGTGTCACCAGAGCACCTTGTACGGCTGGGAGATCATCTGTGTTTCCTCCGCAACGCGCACGTTTCGGATGCCCGCGGGCTGCTACAAACCATCGATTCTTTTTGCGAACGCTGGCCGCGTGTCATCTTGAGCACACGCTGACGGGGGCGAAAACCCTAGAGGAACTCGACGAGATCCGTTACTACAGACACGATGGTCGCGTCACGCCCCTGTCGGCAGAGCAGATCAAATCGCGCATGGCGCCTATTGAGCGGGTACTCTGGGAGGAGTGCCGTCGCAAAGAGATACTCCTGCTGGATACCACGGCTGTATCCGAGCGCCTCCGCGACCTCGCCGGGGCAGCCGTTCTCAATGACGCGCAGCAGCGGTTGCTGGAAGAGACGATCCTCTGTCTTGAATGTGGCGCGTACCGCGCTGCGGTCGTCATGGGTTGGAATCTGGCATACGACGTCATCAGACGCTGGGTCTTCGCGAACAAACTGGACCCATTTAACCAACAACTGACGACGCAGTATCAAGACCGCAACGGCAAGCCCACCTATACACCAATCCAGAAATACGAGGACTTTTCCGCAGGAAAGCCATCCGAGCGCACCGTTATCGATACCTGCTACTTCGCCGGAATCATCGGCGAAAAACTTCGGGATGAGCTCCGCCAGTGCCTGCGGAGAAGGAATGAGTATGCGCACGCCAGCACTAGGTCCCCCACCGCACAGCAGGCCAATGCCTACATCGATGATTTGATCGATATCATCACGAGCCCTCCGTTCAATTTGACGGCCAAGCGGTCGTGACTGGTCGGATGGAAGAGACACAGGGGGCGACGGGCAAGCGTGATCCCGCCAACCGACGGTTGAAGGCAGGCTAGTTCCTAGGGGTGGTAGAGCGCCGCGCGTGCCAGCTCGTCCAGCGATCTGCGCCCGGGAGACTGTGCCATGAACTACGAAGTTGACGAACCGATTCTGAACTCACCCTTTGAGGAGCCGACGCGGTACTGGGAAATCCGGGAAGGGGAACCGCCCGTCCTGCGGCACGGACGTCGGAAAGCGGTCTACTACTACCGCGATCCCAACGCTCCGCCTCCGAAAGGCGAAACCGGCTGGAGCGGCACCCCCATCGAAATGACACTGGTCAACCAGATCCGAGAACGCGTGAAGGCGTGGCGGCAAGCGGGATATCCCGGCGTGACCCGAACCACGCTGGAACTGCTCCACTACTGGAACCGCGACGGCCGCGAAACACGCCTGTTTTTCGCTCAAAGAGAAGCCGCCGAAACCATCATCTTCC
>CAYSAG010000464.1:0-3138 GCA_964428935.1 uncultured Planctomycetaceae bacterium | reverse complement strand
ACATGTCCACGGCGTCCGCGGTGACGGCCGAGCGGTGAGGCAGCTCCGACAGGGGCCGCAGAATCGACAGCTCGGGCTGGTTGGCCAAGTCCACAATTTCCGGGCCGCCGGAGGGCTCGAGCGGGTCCCACACTTCCACGACCGGACGCGTGAACTGTTCGCCGTTGGCTCGAATGACCTTTCCCACGCGGTGGTCGCTCAGTTCCACGTACGACCCAATGGGAAACAGGGAAACGGTTCGCAAAAGGGCCCGCACCACGTCCGGGTCGAACTGGTGACTGCGGGTCGCTCGAATGATTTCTTCAATGGCGTGGTAAGGCACGTAAGGCGGGCGGTAGGGGCGAGGAGAAATCATGGCCACGAAAACGTCGGCAACGGCGGCAATTTTGGCCAGGTAGTGGATTTGTCCGCGTCGGCGTTTCCTGGGGTAGCCGGAGCCGTCACACCGTTCGTGCATTTGGTAGGCGACCATTCGAGCGCCGGTGGACAGCTTTTCAAGTGGTCGGATCAGCTCGAACGTGTGTCCCGGGTGCTTGGTGATTTCCAGAAACTCGATTGGGTCCAGCACGGTGGGCGCGTTGTAGATGTTCGAGTCGATTCGCAGCATTCCCAGGTCGTGCAGCAGGCAGCCGGTGCCGAGGTCGAGCAGTTCGTCCTTGGTCAGTCCCAGTGTCGTGCCGACGCTGAGAGCGAGCATGGAACACTGCAGCGAATGCTGGCCCGGGTACTCGCCCGTGTTCGGTCTGATGCCCAGCGACACGAACAGCTCCAGGTCCTCGGCAATCTGCTTCACCGACTGTTCGGCCACCGCCACCACGGCCTCGTCGTGAACGCGGTCACCGGCGTTGAGCTGTTGGAAGAAGTTCAGCGTCTGCGACAGAGTGCTCTGGAATTTTCCTCGGAACTGTCCGACCAAAGTCGTGTCGTAGGGTGTCGCCCCGTGCTTGCGAACTTTGTGGACGAAGCTGTTCGACTTGACGCCCCAAGTGCCGCCGGCCGGAACTTGTTCCAGCTCGTCCACCGACAGTCCTGTGGTACGAGCACGTCTGGAAGGAGCCGAGCGGCGCATGCGGGCCAGGTCTTTGGTTTGGACACGGACTTCCCGGACGCCCCGTTTCGCCAGCCGCTCCACCAGCGACTCGGTAATCCTCGTTCCTGCTGACAGCAGCAGCAGCGAGTTCCCGTCCCGCTCCTCGTAAATCGGGGCGTGAATGACCGTGCCCGGCTTCAGCCGTTCAATGCGCACGCTTCGGTAGTCGCTTCCAGGACCCGTGTACCGGACGCGACCTCGCTTCGCCGCCATTTTGTCTCGCTCCTGTGCCACAAATTCGGTCTGCCGGAACCGACGAGCCAACCCCCTGCCCAGCTTGCGCGCCGATTGCTCGGTCCCGGCGTACCTGTGCCGCCTTCACTCTGAGCCGCGCGGGTTTGCTTTTTGCGAGAGCGGAGGGAGGAGGTCCGTTACCGGCTTCCGTCCCTGCGAAAGACGCACGCGGCCCTCACCTGCTGACCGGCTGCCCGACAGCCGTCACGATTCGCGCGGCGCCTGAGACAAAGCGTTCCGACACCGCCAAGACGCTCCCCACAAGCAACTTCTAGCTCTCAGCCAGTCCTGCAGAAGCCGGCCGGTTGCAAAATTCACCCCCCGGCAGGACGACGGCTGTAGCAAGAGTCGCGGCAAGAAGGGCTGTGCCGGTCGTGCCGGTCTGGCGTGGCCGCCGGTGGTGTGTGCACAGGGCAAGAGTCTGACCGTCCGGAAGGTCGGGGACCGTCAGGCCGCTCGCCAGAAAGAAAAAGAAAGGACGTTGTTCGTGCTTGGAATTGCAGGCGGTCGTCCCAGACCGGTACCCAGCGGCTCTGTCCAAGACTCATCGGTCCAGTGCCCCAGCTCGGACTACCCAAAATGCCGTGGAACGGTCGACGGACGGCCGGCCCGCCTTCTTGAGGCCGAACAACCCGCCTTTGCCGGCGCATTGCGGGGAGCGGACGAAAAACCCGTTCAGCACTGTGCCCGCTAGGACAGCGTGCGAGAGAACCGGCTCGGCCCCTCGGCTCGGGACGTGGGTCTTGGCCCGCCGACACACTGCCCGACAGGTTCGGGCGGCTGCCGGTGACGAGCCAGTGTCGGTACGAGCGGCGACTGAGCGGGCGACCCCCTCACAACAACAGCTGTCCGTTTGGCGGGAAGCCGACAGCCGAGAAAATCGGAATTTTCCGACCAATCCAACTGAACATGCCGCGACTGCTTGCCGATAAGACTTAGCGAGCAGCTTCGACTCGACTAAGGGAAGAAACCGGCCGCCACACTTCCAGCAGCGACAACCCGTGGTCGGACCAGCACGGCGTGGGGGAATTGCCGGTTTTTGACGGGGCCAGAACTGGAACAAAGTCTCGTAGGTCAGGGTAAGGAGTGGAAATCCATGTTAGGCGTGTTGAAGCGTTTGGCGCTGGGGCTGTCGGTCTGTGGGCTGCTGACGCTGGGCAGCCAGGTTTTCGCTGGACAGCCGACCCAACAGGCTTCGCGGTCGGCCGCGTCGGTCGTCATTGACGTGGTCATGGCACCAGGCAATGCCCTGGTCGGCCAGGTCCTGACGAAAGAGCGGCAGCCGGCCGCAAAGACGCGGGTTTCGGTCCGTCTGGGCCGCAAAGAGGTGGCCGCCACCACGACGGACGAGCGAGGCCAGTTCCGCGTGGCGGGCCTGCAGCCGGGTTTGTACCAAGTGGTCGCCGCGGACGGCTTCGGTCTGTTCCGCCTGTGGTCGCCCAAAGTGGCTCCGCCGTCGGCCCGCAGCAAGGCGTTGGTCGTTTCGGGAGCCATGGTCGTTCGCGCTCAGAGTGCCTACGGAGTTGGCTACACCGACTCGGGCGAGGTGCTCTACGACGAGAACGGCGTGCCTTACGGTGAGGTCCGCGTCATGGACCCGAACGTGGCCTACTGCGAGGGCTCGGGCGGATTCCTAGGCGGCATTGACCCGCTGATTCTGACCACCACCGGCGCTGCTGTGGCGGGCGTTGTTCTGGGCGCCGTGGCGGTCCACGAAATCAATGAGGTCGAAGACGAAGTGGCGAAGATTCCCAAGAGCCCGTAAGTGGCCGCTTGGTTGACACAGACTTTCGGGCAAACAAAAGGAGGAAGAT
>CAYSAG010000463.1:0-3148 GCA_964428935.1 uncultured Planctomycetaceae bacterium | reverse complement strand
CGGCTGTCAACGCGTCGGTCCGAAGCCTCTTTGGCGTGCCGGGCCTGCCGCGGCGGCGGGCAGAAAGGCTGACCTGTGCCCAGAAAAAACGCACCGCGGTGGTCGACAGGGCCGACGCAGTCAAGCCGCGCCGACAGAGGGAGCCGAGTGGTTCGACAGGGTGGTTGTCGCTGCCGACTGGCTCCGCTAACATGCCTCACAACCGTGCTGAGGCTCGTCTCGGGAGCACAGCACTACGGCCCGGGACTCGGACTTGTCGCCGCATCAGGCCGGCGGCCCGGCTGCTCCGTGGAGCGGCTGTGAGAAAAATCGCGTCATGGAAAGAACAGGACGTCGAGCGTCAAGCGCCGAGCGGACGGAGACGGCGGTCTGGCCAGAGCGACACTGCTGGCCCACCTCAGCGGTGAGCCGGCTGCGGGCCCGGTGTCAGAGGGCCTCGGCACCACCTCAACAAGAGCGGAAGCCCCTACCCCCGAACAAACGTCGAAACGGCCGAGAGAGGGCGACGGAATGAGCCCGACGGCGAACAAGACAGACGCGACGGAACCGCTGCCCGGCATGGTCGGTACCAGCCCGGCCATGCAGGAGGTCTACAGGTTGGTGCGGCAAGTCGCACCGACCAACGCGACGGTGCTGCTGACCGGCGAGACGGGCACTGGCAAAGAGCTGGTCGCGCGGGCCATTCACGAGCTCAGCCCGAGGGCCAGCGGTCCGTACATTCGGGTCAATTGCGGGGCGTTGAGCGAGACGTTGCTGGAGAGTGAGCTGTTCGGGCATGTCAAGGGAGCGTTCACGGGGGCGATTGAGAACCGGACCGGCCGCTTCGAGGCGGCTCACGGCGGAACCATTTTCCTCGACGAAATCAGCACCATTAGCTTCAAGCTGCAGGTCAAGCTGTTGCGGGTGCTGCAGGAGCATGAATTCGAACGAGTTGGTGACACGCGAACCATTCGGGTCGACTGCCGTTTCATTGCCGCCACCAACCGAGACCTGCTGGAGGAGATCGAGCAGGGTCGGTTCCGCGAGGACTTGTACTACCGGCTGAACGTCATTCCCATTGACTTGCCGCCGTTGCGCGCGAGGCGAGAAGACATTCCTCTGTTGCTGGAGCATTTCGTCGAGCTCTACGCTCGCGCGAACAACCGGCCGGCGCCTCGAATCGGTCCGCGTGTGGCCGAGGTGCTCCAGTCTTACTCGTGGCCCGGCAACGTGCGCGAGCTGCAGAACTACGTGGAACGGGCGGTGGTATTGTGCCAGGGGGACACTTTGACGGTCGACCACTTCCCACCGCACGTTCGAGGACTGGCGCCGGTCCGTGCCGTCCGCAAGGCCAGCGGGCTGGACGACCTGGAGAAGCTGTGCGAGCGGCTCGTCCAGGAAGGCATTGCCGAGGCCGACTCGAAAAAAAAACCGCCGTTCCCCTACGTCGTGTCCATGGTCGAACGGCAGCTCATTCGTGCAGGACTGGCCCTGTCGCGCGGCGTTCAAATCAAAGCCGCCTCGCGGCTCGGCATCAACCGAAACACGCTGCACAAGAAAATCAGCGAGTACGGGCTTGAAGACTACGCGCGCTGAGACACGCGCGGGTGTCGAGCCCGGTGTTTTCCCGTTCGCCCGTCGTCGGAAGGCCGTCTACGACTTGGGAGCCAACACCACGGACATGGCCCGCGGGTTGTCCATTCCGGGCGGTTTTTCGACCTTCGCAACGTCCTCCAGCTCGCGCACGACCCGCTCCAACAGAGCACGCCCGAGTTCGTGGTGAGCGTTTTCGCGTCCCCGGAAGAGCACGTTGATTTTGACCTTGTCTTTGTGCTCCAGGAAGTCCCGGGCCCGTTTCAGCTTGAAAGCAATGTCGTGCTCCCCGGTCTTCGGACGCAACCGGATTTCCTTGACGTGGACGTGGCTTTGCTTGGCGCTCTGTTGTTGCCGCTTCTTCTGCTCGTACTTGAACCGCCCGTAGTCCATGATGCGGCAAATGGGCGGCCGCTCGTTCGGATTGACCTCGACCAAGTCCAGGTCGGCTTCGCTGGCCAAACGCAAAGCCTCCGTCGTCGGCATTACCCCGAGCAGTTTGCCGTCCTGGTCGACGACTTTGACCTGCGGGACGCGAATCTGCTCGTTCACTCGATGCGTTCTGTCGATCGTCGGTCTCCTTTTCAAATCGGGGTTTTGCCGGCAGCTGTCGTCCTTCTGCGGTACGAACCAACGCGCCGGACCGCCCGGCGCGCTGCCGCCGACATTGTCTTCCAAACGCGCCGCGCTCGGTCTGGCGGTTTCCTGAACCAGACTTCGGCAGCCGCTTCCACGAACTTGAGCTCGCGCAACCCCGTCGAACGGGTGTCCGGCCCCGTCCGGCGGAGCAGGCGACGGTCCGGCGACCTAACCGCTCCAAGCCGCTCGCACCGTCCGCCTCTTCCAAGCCGCGGAGCAGGAAGCTCTCGCTGCGCAGCGTCTACTATTACCGCCCCCGTTTTCGCCGGTCAAGAATGGGCCAAGAAAAGTGGCCGAAATTTCAGACACTCCAAGCCGCCACGGCCTTCAGCCTTCCGCGTTGCGCTCGGCCTCGGCCGCCTGCGAAGCCCCGTCTTGCTGCTCGGCCCCCTGGGCTTGGCGCAACCGCTGTTCAATGAGGTCCTGCAGGCGAGCAATCCTTTTGCCAATGCGAATCGCCTTGTGTCCCTTGAACACCCCCGGCACCGCTCGGAACAGCGGACGAGACTCCACCAACACCTCCACGCCCTCGCTGACGTCCGTGTCGGTGACAATGACGTCGCCCACCGAAAGCCCCAACAGGTCGGACGTGGTCAGCTTGGTTCGAGCCAGCACGGCCGTCACCTCGACCGACGCCTGCGACACGGACGCCTCGACATTCAGGCGGTGCCGAAGCTCCGTACTCCGTTTCCGGTACGCAGCCCACGTGTCGGACGACAGCTTGCCGGAAATCGGCTCAATGGTGTTGTAGGGAATGCACAGGTTCATGATTCCGCGGCTGTCGCCCATTGTGATTTCGAAACTGATCAGCACCACCACCTCGTTGGGCGGGACAATCTGAACCAACTGAGGGTTGCTCTCGATTTGGGCGATTTTCAGCTCCAGGGAACAGACGTTGCGCCACGCATTTTCCAAGGCTCGAATGGCCAACTCAATA
>CAYSAG010000462.1:0-3172 GCA_964428935.1 uncultured Planctomycetaceae bacterium | reverse complement strand
CTAGAACGGCCAAAACCCAACCGACGCTGTTTGGGTAGACGTCGTTTAGACCGGGCATTGGGAAATGAATCCAAACGCCGACGGCCGTGGCCGACACGGTGACCATGGCTCCAGCCAAAAAACAGAACATGACGCCGTTAGCTAGGTTGTAGAGCGTGACCAGTTTGCGGCCGCAGATTTTTTCGAGTTGGTAGTACAGCGTCAGGCGAGCTCGGGTGGCAATGGGAGCGGTGAAGAGCATCCAGCTGAGAACGGCCAGCGCGTTGCCGACCAGCAGTCCGACGACGACGTCGAAGGCACTGACGCCGGCGGCGACAAACAGCGGACCAATCATCAGTTCGGTTCCGGCGCAGTGCTCGCCGGCGTACATGCCAATGAAGCTCTTGAAGCCCAGCAAGGCGTGTTCGGGCACCGGTTCCCGCTCGTACTCGTCTCCAAGGCTGCTGGTCTGCTGAGTCGTGCGTTGTTCGTCCATTCCTGTCACACCTCGGTTTGGTTCTTTGCGAGCCGGCGCTTGGGAAGCGGCTCCGGTGCGGCCAGACGTCTCGGATTAAGCAAGCCGACTTCGACTGGAGCGCCGGAAAGCGACGGCTGTTGACGGTCTGGGCGGCCGGTTGGTCGGTTCGGCGGGCGTCAGTGGTCCGAACGCCGGCTCAAGACTTCCCGCTCGTACTGCCGCACCGGTTCCAGCCACGCTGGCCCGACGGGCACGTCGCTGCGCAGGCAGTAGTAGTCCCAGACGGCGCCGAGCGGCAAGGTCTTCAGCTCTTCCAGCAACGCCAGTCGTTCCGTGAAGTTCCCTTCGGCTTCCAGTTGGCGCAGCCGGTCCGTCGGTTCCAGCAACGCCGCCAACAAGGCTTTGAGTAGGCAACGAGTTCCAATGACCCAGGCCGCCACGCGGTTGATGCTGGCGTCGAAGAAGTCCAGGCCAATGTGGACGCGGTCCAAGAAGCCGCCTCGGACAATTTCCTGAGCCAGCGCGAGAAGCTCGTCGGACAAAATCACCACGTGGTCGCTGTCCCACCGGACCCCTCGGCTCACGTGCAGAAGCAGCCGGTCGAGCCACTGTAGCACGGCTGAAATCTTGTCCGACACCAGTTCGGTTGGATGAAAGTGGCCGGTGTTGAGACACAAGAGTTTCTTTCGGCTAATGGCGTAGCCCAGGTAGAACTCGTGCGAACCGACCACGTAGCACTCCGACCCGATTCCGAAAAGTTTGGACTCGACCGAGTCGAGGTTGTGTCGTGGGTCGAGCGGTTCGGCGAACACGGCGTCCAGCGACTCCGTCAACCGCTCGCGCGGCGACTTTCGGTCCGCGGGCAGGTCTTTGTAGCCGTCGGGAATCCAGACGTTCGTCACGCACGGAGTTCCCAGGGCTTGGCCCATGGCCGCGCCAATCCGCCGACACACAATTCCGTGGTTGATCCAGAATTGTCGAATGGCCGGGTCCGGGTGTGCCAGAGTGAAGCCGTCGGCGGCTTTTTCGTGTGCGAAAAAGGTCGGGTTGAAATCCAAACCCATTTGCCGCTCGCGAGCCCACTCAATCCACCCGCGAAAGTGTTCGGGCCGCAGCTCGTCCCGCTCGACCCGCTCGCCGCCCGTTTCGGCGTAGCTGGCGTGGAGGTTCAGCCGGTGCGTGCCGGGAATGAGCGACAACGCCTGGTCCAGGTCGGCCCGCAGCTCCTCGGGCGTGCGAGCTCGTCCTGGGTAGTTGCCTGTGACGGCCAAGCCGCCGCCCAGCTCTTCGTCCAGGTTCTCGAAGCCCCGCACGTCGTCGCCCTGCCAGCAGTGAAGCGAAACGGCAATGTGCGACAGCTGGTCCAGCGCGGCCTCGGTGTCGACGCCCAATTCCGCGTACCGCTCCTTGGCCAGTCCGTAGGCCTTTTCCACACGGCTTGTCGAGTCGGACATGGTGGTCCTCCTGTTCATGGCCTGTTCGTCGTCGACGCAGTCAAACTTTCAACACCTTACCCGGCCGGCCAGCGGCGTGCAAAGAAACCGGACGGGCCACTGGCCGGAGCGGCACGTCACGGGCAATGCGAAGCGGCCGTCGGCCTGAGCTCCACCGCGGTGGCTTGAGAGCGGGCGCCTGGGAGTCGTTCAGTGCGTCCCGCGGTCCGCGTTGTCCGAAGCCGTTTTGTAGTGGACTTCGGAGACGCTCCGCAGACGCTCGACGGCCGCCTCGGGCGTCAAGTCCCTTTGGCCTTCGGCTAGCATTTCGTAACCAATCATGAATTTGCGGACCGTGGCCGAACGCAGCAGAGGCGGGTAGAAGTGAGCGTGCAGTTGCCAGTGCGGGTGGTCGACGCCGTCCGTGGGGGCTCCGTGCCACCCCATTGAGTACGGGAAGGACGTCAGGAAAAGGTTGTCGTAGCGGACCAGCAGCCGGTGCAGGGTGACGGCCAAGCTGTTGCGTTCTTCGTCGGTCAATTCGGGCAGGCGCTGGACCGGACGTCGCGGCACGACCAGCGTTTCGAACGGCCAAACGGCCCAGAACGGAACGACCACCACCCAGTGCTCTTCCTCCAATAGGACCCGCTCCGCCGCTTGCAGCTCGGCCTGCAAGTAGTCGCACAGCAGCGGCCGTGTGTGCTGTTGCCAGTACTGGCGTTGTCGGCGGTCCTCCTTGGTCGGTTCGTTCGGCAAAAAGTCGCCAGCCCAGATTTGTCCGTGAGGGTGCGGGTTGGAGCACCCAATCAGCGAGCCTTTGTTTTCGAAGACCTGGACCCAGCGGTAGCGCCGTCCCAGCTCGGCCACCTGCTCGCACCACACGTCGACGACCTGCCGGACCGCCTCCGTCGGCATTTCCGACAACGTCAGGTCGTGGCGAGGCGAGAAACAGACGACCCGGCACGTGCCGCGGACCAACTGAGCCTGAAACAGCTCGTGCGGCGCGACGGCCGACAGCTCCTGTCCGTCGTCCAGCAGGGCGCGGAAGTCGTTCGTGAAGACGAACGTCGACGAGTAGTTCGGGTTGACCTCGCCGTTGGCTCGTCGGTTGCCCGGACACAGGTAGCAGTCTGGGTCGTACGCCGGCAGCCGGTCGGGCGTGGTCGGTTCCTGTCGTCCTTGCCACGGACGCTGCATTCGGTGCGGTGAGACCAGAACCCACTCGCCGGTCAGTTGGTTCAGCCGGCGGTGCGGCCACGAACAGAGCTGTACCGCGTGTTCC
>CAYSAG010000461.1:0-3178 GCA_964428935.1 uncultured Planctomycetaceae bacterium | reverse complement strand
GAACCGGTTGACGCAAACGCCACAACTGCAGCCGCGTGAAAAACGTCGTCGCGGCCGACTCGGGCAGGCGGTCAAGCCGGCGGTCGAACGCCCGTTGGAGCCAAATAGGTCGCTCCGACTGAGCCCACCGCGCTTGGACGTCTGCCTTCGAGCCGGGGGCGGTCCAAATCAACTCCCAACGCTCCGCTAGACCTGCCAGTTGCTCTCGCCGCCCGGGGAGCAAGCTCCGCACGGTGGACACGAAAAGAATGGCCGACGAGCCCAGAAAGAGCGGCACGGCAACAGCCGACCAGTCACTCAGGTTCCCGGCCCACAGCTGGCCGGTGCCCACCACCGCAAAGAGGGCCAGAGACCAGAGAACGACGACCACCAGAACCGGCCGGCTCTTCCAGGCCACCCAAACAACCGCACCGGCCACAAACAACGCGACGGAAACCGGCAACAGCGCCGAAGTTGAAAACCGCCAAGCGAACACGGTTGGAAACACAACTGTTCCAACCAGAATCAAAAAGCCCGCCACAGCCAAGTGAGCCCAACAGAATCCCGGCAGTAGCCAGGCCCACGGCACGTTGAACTGCCAGACCAGCTTGTCGACGACCGCTGTCGCGAACACGGCTGCAGCGAGAAATGCTAAAGCCGTGGCGAGCTGAGGTGCCCGGCTAGGGCTTCGCCGACGCCACCACACCTGAGACGCCAACTGGTCGGCCGACGGCACCAGCTGGAGGTCCGGGCGAGCTTGCTGCAACGAACGCAGTCCACTCGGCGTGACGTCGGTGTCGAGCAACACCAGTCGCCGCAAGTTCGGCATTTTTGCAAGAACACCCAGCCCGCTGTCGGAAATGTGCGTTCCCGTCAACGCGAGGAACTGCAGATTCTTCAACGTGGCCAAGTGCTTGAGCCCGCGGTCTGTCACGTTCGTCTCCGAGAGGTCGAGCCAGACCAACCGGTTGAGCGAGCGCAGTCTTTTCAACCCGGAGTCGGTGACGCCCGTCCGAGCGAGTTCCAGGGACGACAGTCCGGCCAATTGGGCCACGTACTCCAGCCCGGCGTCGGTGACTCGCGTGTCAGACAACGACAAGGCCGCCAGCTCGCGGAAACGAACCAGACTGCGCAGCCCACGGTCTGTGACCTTCGACCCGCTCAGCTCCAACCACGTCAGTCGAGCCTCCTCTGGCAGCTTTTCCTGGTCTTCGTCAGTGATTTGCTCAGGCGGTGGCAACAGACGGCTCTGCTCGGGCGGGACCACCGGGGAAAGGTGCCGCTGCGCCGGCCGAACCCCCGACGGCTCCTGCGGGTTCGGACCAACGAGTGCCAGGCCGGAAATGACCGACACCGTCAGCACAAGAGCCCAGAAGCGTCCGCTGGTCACGTAGGGCAGCCAAGCTGCTCGGAGCTTTCGGAGCATTGCTACACCCTTCCGAAGACGAAGTGTCGAGTGAGCGGCGGCGCCGGACTGTGCTTCCTCGCGTGCCGAGACGCTCATTGAGCTGCGTCCTCTCGAGCCCACTCCAAGAAAATCTCCTCCAGGTTCAGGTCTTCCACCAAGACCTCCGCGTTCCACTGCTTTCGAACCTGCTCCACCAGCGGCTCGTCCAGGTGCAGCACCGTGGCCGTTGCCACGTTGCCGTGGACGTGGCAACGCAAAGCGTGGGGGAGGGTGAAGGTCCGGGGCAGCGGTCGCGACGCGACCACCTTGACGCGCTTGACGCGGTCTTTCAAAACGTCCAGCTCGTCCGAGAACGCCACACGGCCGTCAACCAGCATGACCACGTGGTCCGCCAGCCGCTCCAGGTCCGACGTAATGTGCGTCGAGTAGAGAACCGTGCGTTGCTCGTCGGCCGCCAGCTCGAGCAGCGTCCGGAGCAGCCGCCGCCGGGCGACCGGGTCGAGCGCCGAAGCGGGTTCGTCCAACACCAGCAGCTCCGGCTCGTGTCCCAGAGCCAGAACAATGGCCACCTTTTGGCGTTCCCCGGGCGACAGCGAGCCGATTCGCCGTTCGAGCGGAATCTGCCAGAGCTCCACCAAGGACTCCACCAAGGACCAGTTCCACCGCGGGTAAAAGGCCCCGACGTAGCTCAAGGCGTCTCGCACCTTCATCCACGGGTAAATCTGTGCCTCCTGCGGCACGTACCCGATTCGCGCCTTGGTGACCCCGCGGAACTTCCATGGCTCCTCGCCCAGCGTGCGGACGGTTCCGTCGGTGGGCCGCAGCAACCCCAACAGGCATTTAATCAACGTGGTCTTGCCGGCTCCGTTCGGCCCGAGCAGTCCGAGGACCGAGCCCCGCGCTACGGTCAGGCTGACGCGGTCCAACGCCACACAGCGGCCAAACCTCTTGCTCAACTCCTCCACCCGAACGACCGCTTCGCTCATGGCTTCAGCTCCCGAAACATCGACCGAACGACGCCGACGACCTGCGACTCGCTCAGCCCCAACTGATGAGCCAGCCGCAGCGCGTGCTCCAAGTGGCACCGCAACGCCTCCCGACGCCGGTCCAACGGCTCGTCGACGAACCGTTCTGTCACTCGCATGCCCTTGCCGCGGACCCGTTCGATTACCCCGCTCGCTTCCAAACGGGAGTAGGCTTTCGAGACGGTCATGGGGTTAATGTCGAGGGCACGCGCTACGTCACGCACACTGGGCAAGAAGGTGCCTGAGCGCAGTTGTCCCCCCGCGACCAGGGCTTCCACTTGGTCGATGATTTGCCGGTAAATCGGCACGCCAGCGGACGGGTTGACCACGAATGGCACGTGAGTGTCATGCATGACTGTATTACTACTCTAATGCGCTGCTGTTGTCAACCGTTTGTCCGAAAAAGTGCCTTCCGGGACCGGAATCCGAAGCTCGCTCTGCTAAACGATTCCACGCCAGGACCGAAGTGCCTGGGGAAACCGAAACAAGACGCCTCGCTAATGCTTCGGGGTGACGTCGCGCTACGGTGGGGACGGGGAGCTAGCTAACTGAGGTTGCCCGGGAATTGGAGGGCCACGCTCCGTCGTGGCCGTCTTCGGTTCGAAGTGGCCGCCGTCGGTTCGAAGTTCGGGGTTCGGAATTCGGGACGCGGAACCCGGGGGCACGCGGACGCGAGGGACCGCGTCCCTCCGGTCCGGAGGGCCACGCTCCGTCGTGGCCGCCGTGGGTTCGGAATTCGGAACGCGGGACGCGGGACGCGGGACGC
>CAYSAG010000460.1:0-3199 GCA_964428935.1 uncultured Planctomycetaceae bacterium | reverse complement strand
GCCACCGCAGCTTCGCGTGTCCGGCGTTTGGCCGCGCCGGTGGGCGGCCACAAGGCCCGCCCCGACGGCTCGGACGGGCGGGCACAAAGCCCGGTCCTACCGGGTCGGACGGCCTCAAAGCCCGCCCCGACGGGAGAGCCCGCTTTCAAACGAACGGCGTGACTCCCGGAATCGCCACCTCGGCTTTGGGCGGGTCGGCGTCCCAGTCGTAGGCCGACGGAGCCAAGACCTGTTTCGAGTTGATTGCCTGCTCCCACGTCAAGCTCTTGCCCGTGTACGCACTCATTCGCTCCAGAATGGCCATCATTGTGCTCTTGGCCATGTAGTCGCCGTTGTGGATGTAGTTGCCCGAGCGGAGAGCGGCCAGGAAGGCGTTCTGCTCCAACTGGTGGCTGTCCACTCGCTTTCGTCGACGCTCCAAGCGCCAAGCCTTCGGCCCGGTAATGACGCCGCGAGCCAGGTCGGCCGTTCCTTTGGTGCCGAAGACCAGTTCCTGTCGTTCGTTCGTGCAACCTCGCTGGTGGCGGGTTGTCGCGAACAGCCGGACGCCGTTTTCGAATTCGTGCACCGAGCTGAAGTGGTCGTAAATGTGACCGTACTCCGGGCCGGTCCGCTGTTGCCGCCCGCCCGTCGCGTAGCAGCGGACCGGGTAGCGACCTCCCATGACCCAAGCCATTCGGTCCAACTGGTGGACGAACTGTTCCACGTTGAAGTCACCGGAAAGCCACGTGAAGTAGTACCAGTTTCGCATTTGGTACTGCATTTCGGTCATGCCTGGCTGACGGGGACGGACCCAGACTCCGGCTCCGTAGCGGGCCGCGTGCAGGGCCACGATTTCACCGATGGCTCCGTCGTGGATTCGCTGAATCATTTCTTGCAGCTCGGGGGAGTACCGGCTGTTCAACCCCGAGACGACGCACAGGTTCTTTTGCTTGGCCAGCTCGTTGGTCTCGAGCACCGAGCGGACGCCCGGCGCGTCGACGGCCACCGGCTTCTCGGCGAACACGTGCTTGCCCGCTTCAACGCACGCCCGGTAGTGCATGGGGCGGAAGTGCGGAGGAGTGGCCAGCAGGACGGCGTCGACGTCCGAGCCCAGAACGCCCTTGTAGCCGTCGAACCCCGTGAAGCAGTGGTCCGGGTCGACGGCGACTTGAGCAGCAATGTCGCGTTGCCGTTTCAGGTTGGCCAGACTGGCCTCCAGGCGGTCCTGGAAAGCGTCGGCCACGGCGACCAGGCGAGCACCCGGGTCGGCACGCAAGGCCTGCGCCGCCGCTCCCGTGCCTCGACCTCCACAGCCGACCAGTCCCAGCCGAATGACGTCGCTGCCTCCGGCGTGGAGAGAGCGGGACAAAGCGGCTCCGACAGCCAACGTGCCGGCCAGCCTGGCCGACTGCCGCAGAAACTGGCGTCGGGAACCGGGGCGGTCGCCCGGAGCGTCCGTTCGGTCGGAGCGGTTCCCGTGCGAGGCCGCCGACGGCAGAGACAGGCGTGCCGGGCGTCGAGCTTCCTCTGTGCTCGCCGGCGAACGTGCACCGGGCCGGCGCGACTCACCAGCCGCCCGCAGCGACGTCGAAACGCAGTCGAAAAGGAACCGTCTGTCTTGCATGGCCTCCCCCTTTCGCTTTCTGTTCGAACTGTCTCGCAAAAACTGCCGGCCGTCGGCAGGACGTGCCTGTGCGCGTCCGAGCGGGCTGCGAAGGAAGTCGACCGCGGCGGCGAGGGGCCGTCGCTGTGCCGGCTTCTCGCCGAGTTCCACGTCGAGTTGGGACGCCGTCTCGTCGACTGTCCGCCGGGCGCGGCTGGCCCGGGTCTTGGCGTCGGCGGGTTGGTCCCGTCGTCGGACCGACCCTTCGTCCGGCGGCTCAGGCTTGAGCCTCCACCCAAATCGGGCTCGACCACGCGTACTGCTCGTTCGCCTGGACGACTCGCACGTAGTACCAGTTCGTCTGCTCCCCGTCGTCCTCGTCAATCAGTTCGAACGCCGTGCGGTAGTGGTCGGCGAAGACGATTCGGTGCAGCAAGGCCGACTCCTTCGGAAACTCGCCCGTGAAGAGCATTTCGTTGCTTTCGGCGAGCTGCCGGAAGGTGCGTGTGAGCGAGACGCGAGTCGGGGAGCTCAGACGCACGGTCACTCTTGTGTTCGGGTCGCCTTGCACTTTCAGGACCACGGCCTTCTGCGAGTAGTCCTCGAACCGGTCGCGCAAGGCCGTAAACGACTGCACGCGCAAGTGCCGGTCGGAGTGCTCGAGGATTCGGTCGCGTCGGTCCTCGTCGAACGGGCCGGACTGGAAGCACGGTTGGAAGTCGACCAGGCGACCGCCGTCGATTTGAATGTGAATGTCCCAGTCGCAGGTGCGGGTCATGCTGAGAGCGGGCCACGGCCCCCAGCCGTACTCGAACCGTACGGCCACAGGCTGTCGCCAACTGGCCGCCGTGGGGACGCGGTCCATGGGAAAGTCGCGGTGAATGACGCGGTTGTTCTTCAGGACTTCGACGCGGTCGACTTGGTCCCACCCTTCGACGGCCACCTCCAGCCGTCGACGCCGCACGTAAGGCAGTTCCTGTCCCATGACCCGGCCGTTCAGTCGAAAGTCCAGTTCAATGCGGTCGCCGGAGACGGCGTACGTGCGCCGGTGGCGGAGCGCGTCGAAGATGGCTTCCCGAGTCAGCTCCTTGGCCAGCACGGCGGCCAACCCCTGCCGGTACGCTCCCGGGTAGCCCAGGTGGTCGTCGGTGCTGGCCACGACCCCCAGGCGGTGCCCCTGAGCCAAGAAGTACTGCAGAGTGTTTCGAGTCCAGCGGCCGGCTTCGGTGTGTCGAATGTAAGGCGAAGGAGCTCGGTCGTGTTCGGCATTGCCCCACTCAGAAAAAATCTCAATGACCGGCGAGACCTCCGGGTCGCGCCACTTCAAGTTCGCTCCTCGGTGACCGTGGCGGTTGGCCGGGTGGTGCGGAATCAGAATCGCTCCCCGCTCCTTCGCAAAGGCCTGAAAGTGTCGCAGGTTGTTGAAGCGAACGTACTGGGCCACCGCTTCGTTCGGAAACAAAATGTGGTAGTCACCCAAAAAGGTCGAATGCCACTCGAAGCCGGGAATGGCCACGAACCGGCCGGGCCGGTTGAACCGGCGACACATTTCGAGCACCTCGGGCCAGTGCCGCCGCGTCACTTCAAAGCCGTCCAGCCACTTCTTTTCAATGC
>CAYSAG010000459.1:0-3204 GCA_964428935.1 uncultured Planctomycetaceae bacterium | reverse complement strand
CTTGATCAAGAAGGCGGAACTGTTGCTGCCACCAGCGGCGCCGCCGGACGGCCTGTCCGAAGACAGAGAGGTCATCGAAATTCCGGTCAACGAGCAGGAGAAAAACTGGGCGTTTGCCTTCTGGATGATGCAACTGGCTGCGGCCCGAGACGTGCGTCTGACGGTCAGTCGGGACGGCCAGGAAGAGCAAATCGAGCTGACTCCGCAACCGGCCGACAATTGGTTCCAGCCCAGCCGCGGCCTCCGGCTGGACCTGCAGACGACCCAGCTCAAAGCAGACTCGTTGCCCGGCGCCTTCGCCTTGGCCGTTCGACACACGAAAAGCTCGCTGCAGGACATCTACCTCACGCTACGCAACTTGGTGGTGGGTCTTTTGTCGTACAAGGAACTGCACGGCCCAATCGGCATTGCTCGCGTAGCCTACGAGGTCAGCAAGGAAGGGCTCTCGAAATTGCTCTTGTTCCTTGGCTTTTTGAGCATTAACCTGGCGGTGTTGAACTTCTTGCCGATTCCCGTCTTGGACGGCGGGCACATGGTGTTTCTGATTTGGGAAGGAGTAACTCGGAAGCGGCCAAGCGAACGCGTCATGGTCGCTGCGACCTATTTCGGCATGGCCGTGGTGCTGGCGCTGGTTCTGCTGGTCATCTACCTCGACATTTTCGTCCACGGCATGGGAATCGACTGACACAGCCCAGGGAGTTCCTGTTTGGTTCCCGTCGCAACGGTGAGGTGTTCGATGCCGGGGCGAGACTTCCGAAACTTGGAAGACCGCGCGATTTCGGTGTTGGCCACCACGTTTGTTTTGGCTGCGGGCGTCGTGGTGTCGCTGTTCATGTGCGTGCTGTTTGCCGAGGACCCCAAGGAGCCGGCTCTGTTCGCGGCGGCCGTTTTCGGCACCACCGCGTGGCTCCTTTACTGTCTGCGAGATCGTCCGGAGTGCTCGGGAAGCCGGCAAGCCAGCAGCCTGGTGCGTCGACTTCTTGGCCGTCGGAACAAGCCGACGACCATTCGCTACCGCCCGCGGATCAAGCGGGCGGACGTGCGGTGTGTCCGCTACGGAACGAACCAACCTCCCAGCGTCGAGACCATTCGCGACCTGACCGACGGCATGCGAACCTGGGTCCCCTCCCGAGTGCCACCGCGTCGCCGTCAGGAGCCCGACGGGTGACCGGCTGAACCAGCCGGCTCGGCGGCCAGTCCGAACCTCCGCGTGTTCTGGCTTTTGCGCGTAAGGCCGAGCTCGCGCAGCGGGACGTTGTGCCCGGAACGCCAGAACGGCGCCGACCTCGCTCAGCTCCGACGCTCCATCGGACGGCGGCCTACGCATGCGTCTTGGAGCGGGTCGGCCCGCGGCCTGAGCGACGTTTCGTCACGGAAACGACGAGGAAGTGGTTCCTCGCTTCGTTCCGGCGGCCCGGCGCCGGCTACGACCCGCTCTGGACCGCCGACCGCCTCCTCGGTCAAGCGTCGTGAACAACAGCAAAGAAAAACCCCTCACCGCACAAGGGGTTACGAAAGCCGCCTGTTGACCGGCCGACCCAAGCGGAGAGGGTGGGATTCGAACCCACGGTGTCGGTTTCCCGACACGCCGGTTTTCAAGACCGGTGCATTCGGCCACTCTGCCACCTCTCCGCGCCGAACCTCTTGCCGGCGGGGCGAATTATACCGTCGGGCGGGGAGGCCGTGAAGTTTCTCGACGCGGCAGCGCCCCGGCTTGTTCGCTCCGGACACCAGGCGAGACGCCGACGGCGAGAGAGCACCTCCTCTAGCCGCCAGGTTCTTGGCTGCCAGCACCTGCCGGGCCGGACTTGCGTTCCATCCAAAGCGGAGTCACCAAGAACCAACCGACCGTGCCGGCCAGCATCCAAGCCTTGGTTTGGTCCAAGCTGATTTGTCCGCCCAGGAACAGCATCGGGGCCCCGATGACGACAAGGAGCGAAGCCCAGGAGACCGTTTGCAGCACGCGCCTGACAGCCATGTTTCTACTCTTTCCCTTGCCCGGCGTTGTCGGTTTCCCAATGCCCGAAGGCTTGCGACACCGCGCACCTCCGTGCGCCACACGGCAGCTCTCCTTCCGGTTTGGCTGGTTTGACTCTGGCGTTTTCAACTGCCTGTCGTGGCCAAAGCGGTCCGCACGCGTTTTTGGTAAACCAAACTAGCGACCACGTAAATAGCCGCCGCAATGAACCAACCTGGCAAAGAGACGAAATAAATCTGCACACCAGCAAACTGCACCAGCCCCCAGCAAAGAGCCAAAGTCACGAACCAAGCTAGCCCGGCGGCCCAATTGAATGCCTTTCCGCTCACTTCAGCGAAATTGCTTTTCAACCCCAATTTCCGGATTAGCCAAAAGTCGACAAAAATGACGGCTCCCATTGGCATCAACACCAATCCGTACAGAGCCACGAACCCCAAGAGTTTCATAGCCACGGCGGGGAACATGCCAGCGATTGTAGCCAGCAGGCCGGTGACGAGCGTTACGACGAACCGGGAGCTCCTTGGAAAAATAGCCTGGAAAGCCAAGCCCGCTCGGTAAATGGTTGGATTGGCCGTCGTCCAGCCGGCGATGACCACGCACAGCAGTCCCACCAGTCCGCAGGCGCGGTAGGCCATAGGGCCGGGAAGCACGGCGGGCGGCCCTGTTAGAACGTGGGCTTCGATCAACTGTCGAATCTGGTCTGCTGTCAGAATGAGTTCGTGCGACTGGAACTTCTCGAGCAGGCCGGCTTGTGCCAGTCGAGCGATTTCGTCGGGCGTCAGTTGGACTTTGTAGAGCTGTAGAGCGTAAAGCATCGACGCGCCCAGCCAGGCCATGAAATGGCCGATGTACATGCCGGCTGCCGAGGCCACGGCGTACCAAGATTTGCGGGCAAAGCGGAAGACGGACAGGTCGGACATGCCAATGTGCATGGCCATGTTACAGAACCAGGCGAAAAACATGACGTGCCAGAAGGTGAATTTGGTCTGGCCGGGAAAAGCGTCGCCGCCCTTCCAAATGGCCGTGTTGGCCAGGGTCCACAAGTCGGCAGCCGAATGGATGCTCGTGCCGGTTTCCACGAGGAACTCTTTCAGTGCGACGATTCCAAACGCCAAGAACACGAGGACCATCCACGGCGAGGCGATGTTTGCGAAGCGAGCCACGGTTTCGTAGCCGTACGCTGCCACAATGGCAATCAGCCCGCCGACCACTAGAACGGCCAAAAC
>CAYSAG010000458.1:0-3220 GCA_964428935.1 uncultured Planctomycetaceae bacterium | reverse complement strand
GTTGAGTTCCAGCATCAGTTGCCGCTTCCTTTCTCGCTGCTCTGATGACAGTCGCGGCCATCTGCGTGGCTTCACGATCTTCGCGATCTTCTCGAAGTCGTCCACGAGAACATGAGGCGACAGCAACAAGAACGGCAACAAATCAACCGACAGAACAAGCACAGAACCGAACGACAACACGACAAGGCACTAGAACAACAAGCGACGCGACAGACACAGCGAAAACACAAAGCGGTACATGACAACAGAAACCAAGCCAACAACAGCCAAGCAGAACCAGAAGGACCAGAACGAAGGGCGGGATAGAGCGAAACCACAACAACACGGAGACAGAACCAGCACAACAGCGACGCGACGAACAGCAACCACCACCCGTAATACGTGCTACACTTTCGCACAAGCTGTTGGTGCGGAATGGTTTACGTCGAAGCAGTTCCGCGCATCTCGCGATCGTGTTGCAGTCGTCGGTCGGTGAGTGATTGCGGTGTTCGAGTCTCGGTTCGTCGCGATCTCGGCGCTCGCCTGCCCGAGCTGTTGAACGGCGACAGAGCTTGGTCGCGGAGGTTGCGACCGGACGCACATGGTGAAGCCGTTCCGGGAGGTCGACGCTGGACGGCCAGGAGCCTACGATAAGCACCGGTCGAATGAAGCGACAAGCGCGGTGGCAACCTATCGAAGGAGAGAGCCCTCCGTTCACGGGTAAGAGCCCTGTGACCGGTTGCCGTCGAGAAGCGCAGGCAGCAGCCTCTGGCCGAAGTTACCGGATAGCTGCCGGTCGGGTTGCTGGGCCATTGACGGCCGCGAGGGCATCCAAGAGCCCCGATTCACCGCCGTAGCAGGCCGGTGTCACGGAAAAGCCTCAGCAAGCGAGAACCTGGGCGTTTCGGCGACTCGACGTAGCGTGCTTCACGACCTGTTGTCTCTGCCAAAGTCTCCTCCCGCCCGGCAATTCCCGCGGGCATGCACTGACGCCGCGTTCTTAGACGCACTCAGCCCGCCGACCGAGTCCATCGCGAGAAGTCTGCGGCAGCGCGCCGCCCCGGGTCACGGCACCGTTTGGAACTCGATCTTGCGGGTGTCCGTGACGCGCTTGGAGGCGTCCAGAACCTCCAGCGAGATCAGGTTCCCTTCTTCGTCGTAGTCCAGAATGACCCCGGGCTTGTCCTCATCGCTCTCGGCCACGGGCACCCCGTCCCGCAGAATCACGGTCAGTGTGTCCGTCCTCTGATCGTAGGTCACCTTCACAGTTCGCCCCTCCAGTATTTCTCTATCTTGCTAGTCCGGTACACGGTCACCACCTCGGCGGGACGCCGATTGACGTCGACGATGACCCGCACCAAGTATTGTCTGCCGCCGATGACGACGCGTCTCTGAAGGACATCTCGCCCCTGTCGCACCGGGAGTCTCTGCTCAGGGTCGGCGAGCACTTCTCGCAGAACGCTCTCGCTGATGTTTCGACGCCGCATCTGAGCGGCCGCGTGTGCAGTAACCACGTAGTCGTGAATCGGTTCTGTCATCGAGTCGCCTCGGACACTGGAAACGGCTCGGCTTGGGCACACGTTCTTGTCGCTACGTTGCCGGTACACGCCCGAGCCTCCAGCGGGCAGACGGACAACGTTCCGTCACCGCCTCATTTTAGACCGGGCTCGACGCCGGACAGACGGCAGTTTGGCCTGCCGCACGAAGCAATGGCATCACATCGGCCCAGCCGCTCGTTGTCGCGACCTGAGCGTCCGACGTTCGAAGCCAGCCGCGCCATGCTATGTTACCCTTTCGTCCGCGGCCTCGCGAACGGCCGTCTGGTCGAGGTTTGACGGGCAAGCCTTTGCCTGTCCATTTGCTCGGTACTACAACTGGAGCGCATCAGCACCCAAGTCCTCTGCCCGGAAATCTGCTCAGAACGCAAGTCGCCGAGCGCAACTGTCCGACACGTTCCTGCTTCAGGGCGACGTGCGCCGCACCGCTGCTCGATTCCAAGCGGCCGGACGAGACGCCGGACAGCGTCGTGATGAGAGTCTCGACGGAACGGCACGCCGCGTCATCGGCTTACGGCTTCTCCATCACCCAGCCGTAATGGTATGGCGGCAAGTCGACGCGATCCGCAACGTGAAGGCGGAAGCCCACACAAAGCACGAAGAACCGGAAACCGAGGCACGAAGCACTGACCACGAAGCACGACGTGCCCGGCGCCAAACCCAAAGCACCAAGTGCCAGGAACCAAGAACTAGGAACCAGGAACCAAACACCAAGCGCCGAAGCCCAAGAACTCGACCGGTCCGTCGTGCAAATTGTGCCGCCGATTGGCCCAGAATGGAGCTGCCTTCCGCGTCCGTGCTTGGCGAAACCGACTCGCTTCCACCCGGTACGCCGCGACGCCCGCTCACCGTCACGCCCGAAAACGCCGACCGCGGAAGCCCGCGTCGCGGGCCTCGCCCCCGTGCTGCACAACGAAGAGCGTTGTGGAACGGGACACGATCCCCGGGAGCTGTCTGTTGAAACGGGCGGTCACTGGCTGCAAACTATGTGAGGGTGTCCGGGAATTCATCCGGTGTTCTTCATGGATTCGTGGCTTGCGGGGGCGACCGGGTGTGTTCTGCGGAACCGGGGTGGAGACACCAGCCGTCAGCGGCCACTGGCCTTCCAATCCCCGGACACCCTCAACTGTGTGCGAACCGAGGATTCGTGGGCGTCTTGTTGCAGGGCCTCGGTTCTTGGAAATTCGGGACGTTTTGGATCGGCCAAGCCATCGCCCCCACCACTAGCAACCACTACAAAACGCGTCCCTAGCCTGGCGTTGCCAGACGGCTTCGGCGATGCTGGTGGAGCCGCCGCTGTCGGTTGGCGCCACGAGCCAGTGTAGCAGTGGGAAAGAGCAATCGATGTTCGCACGGTCCGCAAGTGAACTGCGCTGGCGGAAATGCCGAAACCGACGTTTGACGGACTGCCAGGGCGAAGCAGACGTGTGCGCCAGTTCAGAAGGCAGGGCCGCGTATCGAGGGGTCGGGCGTCGTTGGCGGTCCGCCAACTACGCCTGAACCGCATTAGGAAGCCCTCCGGTTTGGGGACACCGCGGCACGCAGCTTCACTGAGAGCCTGTCTTCAGATTGACATAAGACGCAAAAAAGCTACGTCTCCGCTGCGAGAGGAGGGCGAACAGAAGGAAAGGTTCACCCCAAAGCACGGAGGCGTAGCGATGAAACTCACGAAGTACCCCAGCAGT
>CAYSAG010000457.1:0-3249 GCA_964428935.1 uncultured Planctomycetaceae bacterium | reverse complement strand
AACGGCTACGGGCGGTGCCGCGAGCCTCCGTCAGTCACGGCTCCTGGCTGGCCGGTACGCCGTGGCTGCCCGAAGCTCGCCTCGCTTCTCGGCTGAGGAAAGTCCGGGGAGCGCTGCCCGCAGTGGTGGAAGTCTGTTGCAGTGAACCCGAGAAGCCCAGCCTGTCAAGGCGCGGGCACGACATGCCGTGGTCCAACAGGAAGGCCGTCTGCCAGCAGCTCGGACGACGTTTCGGCTCTCCTGGGGTGCGGTCCAGGCCGCGGCGAGACGGTTCGCGGCGCAAAGCAGTGGAGCCGTTTTTTCGGCTCATCACGTAGTCGCGCGGTCTTCGAAGTCCGTTTCTTCGCATGACATCACGACGACCGCCCCGCGAGCCCGGTTCGTCTCGCCGTCGCCTCGGCCTCTCACCCTTCGACTGCAGGGCGAGGCGCCGGCAGGGGCGGCCCCGTTTGTTGAGCCCCAGCCGAGGTCGCGGCCGTCCGCATCGATCGCCCACCGCGCGTGGTTCTGCGAAGAACCCGTATAAAGTCTTCTGCTTCGGCGTCGAAGTAACTGACGGTCCACGCCGTGTGGCAGCGTCAACTCAAGCGTTCGAGCCGTCGCGAGCGATAGAATTTCGACGACGCGTGAGGAGGTCTGCCGTTGTGTGTTGGGAGGACAGCCCATGTCTCGCATGAAATTTCGGCGGTAGCAGGTCGGCCGTCGCGAGGGAAAGCAGGGAGGTTACGTCGCGGTGTGAAGCTGGTCGGCGGTTGGAACGCGTGAGTCGTTGGTGCGGCGGCGTCGCGTTGTGGCGGGGCGAGTGCAGCCCTGGAGGCTCCGGCCGAGCCTCGTCACAGGGAGGCCAACACAACGTCGGCGGAGCGAGTCCTCCGGTCGGCGTGCGAGTCCGACGGGTCGGTCAACTCACGGCCCAGCGCCTGCCGAAGCTCCTGCAAACGCTTCCGGCACTCCGGACAGCGCTGCAGGTGCTGCTCGATTCGCTGACGCAGCGAGTCGTCCAACCCCCCCGACACGTAGCGGCGTAAGTTTGGCTCGACTTGACGGCAAGTGAGAGGCGAGGAGGCTCTGGGGACGGCTGAGCCTCTGCCGCGACGCGCGGCCCAAAGTCCTACGGCAATCAGCAGGACGGCGGCCAGTGCAACGGAAGTCACTCGGACCGCGACCGCCTGTCGGCGCCGAGCCTTTACCGACTCGACAAACCGCACCAGCTCGCCTTTCGGGCACGGTTGCCAGCCATTGAGGTCGTTGCTTGCCCCCGCCATATCTGCTGCTCCCTTTTTCCTTCCGCGGCCGTGGGCCGGCCGGTACGCCGGACGGGACCGCAGTGGACGGCTTGCTTGCGGTCGGCCTGAACCGGACGCCGTCCGACCACGAAAGCCGAGTATGCCTGGGTCGAGTCAACCAAGTCTGTGAAGAGCGCCACAATTCGGCCGCCTGTCCGAGGACGGTCGCTCAGTCGACGACCAGCGTTGCCGCGCGGTTCGGTGCCGCGTGTTCGGTTCGACGGCAGCCCCGTCCACTCCTCGTTCGCAGCGGTCGCTCGGGGTGGTCTTATCGGGAGCGAACTTTAGCACGAGGCGGCGGGGCGAGGGAACCGCTGTTTCGCCACTCAGCGGGCGCCTTCTTCGACCCCTTGTCCGTGCTCGCCGATCGGTGACGACTGCGACCTTTGTCGGCGTCCGGCCGTGCGTCGCCTGCGCAGTTCCTGGAGCCGCTCTCGAATCTGTTTTTCGAACCCGCGGTCGACCGGTTCGTAGTAGATTCGTTCGACCCCCAGATAGTCTTGGTCGACCCAGCCGTCCGGTGCGTCGTGAGCGTACTGGTAGCCCTCGCCGTGACCCAGTCGTTTGGCTCCCGGGTAGTGGGCGTCTCGCAAGTGGACCGGCACGGGCAGCACGCTGCGGGTCCGCACGTCGTTCAGAGCGCGGTCAATGGCTTTGATGGTCGCGTTGGACTTGGGCGCAGCCGCAATGTAAGTGACGGCCTGGACCAGCGGCAGCCGGCATTCGGGCAAGCCCACGAACTCCGTGGCGTGAGCGGCCGCTTGGGCAAGAACCAAGGCCATGGGGTCGGCGTTGCCCACGTCTTCGGCGGCTGCAATGACGATGCGTCGAGCAATGAAGCGAGGGTCCTCGCCGGCTTCCAGCATGCGGGCCAGCCAATAGACGGCCGCGTCGGGGTCGCTGCCTCGCATGCTCTTGATCAGTGCGCTGGCTGCGTCGTAATGTTCGTCGTCTCCGTACTGGACAGCCTTCTTTTGGATGGAGTCTTGAGCGACGCCCAGGTCGAAGACGGCGGGCCGTCCAGCCCGAGCTTGCTCGGCCAGCGAGAGGACGCCGATTTCCAGGGCGTTGAGCGCTCGGCGAGCGTCGCCGTCGCTGACCTCGGCCAGAAAGTCCAGCGCTTCGTCCGTGACTTCCAGTTGGTACTGGTCGACGTAGCTGCCCAGCCCGCGTTCGTGGTCGCGAAGGGCTCGGCGGAGCAACGTCAGCACGTCGTCTTTTGAAAGCGGACGGAACTCGAAGACCTGACTGCGGCTGACCAAGGGCGAGACCAGCGAGAAAAACGGGTTCGACGTGGTGGCTCCAATCAGCCGGACCACCCCGGCTTCCACGTCGGGCAGCAGGACGTCCTGCTGTGTGCGGTTGAAATGGTGAAGTTCGTCGATGAACAGCAGTGTGCGTTGGCCGGAGGTCGCCAAGCGTTCGTGTGCCTGACGAAGTGCTTCGCGGACCTCTTTGACTCCGCACGCTGCCGCGTTCAGTGCGTGGAAGTGGCAGCGGGTGTGTCGAGCGATGATTTCGGCCAGCGAGGTTTTGCCCGTTCCGGGCGGACCGTAAAAGATGGCCGACTGCAGTCGGTCGGCTTGCAGCATGCGCCGCAGCAGCTTGCCTTCGCCCAGAAAGTGCTCCTGGCCGACGAACTCGTCCAGCGTTCGTGGCCGCATTCGAGCGGCCAGCGGCTTGGCCTGCTCCAAGTACTCCTTTTCCTGGCGGTCGAACAGACCGGGCATGAAAAAAAACCTCCGCCGCAATGCCGTAGGGCGTTGTTTTGTGTCGACCCGAACACTTCAGGTGGGTACCTCGCGCCCGGGGCGCGTTGATCGAGTCCCAAGGCACTCGATTATACACGCGGCCGGGACAACTCGGTTCCCTGGGTCATGCTTGTAGGGTCCGCAAAATCACGCCCGTCTCGAGCATGGCAGAGGTTTTCCGCGGGCCTTTCGGCCCTGCGCAAGTTCATGTT
>CAYSAG010000456.1:0-3278 GCA_964428935.1 uncultured Planctomycetaceae bacterium | reverse complement strand
CGCGTCCCGCGTCCCGCGTCCCGAATTCCGAATGCCGAACCCCGAATTCCGGACCAACCGCGGCCACGACGGAGCGTGGCCCTCCAACTGCGGCCACGACGGCGCGTGGCCCTCCGGCGCGGCCACGACGGAGCGTGGCCCTCCGGAGGGACGCGGTCCCTCGCGTCCGGCTGCTGCCACCACAGAGCGTGGCCCTCCGGTGTGGTCACGACGGCGCGTGGCCCTCCACGCTCGGAGGCACGCGGTCCCCCGCTTCGGTCTCGTCTTTCCGGCTCCGTCACTCGACCTGCCCGGCGACTTCCAGACTCGCACCGTGTAAGATGTTTGAGGGCGTCGAGTGCTTGGACGACTGGCGAGCCCGTCAAGGCTGGCAAGCCACCGCGAGGGTCTCGGCTCCTGCAGACGCTCTTCTCGTCGCAGCGGGTGCTGGCGGCCCAGGCCCACGTGGTTCTTTCGACGGCGAGGACCGAGGACCAATGAGCTTGTCGCGGAGGTGCGGTTCGGAGTGGACGGCCGAGACGGCGGAGTGGCGTGGCGTGGAGCTGGCCGCTCCGGAGCTGCTGCGGTTGGTCGACGAAGTCCGGCGTCGGCTTCGTCGCGTGCTTTGGCTGCGCGGACTGGCCTGGCTGGGGGCCGTTCTGTTCGGCGTTTCGCTGCTGGTCGGACTGCTGGACTGGGGGCTGCGTTCGGACTGGGTCGTCTGGCCGGTCGTGTTGGCCGCGACGGTGTGGCTGTTGGCCGCGGTGGCCGCGTGGCGTTACTTGCTGGTGCCGCTTCGGCGTCGTCTTTCCGACGTGGACGTCTCGCTGGCGGTGGAGCGTCGGTTTCCTGTCGTCCGCGACCTGCTTTCCAGCTCGGTGCAGTTCGTCCGCAGCGGCTTCGACCCGCGGTTGGGTTCGCCTGAGCTGCAGCGGCGAGCGGTGCAGCGAGTGGCCCGTCACGCCGGTCAGCTCGCGCCGGCCGAGGTCGTTCGCTCGGACGCCCCGCTCTTGCCGTTGGTCCTGGCGGCCGCCGGACTGTTGGGCTGGGCGACCTTGTTCGCGTTTTGGCCCGAGTGGGCGTCGGTGGCCTGTCGTCGGCTCGCCCTGCCCTTCTCCGCTCCGGCCTGGCCGCGTCAGACGGTGCTCGTTTTCTCGGGCAGTGACCTGCGACCTTGGCAGCGGCACACGGTTCGACTGCCGCAGGGCCGGTCGGTCGAGGTCTTTGTGCGGAACGACCGCGGCCCGCTGCCGGACGACCTTCGCGTGTTGCGACGAGACGCCGACGGGGTGGTCAGCGAAGTGCCCTTTCAGCGAGTGACCCTGCCGGGAGGGGACGCCCGGGGCCACGAGCTGGCTCGAATGCAGCTCACCGTCGGCGAGCTGCCGTTCGAGATTCGAGCCACCGGAGGTGACGACCGTCGAATGCCCTGGTACTGGGTCGAGGGGCGGCCGCCCGTCCAACTGAAGCGGTTTCGGCTTCGGCTGACGCCCCCGACCTACACGGGCCTGCCCGCGCGGGAGCTTCCGCCCGACGTGGGAGACTTCGAGGCGGTTCTGGGAACGCAAGTCGAGCTGACGGCCTGGGCCTCGAAGCCTTTGCGAGCGGCTCGGTTGGTTTTCCCTGGACGCTCCGCCGTCCCGCTGGACGTCGACGGCCAGCAGGTGACCGGCCGGTTCGTGGTTCGAGCCGTCGGCAGTCAGACGTACTGGCTGGAAATGCTCGACCGCGAAGGTTTGCCGGCGGAGCGTGGCCCGTCGTTTCGCCTTTTGGGCGTCGCCGACGGCGTGCCGAAGGTGGTCTGGCGGCAACCCACCTCGGACCTGTGGGTCACTCCCGACGCCGTGGTGCCGCTGGCCGTGCGTGTCGAGGACGACTGGGGCGTCCAGTCGGTTCGGTTGCGGTTCGAGCGGACGGTGCGGGGCCGTCCGGACGGTTCGACCGCTGCCGGACAACGCCCGGACACTCCCGAGGCCGCCACACAGCGCCGACCGCTCGCCGCGCCCGACGCGACTGCCGGCCCGCGTCGCGCCGCGGACGGGACCGGCCGCACGAACCGTCCGGCGTCTGTCGCGCCCGGAGGCTCGCAGCGTTCCAGCCCGCTGGGGCCGGGAAGCTTCGTCGCCCTCTTTGAGGGCGACGCGAACAACCGACCGACCGAACTGACTCTGCGGCACTCTTGGGCGCTGGCCAAACTGCGTTTGTCGGTCGGCGACCGTGTGCGGTTCTGGGTCGAGGCCACGGACGCGTGCGACGTGGGCCGGCCGCACGTCGGCCGCAGCGAACTGCGAACGCTGACGGTCGTGTCGCCGTCCGAGAAGGCCGACGAGCTGGCGCGCGGGTTGAGCCAACTGTTGCGGCGAATTGAGCGAGCGAAGGCGGAACAGCAGCGGTTGGTCGAGCAAACGCGGCGGTTGCAAGAGCAACTGCCCGACCGGGGGCGTCCGACGGACGACCAAGCGGCTCGACTGAAACAGCAGTTGGAGGCGTTGCGCTCGACGCAACGTCGACTGGCCGAGACGCTGACGGGCAAACAGGACAGCCTGCGGCAAGCCGTCGAGCGGCTTTCGGACGAGGTCGAGACGAACCGGCTGGCGGTGCCCGAGCTGCGGGAGCGGCTGGAGGAGGTAGGCAGCGAGCTGCAGAGGCTGGAGCAGTCGGTGCTGCCCGAGCTGGACCGTCGGCTTTCGCAGTCGACGGCGGCTGAAGGGGCACCGGAACAGGAGGGACGGCAGCAACCGCAGCGGGTACAGGAGCGGCAGCGGCAACAAGTGCGGCAAGAGCGGCGAGAGCAACTACAGCAACCACAGGAGCAGCCGAAGCGGCAGCGACAGCAGCTGGAGCGGCAGCAACGGCAGCAGCAACAAGAGCAGCAGAAAAAGAAGGGACCGGCGTCCCAGGACGGGCAGGTCGCCGAGTCGGACAGCGTCGAGGGCCGGCCCGCAAGAACGAAGAACGCCAATGGGCAGTCCGCAGAAACGAAGAACACCGGGCGACGCGCCGCACAAACGAAAAGCTCGGAGCGACGGTCGACGCCAACAGACACCGACGACGAGCGGCGCGTGGAGGCCGCGCCGTCCACGCAGGCCTCGGGCCGCTCGGACAAGGCCGCGCTGGAACAGGTCGAGCAGGCTCAGCAGCAGGTCGTTCAGTCGCTGGAGCGAATGCGTCAGGCGTTGGTCGACTGGAACGACCTGGGCCAGTTGCTCCGGGAATTGCGCGAGCTGTCTCAGCAGCAGGAGCAACTGATTGAGCAGACGAAGGGGGTCAGCTTGGAAACGTTGACGCGGACGTTGTCC
>CAYSAG010000455.1:0-3290 GCA_964428935.1 uncultured Planctomycetaceae bacterium | reverse complement strand
GGTTTGGCCATTCGCTCGCCTTGCAAGCAAGGCAGTTGTGCGTACGAAGGCATCGAAATTCAAATTTTGGACGACTCGGCGCCCAAGTACGCACACCTGAAGCCGTACCAGTACCACGGGTCGGTCTACGGATTGGTTCCGGCGAAGCGCGGACATTTGAAGCCTGTCGGCGAATGGAACTGCGAGGAGGTACGGGTCTGCGGTCGGCACGTGACGGTCATCCTGAACGGCGAAACGATTGTCGAGGCGGACTTGGAGGAGGCCGTCGCGAACGGGCCCATGGACGGTCATGAGCACCCGGGGGCCTTGCGGCGCCGAGGACACATCGGCTTTCTGGGACACCGGTCTCGCGTGGAGTTCCGCAACATTTGCATTCGCGAGCTGACAGGCTGCACGTGGAACCCACCGAGCCGGAACGGGACGGAACACCACACCTCGTCGAAAACAAAACAGGGGCTCCGCAGACAGTCGTTGAGGCAGAAGCGTGCCGGCCGCGGTACGCCGCCAGCAGGTTCCCGGTCGCAGCAACAGGCACCGTCACCGTAAGTCGTCGTGGCCGGACGCGACCGGACGGACCACTCGCACTGCCGCGCGAGCTGCCGGCCTGTCACTGGGCCGCATTCTGTCGCAGTTGGCGCAACGCCTCTTCCCGAGAGGAGAACTCGGCCCACACCTCTCCCATTCGCGCTCTCACCAACGCGTCGCGAATCGTTTGTGGAACGTTGCAGAAGCCGGCGACCCCGTTGCGTCGCTTGGCCAGCGTCAACACGCGCAGCAGACAGTCCATCATGACCGAGTCGATGGCCGAGACGTTGCGGACGTCTGCAATGATGTTCCGAATTCGAACATTCTCCAAGGCCTGCTTGAGGACGTCGTTGGCGGCCATGTGGACTTCCCGGTACGGGAAGTTCCGCGCCGGCCCGTACGGCACAATGATCAAGACGTCGTCTTCGATGATTGTTTCAAAGATTTTTGCGGGACCCGGCATGGTGCGGTACCTGCTTCTCGCGGAATCCTGGCCGCAAGTGACGTCCCGGCCGCATCCAAACGACTTCCTGCAACGGCTCGCCCGTCTCCCGTCTTGCTCGGAGTGCCTCAAAATCCTCCACGCCAGAGCCCTGGCCAACGCGACACAGCCTCCCCTCTCTCTGGCACGTCGCTCAGCGAAAGCTTGACGCACCCGAGGCGATTACCGCTGGCCCGCAATTTCGGCGACGTTTCCATGATAACCGAACATCCACGCAGGTAAAACCGTGAGAACCCAGGAGCCGCCAGGCCCACACGTCAAGCGTTTTTGGGGTTCGTTCGCACGTCTCGCCGCGATTGGCGTTAGGGGCAGCAGCGGTAAGAGCGACAGGAAAAAAGCGCGTCTTACGCGTTAAAGGTTTGAGCCGGTTCGATTTGCCCCGACGGGCCACTTGAGCTGCACAGGTCGCACGCCCGCTCGCTTTTCAGGGCCAAAGCCCCGGACGGGCACACCTCGGCCACCTTGCGTCCGGCCTTCTGCAGGGCTTCGGCCAAGGTTCGCCCGAACGGCACACCGACTGCGACTTGGAAGCCACGGCCGATGAGTGTCAGCCCGACCTTTTCGCCTTCCGCCGCGGCCACTCGCACGCACGCTTCGCACAGAATGCACTTGCCCGGCTCGTAAACGATCTCGGGGTGCGAATCGTCTTGCAAGAACCGGCGGCGTTCGCCTTGAAAGCGGTATGGGTCGGCCTGGTACTGGGACGCGTACGCTCGAATCTTGCACGTGTCGACTTTGCGGCAGCCGCAAGTCATGCAGCGTTGAGCTTCCAGGACGGCCTGGTCCGGGCGCAGCGCCCCTTCGACCTCGTCGAACGTGGCCCGTCGCCGTTCCATTTCCAACACGGGTCCGTGGACACGCGGCCGTTGTTCGATCTTCCGGTACAGCTCGGCCCTTTCCGAGTCGTCCATGGGGCGAAGGAAAATCGACCACGGTTGAGCTTCGCCGACAACGGGCCGCCCGCGCAGGAACTGGTCGATCGACACCGCCGCCAAACGCCCGGCGGCCACGGCACGGACGGCCAAGTCTGGACCAAGCACGGCGTCGCCTCCAGCGAACACGTCAGGCAGGTTCGTCTGCAGGGTGTCGGGGTTGACGGCAATGCCCCAGCGTGTGGTTTCGATTCCCTCCGCCCGAGCCAGCTCAGTTTCGACTCGCTGTCCGATGGCCGCAATGACCGTGTCGGCCTCAATGGAGAACTCCGAACCCTCAATCGGAACCGGACGCCGCCGTCCCGACTCGTCCGGCTCGCCAAGCTGCATTCGCACGCACGTCAAGACCAGACGCCCCTCGCCGTTACGTTCCAGCCGGACGGGAGCCACCAAGTAGTCAATCTGCACGCCCTCTTCTTCGGCCCCTTCCACCTCTTCCATCAGACAAGGCATTTCGCGGCGCGTGCGGCGGTAGAGCACGCGGACTTCGTCCGCGCCCAGTCGGACGGCCGTCCGACATACGTCCATGGCCGTGTTGCCTCCGCCCACCACCAGCACCCGCCGACCAAGCTCCGGGCGTTCCCCGTTGGACACTTTCTCCAGGAACTCAACGCCCGACCAAGCCAGCTCCTCGCCCGGACACCGCAGACTTTGCGACCGCTGCGCTCCGATGGCCAAGAACACGGCGTCGAACTTCTCGCGCAGTTCGGCCAGCGTAAAGTCGCGGCCCCAGCGCTGGTTCATTTGGAACTCGGCCCCCAGACGGCGAATCAACTCGATTTCTTCGTCCAACGCCGTGCGCGGCAAGCGGTAGGCCGGAATGCCGTACCGAAGCATGCCGCCGGGTTGAGGGTGAGCGTCGAACAACGTGCAGGCGTGTCCTTGCTGGAGCAGGTAAAACGCAGCGGCCAGACCCGCCGGACCCGCTCCGACAATGGCCACTCGCTTGCCCGTCCGGGCGCCGGTCGGCGGAAGGTAAGGCGAGCCCGACCGGAGGTCCAAGTCGACGGCGAACCGGTGAAGGGCCCCGATCGACAAACTTTCGTCCAGCTCGCCCCGGTGGCAATGCTCCTCGCACAACCGCGGACAAACTTGCCCCAGCGCTCGTGGCAGCGCCAACCGCTCGAGAATGACCGGCACGGCCTTTCTCGGCTCGCCAGCCGCAATGTGAAACGTGAAGGCGGGAATGTTCAAACCGGCCGGGCAGGTGGCTCGGCACGGAGCAATGCAGTCACCCGCATGGTCGGACAGCATCAGTTCGAGCGCCAACTTGCGGACTTTGCGAACCTCCGGACCGGACGCGTCCACCTGCATGCCGTCGCTGACCGGCA
>CAYSAG010000454.1:0-3304 GCA_964428935.1 uncultured Planctomycetaceae bacterium | reverse complement strand
TTCGTCATTCGCCGTCTGAAAGAGCTCGGGCACGCCGACACGATCAAGAGTGCCAAGCGAATGTTGGAGCGGAAGGACGAGCAGGTCTGGGACATCCTGGACGAAGTCATCACCGGCCACCCGGTCCTGCTCAACCGCGCCCCCACTCTGCACCGAATGGGCATTCAGGCCTTCGAGCCGGTGTTGGTGGAAGGCAACGCCATTCGAATCCACCCGCTGGTGTGCAAAGGTTTCAATGCCGACTTCGACGGCGACCAGATGGCCGTGCACCTGCCGCTTTCGATTGAAGCGCAGATCGAGGCCATCACGTTGATGATGTCGACTAACAACATCTTCAGCCCGGCGAACGGCCAACCCATCATCAGTCCGTCGCAGGACATGGTCCTGGGCTGCTACTACCTGACCTTGTCCCGTCCCGGGTGTCCTGGCGAGGGAATGGTCTTTGCTTCGCCGGCCGAGGTGATGATGGCCTTTGAACACGGGATCGTAACGCGGCACACCCGTATCAAGGTGCGTCTGCCCCGAGACAAGAAGGTGGTGGGAGAAGGGGCCGAAAATTACAAGCCAGGTGGGCTGTTGGAGACTTCGGTCGGTCGAGTGCTGTTCAACGACATCCTTCATCCGGCCATGCCGTTCTACAACATGGCCCTGAAGAACAAAGACCTGTCTCGCGTCATCTCGGACTGCTACTTGCTGCTGGGACGCAAAGAGACGATCGACTTGCTGGACCGCATCAAAGAGCTGGGCTTTACCGAATCGACACGCAGCGGGCTGTCCTTCGCCACGAGCGACCTGAAGACGGCTCCCGACAAGGACAAGATCATCGCCAAAGCAGAAGCGGAAGTCATCCGGCAGCAGAAGCTCTACGAGAAGGGCGTCATCACGAACCAGGAGCGGTACAACTCGGTCCTCGACGCCTGGACCCACGCTCGTGAGCTGATCACGAAATCGATGATGCACGAGCTGGAGCACGACACGCGCGAGGATGACCCGGCCTACGTCAACCCGATCTTCCTGATGGCCCATTCTGGCGCTCGCGGTGGCGTCGAGCAGATTCGGCAGTTGGCCGGCATGCGTGGTCTGATGGCCAAGCCCTCCGGTGAGATCATCGAGACGCCCATCAAGGCCAACTTCCGTGAAGGCTTGTCGGTGCTGGAGTACTTCAGCTCCACCCACGGGGCTCGAAAAGGTCTGGCCGACACGGCGCTCAAGACGGCCGACAGCGGTTACTTGACCCGCAAGTTGGCCGACATCTGCCAGAACGTCGTTGTCACGATGCACGACTGCGGCACCACCAAAGGCATCACACGAGGAGTGGTGTACCGCGGCGAGAAGGTGGAGGTCAGCCTGGCTGACGCCATCCGCGGCCGTGTCAGCCGACAGAACATCGTCAACCCGATCACAGACGAGGTCATCGTTCGCGAGAACGAACTCATCACGCACGACATCGCTCGAAAAATCGAGGACATGGGGCTGGAGAAAATCCAAGTACGCAGCCCCATGACGTGCGAAGCCCCGCTGGGCGTCTGCCAGCTTTGCTACGGCATGGACCTGTCGACGGGTCAGTTGGTCGAGCAAGGGCTGGCCGTGGGCATCATCGCGGCTCAAAGCATTGGTGAGCCGGGCACGCAGTTGACGATGCGGACGTTCCACATTGGCGGAGCGGCTTCGCGAGAAATCGAAGAACACCAGATTAAAGCTCGGCGCTCGGGCCGCGTCGCCTTCCGCGGTATCCGGACCGTCAAGAACGCCGAAGGCAAGAACGTTGTGTTGGCCCGAAACGGCGAGATTGTGATCGTCGACCCGAAGGAACGCGAGCTGGAGGCGTATCAGGTTCCTAACGGTGCGACCCTGCTGGTGGAAGAAAACCAAGAAGTGAAGGTCGGCGATCTGTTGTGCGAGTGGGACCCCCACTCGGTGCCCATTCTGGCCGAGGTCGGCGGTCGGGTGCGGTTCGAAGAATGCATCGAGGGCCAAACGATCCGAACCGAGCGGGAGCGAACGGGCAATGTCCGCCGGACGGTCATGGAACACAAGGCGGAGCTGCACCCGCAGGTGATTATCGAAGACGAGTCCGGAAAGATTCTGGACTACTACTATTTGCCCGAGAAGGCCGTCATTGAGGTGGAAGAAGGGCAGCAGGTGGTGGCTGGCGCCATTTTGGCGAAGCAGCCTCGTGAGACGCGAGGCACCCAAGACATCACCGGCGGCTTGCCTCGGGTGACCGAGCTGTTCGAGGCGCGTCGGCCGAAAGACCCGGCCGTCATCGCAGAGATCGACGGCGAGGTGGTTCTGGTCCCCGAGAAAAAACGCGGGAAACGGATCATCGTCGTCCGAGGCGATGACGGGACCGAAGTCGAACACCAGATTCCGCCCGGCAAGCAATTGCTCGTCCACACCGGCGACCGTGTCAAAGCGGGCGACGCGTTGGTCCGTGGCCCATTGGTCCCCCACGACATTCTTCGCGTCAGTGGGGTCGAGGCGGTCCAGCAGTACCTTCTGCACGAAATTCAGAACGTGTACCGATCGCAGCGGGTGTCGATCGACGACAAGCACATCGAGATCGTCATCGCGCAGATGCTGCGAAAGGTGCGCGTCAAGAATCCGGGCGACACCGACCTGCTGCCCGGCGTGACGATGGACCGCTTCCAGTTCAAGCGGGTCAATGACGAACTGAGGAAGAAGGTGAAGATCACCGACCCGGGCGACACGGAATTCCACGAAGGCGAGTTGGTGCCCAAGGACGTTGTGGAGTCGACGAACGCCGAGATCGAGGCCAGCGGCGGACAGCCGGCCAAGTTCACTCGGCCGCGGCCGGCCACGGCCGTCCCACAGTTGCTGGGTATCACGAAGGCCGCGGTGCAGAGCGAGAGCTTCATCTCGGCGGCCAGCTTCCAAGAGACGACAAAGGTCTTGACCGAAGCGGCATTGGCCGGCAAGTCCGATTTCCTGCGGGGGCTGAAAGAAAACGTCATCCTGGGACGGCTGATCCCCGCTGGAACCGGGTTCTCGACATACCAGCGGTCGGAAGTCCGGATTCATCCGGAGGCGCTCGAGCAGCTTCGGGCGGAGCAACAAAGAATCAAGAACGAGCGGCAAATGCGGATTTTCGGCGAAGGCGGCGACAACCCGGACGTCGACCACTCGCTGGAACAGATCTGATGGGCCACCGACACTGCCCGGCTGAAGCTCTGAGCGTCCCAGAAAGCGGATGGCCGAAGAAACCCTCCGGCAAAGTCGGAACAGGCCGGCGGAGCGGGCCCGCAGGCCCTTGACGGTCTGAGGGCTCGGCGATACTCTGTAT
>CAYSAG010000453.1:0-3329 GCA_964428935.1 uncultured Planctomycetaceae bacterium | reverse complement strand
TTCTGGTTCAAGCACCAAGGGGGGAACCGGTTCTTGCCGGTGCAGGTGAGTGACCGGCCGGGGCGAATTGCCGCCGGCTACTTCAAGCCAGGCAAGTACCCGCAAATCGTGTTGGCACCGGGCGACGGCGACGGGCCGCTGTTGCTGGTGGAGTGTCACGGGGACCCGCTGAAGAGCGAGAGCTGGAAAGGCCGGAGCCTGCTGGACCGCGACGTGGTTTCCGGCCACACGTTGGCCGTGGCGGACATCAACGCCGACGGAAACTTGGACATTTTCTGTGCCGAAATGCACACGCCCGGACACAAGGACCAGTGCACGGCCTGGGTGCTCTACGGCGACGGCCAGGGCCACTTCCGCACACAGGTGCTGTCGGTCGGCATTGGCAACCATGACTCCCGGGTGGCCGACGTCAACGGCGACGGCCGGCTGGACATTGTCACTAAACCGTACACGTGGGACACGCCCCGCATTGACGTCTGGTACAACGAGGGCCCGGAAAAGTGACGGACCTTCAGCCGGCAGGCCTTGCGACGTCGGGCCAACCGCGGCGCGGTCGCCCCGTCACGTGACCGGCTCCGGCGGCGGCTCGACCACTTCCGGGACGGCCTGGAGCACGCGGTCAATCATTCGGCGGGGCGTCCAGCCGTCCAGGCGAGCCGAGTAGTCCAGAATGACTCGGTGACAGAGGACGGCCGGCGCCACACGCTTGACGTGGTCGAAGGCGACGCGCGGCTGGCCGGCCAGCACGGCGGCTGCTCGCGACGCCTCGGCCAGCGCAATGGCCGCCCGCGGCGAAGCTCCGTACCGCACGTACTGCCGCACTTCGTGGACGGGTCGGTCGCCGTCCGGCCGCGTTGCCGTCACCAGGCGAGCAATGTAGTTGGCCACCGGCTCGGGAAGCTGCACGCGGTCGACGAAAGTGAAAAGCAAGTCGAGCTCACGCGCCGAGCACACCTCGCGCAACGTCGGGGCTTGTCCGTGGCGGCGCGTCAAAATGATTCGCTGCAGAACCTCCGCGCTGACGTTCGGCATTTCCAGCTTGAACATGAAGCGGTCCACCTGCGACTCCGGCAGCGGGAACGTCCCTTCCAGCTCAATCGGGTTCTGCGTGGCCACGACAAAAAACGGCGTGGGCAGCACGTGCGACTCGCCCGACAGCGAAACCCGCCGGTCCTGCATGGCGTCCAGCAAAGCCGTTTGCGTTTTCGGAGTCGCCCGGTTGATTTCTTCGGCCAGCACCAGGTTGGCAAAGACAGGCCCGCGGTGAAAGACGGTGCGTCGCGAGCCTTCGAAGTCCTCTTGCTTCAGCGAGCCAATAATGTCCGACGGCGACAGGTCCGGCGTGAACTGAATGCGTTGGAAAGAAAGGCCGAGCAGGCGAGACAGGGCTTTGACCAGCTCGGTTTTCCCGAGCCCCGGCAGCCCTTCCAGCAGCACGTGCCCGCGTGCCAGCAGGCAAACCACGACCATTTCCACCAGTTGTTCCTGGCCGAGAACGGCCGTGTTGAGTCCGTCGAGCAGGCGCCGAGCGAGCCGCTGTCCCTCGACGGCTTCCTCTGCCGTCAGAGCCGGCTCGGTCGAGCTCGTTTTAGCCGCGTCCGCCTCAGCCGGCTCCGCCACAGGCGCCGCCGACGACTCCGGGAAAGCCCGCTGGTCGCCCAGCGCTTCGGTCGTGTCGTTGCCGCTCATTGGCTCGCTTCCTCGAAATTGTGCAGCCCCGCTGGCAGCCATGTCGCCCAACGGCCGACGGCCGTGCTGACCCCGTGTCGGCCGCTGCGTCTTCCGACCTTCTAAATTATGACCCCCGTTCAAGTCCGCGACGGCGAGGCCGCAACGAAAGGCGAGTTCTGCCGCCGGCGTGGCCCGCAAAAAAGCCACAACGGGCAAGGGGACCGCAACCGCTTCGGTTTCTCACACCGCACGCCCGTTGCGCCGCTAACCGACCCGGACCGGCTCCGGCGGACGTCGCCTCCCGCTCACGGCTCCGTCCCGCTCGACGCCGTGTCCCGCTCGACGTCTCGTTCCGCCCGGCGCCGGCGAAGGTAGTCGGCCAGCGCCGCTCGCCAGTCCGACAGCACGACGCCCGTCACTCGGCTCAGCTTCGAGCAGTCCAGGACGCTGTAGCGCGGGCGGCGGGCGCGTGCTCCGAACTGTTCCGAGCGAATCGGAACGACCGGCACGTCCAGCCCCTCCAGTCGAAAAATTTCGCAGGCAAACTCGAACCACGTGCAGTCGCCGGCGTTCGTGACGTGGTACATGCCAAACCGCTCCGTCTGGAACAGCCGGACCACCGCGGCAGCCAACTCGGTCGTCGACGTGGGCGTGCACCGCTGGTCGTTCACGACGCGCACCGGCCGACCCTCCCGGGCCAACCGCAGCATGGTCTCGACAAAATTTCCTTTTCCCCGTCCGGACGTTCCCGCCAGTCCGTACAAGCCGCACGTGCGCACAACGAACGACCGAGGGCAAAGGCTCCGCACAAAGTACTCGCCGGCCAACTTGCTGACCCCGTACACGCTCACCGGTCCGGGTGGGTCGGTTTCGGTGTAGGGTCGCTGGCGGCCGTCGTCCAGGCCGAACACGTGGTCGGTGCTGACGTGCACGAGCACGGCGTCTTGTTCCGAGCAGACGACGGCCAGGTTCCGCGGTCCCAACGCGTTGACGGCCCAAGCCGCCTGCGGCTCGTCTTCCGCTCGGTCCACGAAGTTGTAAGCCGCGCAGTTGACGACGACGTCCGGACGGACCGCTTCCAGCGCCGACCGCACGCTCCGCAGGTCGGCCACTTCGACTTGCTGGTGAGTCAATGGGACGGCCTGTTCGCCAAGCCGCTGCACCAGGTCCGTGCCGAGCTGTCCGGAAGAACCGACAACGGCCACTCGCATGAAAATGAACCCTCCCACTGCGACAAACGTGGCGTGTCCCACCGGCGCCGACGCCTGGTTCCCGCGTCGGCAGCCGTCCACAGGGTGGTCCGGACCGGACGGCTCGTTCGGGCCACCCCTAACCGGCCCGGCCCGGGACGGGCCGACCACTGTCGAGGTGACGGCTCCGGCCGAGACGTCGCCCTTCGCTGCCGACACCTGTGTCACTCCTTCAAGGCGGCTCGGTCCGTGGACGTTCAAGCCGCGCGGGAGCAGGCGGTGCACGTTGCCGCCGCTCTCCCACCGCTCAGCCTTCGCGAGACGCCGGAGGTTGCGTCTCCGGGCTGGAAAGGTCGGCGACGAAGTGAATTTGCCGAGCGACCTCGCGAAAACCGACCGACGTGTAAAGGTGTCGTCCAACGGCGTTTTGGACCAGCGTCTCGATTTTGGCGTGCGTCAAGCCGTGCC
>CAYSAG010000452.1:0-3352 GCA_964428935.1 uncultured Planctomycetaceae bacterium | reverse complement strand
AGGTCTGAACTTAAGGCGTGTCTTGGCGGCGCGCTTCTGCAGTGTCGGTACTCGAGGAGCCTATCAAGATGGCAGAACAACCCGCCGTCTGGGGAATTGAGATTGGTCAATCGGCGCTGAAGGCGATTCGGCTCCGGTACGCCGAAGCGGCGAAGCAAGTCATCGCTGTCGCGTTTGATTACGTCCCGCACGACAAGATTTTGAGTCAGCCGGACGCGATTCCGCACGAGCTCATCGCCAAATCGTTGGATACTTTCCTTTCGCGAAACGAACTGAAAGGCGACGTGATCGCCTTGGCCGTTCCGGGTAGCACGGCGTTGGCCCGGTTCATCTCGCTGCCGCCGGTCGAGGCAGGGAAGGTGGCCGACATCGTCCGTTACGAGGCCCGCCAGCAGATCCCCTTCGCTTTGGAAGATGTGGTCTGGGACTACCAGACGATTGGGCGAGCCATCGAGGAAAGCGGCTACTTGCTGGGAGCTCAGGTCGGGCTGTTCGCGATGAAACGCGAGCAAGTCATGCAGTACCTGACTCCGCTGCTGGACCGGAAGATCGACGTCGAGCTGGTGCAGATCGGGCCGCTGTGTGTCTACAACTTCCTTTGCTACGACCAGTTCGGCCTGCGGCCGGAAGATGAGTTGGTGGGTCAAGATGAATACATTATTGCCCTGGACATGGGCACCGACAACACCGGCTTGGTCATCACCAACGGCGAGAAGATTTGGATTCGAAACATCCCCATCGGCGGCAATCACTTCACGCGGGCTCTGACCAAGTCGTTGAAACTCACCTTCGCCAAGGCGGAACACCTGAAGTGCAATGCGACGAAGTCGCCCGATCCGCGGGCGGTGTTCCAAGCATTGCGGCCCGTCTTCAACGACTACGTCTCGGAAATCCAGCGGTCGATCGGTTACTTCTCCAGCATCAACCGAGACGCCAAAATCGGGCGGGTCATCGGAATGGGCAACGGCTTTAAGCTAGCTGGGCTGCAGAAGTTCTTGCAGCAAAACCTGCAGCATGAGGTCCAGCGGACCGAGGCGTTCGACTCGCTCGTCGGCGATCTGGTCGTGGGGTCGCCGCTGTTCCAAGAGAACATCATGAGCTTCGTCGTGCCGTACGGCGCGGCGTTGCAGGCTTTACGGCTGACGCACATTCACACGTCCCTGCTGCCGACGGAAATCGCGATTTCGCGGACGATTCGCAAGAAAAAGCCGTGGGCCGTCGTGGCTGCGGCTTCTTTGTTGTTGGGGCTTTCGCTGTCAGCTTTCGGCTACAGCCGCGTCGCCCAGTCGGTCAGCGCTGATCGCTTTGGAGAGGCCGAGACCGCAGCTCAAGAGTTCACCTCAAAGGTTTCCAACTTCAAGTCGACCTACGACCAGGCGGTCGGTCAGCACGCACAGATTGTGGCTCAAGGCGAAAAGCTGCTCGAGCCGCTCCATCCAACTCCTTACTGGATGGAACTGTACCGAGCCATTAACGAGTGTTTGCCGCGAGACGTCGGGGACAAACAGGACATCGAAGACATCAGCCTGCGCGATCGCATCAACATCACGCAGATCGTCACCAACAAGGTCGACGACCTGTCGAAGTGGTTCGCCAGCCTCAAGGAGCAGCACAAGCTGGCAATGCTTCCGGAGGACCAAGCGAATCCGCCGACCGGTCCTGGCTACATCGTGATGTTGATCGGCTACCACTACCATTACGAGCCGAAGAACCCCCAGAAGCAGGGGCGGCTGTACGTGCTGAACACACTGCTGAAGAACTTGCAACAGTTGGAGGTTCAGCAGCCGAACAGCCCTCAACCGGTACCGGTCCGGAAGCTGGGAATCACCCATGCGACGATCATCGCTCATCAGATCGAAGACGTGCCGTACAATCCCGCTGGGCCGCAAGCCGCGGCTGTTCCGCAGCCGGGCGTGATCAGACCACGCTCGTTTGGCGGTTTCCCGACGCGTCCCGTGACGCCGGCCCCAGGCGCCGTACCGGGTCATCCGGCCGGTCAACCGGGCGCTCCGGGAACCCAAGTGATCAAGAAGACCAACTTCATTGTGCAGTTCGTCTGGAAGCCAACGCCGCCGGACCAGCGCGACCAGATCGCTCTGGGAGCCGAGGGCGAGTCGGGCGAAGCCGCAGAGACGGCGGGCGGCGAAGAAGCTGCCGATTCCGGCGAGGAGTGAGATTCGGTGGTTGTCTGGCTTGGATGGTCGAAACGGACCATTTCAGTGGGCCGTTTGACGGGAACCAAAGGATTCGGATAGACGAGTCGGTGCCATGGACTACCTGAAACAAATTGCGGTCTACAAGTTCTGGATCTTCTTCGGCGTGGCCGTGCTGCTGCCCCCGATCGGTTGGTGGCTAGGGACGGCCAAGCTGGCGGAGCAGATCGAACAGCGCTGGTCGGAGCTGGACAACACTTTCAACTCCGTGCCGGACGGCACCAATGCTCCGAACCAAAGTTGGATCGACGAGGTGAACAAGATCAATGCCCAGCGCACCGAGCGGTTACGGCTGGCCACGGAGAAGATCTGGCAGAGGCAGCTTCAGGCGATGACGTGGCCCGAGACGATCGAAGCGGACATGAAGGAATGTCCGTGGCACGGCCAGCTGGAGGACCGGAAGAAACAAGTCAACATCCCGGTGTTGTACGCTCAGGACTACGCGTCCGAGCTGCGGAAGGTGTGGCTGACGGTCGATCCTGTCGACGAGACAGTGGATCCGCTCCGACCCAGCAATGCCCCTCGCAAGGTCATCTTGCCGTTCGGCGCGATTCCTCGAGCCCCGTACGAACAGTGGCAGAACCTGCCCCCGACGTGGGAGGAAATGTGGGGGGCGCAGGAGGACATTTGGCTGACGCGCGACCTGCTGCAGGCCGTCGCTCGGGTCAACGAGTCGGCGACGTCCATTCTGGACGCGGACATCAAAGCCGTGGCCGGCATCTTGCTGTTCGGTGGGTCCAGGAAAGGCGCTGCTGCCGCCGAGAGCGAGGCGACCAGCGAATTCGGTAGCGACGAAGAGGATGAAGAGATGTACGGAGGTGGTGAGGAGGAGGACGAAGAGGCCATGATGGAAGAGGGGGAGGGCGAGGAGGAGTACGAGGGCTACGGTGAGGAGGGCGAAGAAGGGGGTTTTGGAATCGGCGGCTTTGGTGGAACGGCGGGCGGAGCGACCGGATTCGGTAGCATTCCGGGATTCAGCGGAGTCGGTTCTGGGACCTCCGGATTCGGCGGTACCGGGTTCGGTGGCGCTGGCTTCGGCGGAACAGGGTTTGGACGCGCCGGCTCGACCGGGTTCGGCGCCTTCGGTAGTTTTGGTGCCAGCACGTTCGGCGGGGGCGGGTTCGGCTACGGCTACGCTG
>CAYSAG010000451.1:0-3379 GCA_964428935.1 uncultured Planctomycetaceae bacterium | reverse complement strand
GATTGGTTCCGAACCGTGTCGACGAACCTCACCCGCACCCGCAGCGGGTTGCTTCGCAACGCGTTGCCGGGCACGGACGGCGGCAGCCGCTCGACCTTCGTCGCCACCAGCCGCCGCCCGTTCCGCAACGAAAACCACCACAGCCCGTCGACGAACGCCACTCCGCGCGGTTCACCCTCCGGCGCCACGAACGCCGCCTGCACGCGGCCCGTCTCCGGGTCCAGCCCGTAGACGGCTCGGTCGGCCGAATCCACCAACCACAGCAAGCCGCCGTGGAAGGCGAGGCCGCGAGGCCACTGGCCGGGCGAGTCGAAACAGGCCAGCCGCTTGCGCGTTTGCGCGTCGAGCACGAGGACCTGGCGCGTTTGCCGGTCGGCGACGAACAGCCGTCGCCCGTCCGTGGCCAAGCCCGTCGGAATGCCCGACCACGTCCAACGCGACCAAAGACGACAGTCCGAGCCGTCGGGCCGGACGGAGTAAAGGCCGTCCGCACCGACCACCCACAGACGTCCGTCCAGAAAGCACAGTCCGGCCGGAGCTCGAACGGGCAATTGGGCCACGGCTCGAACCGACCGCCGCTGCAAGTCGACTCGGTAAAGCGTCTGGTCGCGAAAGTCCACCGCCCACACGCGACGGCCGTCACTGGCCAAGCCGTACGGGAACGGCCCGGGCCACTCGACTTGCGGCGGAAGGCCGCTCGCCGACCGAGCCAGCAACGCCCCGAGCACCAAAGCCACAGCCGGGACGCGACAAGCCGTCCGGCGGGACGCTCGCGCCGAGCGGCAGAACGCCGACCGGCCCAGACGGCTCGGCCGCCGGCCTCGCCCCAACGCCGCGCCGGTGAAAGCCGTCGGTGTGCTCATGCCTGCTCCTTTTCGAAAACTCCCGTGTTTTTTCGGTCGTGGTCCGCCCCGGCCGCCGTCCGAACAGACCGTTGTGGAACCCACCCTGCAGCGGCCTTCAGCTCCGCTGCCCCAACCTTCCCGGTCCTTTCGAACCTGCTCGCGTGCCGGTGGTGCCACTCATCTTGCCGTGCCGGCTCGAGTCGTTCAACGCACCGGCGTGCTCAAACGCGTCCCGCGAGCACCACGCGGACGGCGTCGAAACGCGTCCGTGCTGGAGCCTACTGGCCGAGCCGCAAGGGGCCGAGCCACGGGGAGGAGCCGCTCGTCCCGCCCCGCTCTTCTCCGCAACCTGTCCGGTTGCCCGGTTGCGAACGCTTTCCACATTAGTCGAGGGTCTCCGGGAATTGTGGAGCACCACGCTCTGTCGTGGCCGCCGACGGTCTCTGTTCCGACGCCAGCTCCGTCCGGCAGGTCCGGTCACTCCAAGCTCGCGAATGCCTGGACGAAAGCGGACAAATTCCCGGACACCCTCGATTAGCTCGGACGGGCCTGGAATTCCGGGGCGTTTTCTTGCAGACTGTCGCAGTTCCAGCGCGTCGGCGTGGTTGCGAGCGAGCGTCTTTGCTCGGGAAAAGCGAGCGGGTCTGGAAGCGCAGGTTCAGAGACGCTCAAACGGGTTCAAGAAAGGCTCAAGGAGCAACTCGCTGCAATTCCCGAGCCTTTTCACTTCTGTCGGGCCGAAGCCAATGAGCGGTTCGGAGGACAAGCTGCACGGGGAAGCTGCTGCGACTGGAGCGGGCGGGCGGGCGGGACTGTCTGCCAACCGCTCGCCGTCGTCAGCGACCGCCTTGGGCTTGGGCGAGCGCGTGCCCCCGGGTGCGACGCCGGACCGTTCGAGCCTGCCGTTGGTCGAGGAGCTGTCTCCCGCGCCGGACGTGTTCGCTGTCTTGCAGGCTTTCTGCGACCGTTCCGTGCGCACGCCCGTTGTTGCGCTGGAGAGCACGCTGGTCCGCGAGCCGCTGGGACGCTACTCGTTCGTTTGCGCCGACCCGTTTGCCGTTTTTCAGCGTCAGGCGGCGGAGTACGGCGCCGACCCGTTCTCGGACGTGCGTCGGTACGGCTCGCGGTTTCACGCCCTCGGCGTGCCTGGGCTGCCTCCGTTTCAAGGCGGAGCGGTGGGCGTGTTGGGGTACGAGTTGGGCGGGAGCTGGGAGCGGGTTCCGCAAGCTCGGTTCGACGAGTTTCGCCTGCCGGTGTTGACGGTGGCCTTTTACGACTGGGTCTTGGCGTGGGACCACCTTTCGGGCCGGTGCTGGCTGGTGTCGCAAGGCTTTCCGGAACGCGACGTCCGGCGCCGGCAGCGTCGAGCGGCCTGGCGTGTGCGGTGGGTGCGGGAGCGGTTGAGCCGAGCGGGTCGCGGTGGCCCGGCCGCTGGGAAACCAGAAGCGACGGCGGGCGGAAAAGCTTCGCGCGGTCTGTTCGTTTCGGCGACGGCTTTGCCGCCGGAGCGGTTGGCTCCCCACTGGCCCGTGCCGCGGTTGCCGGGCGTTTTCAGTGACTTTCGTCGCGACGACTACTTGCGAATGGTCGAACGGGTGGTGGAGTCCATTCGTGCGGGAGACATTTTCCAGGCCAACGTGTCGCAGCGTCTGCTCGTGCGGTGGCCGCGTTCGCCGCTCGACTTGTACGAGCGGTTGCGTCGCTGCAACCCCGCGCCCTTTGCGGCCTTTTTCGGGCATCGGGACTGGGCGGTGGTGAGCGCCTCGCCGGAGCGGTTCTTGCGGGTGGAGTCGGACCGCGTGGAAACTCGGCCCGTCAAGGGAACACGGCCGCGCGGCGACACTGCCGAAGCGGACCGTCGGCTCCGCGCGGAGCTGCTCCAAAGCCCGAAGGACGTGGCCGAGAACGTCATGATTGTCGACCTGTTGCGGAACGACCTTTCGCGCGTGTGCCGTCCGGGCACGGTGCGAGCCACCGAGCTGTGTCGCGTCGAGGCTTTCGAGACGGTCCAGCACTTGGTCTCGGTGGTCGAGGGGCGTTTGCGAGACGAGTGCGACGTGTGGGACTTGTGGGCGGCGACCTTTCCAGGCGGCTCGGTCACCGGAGCTCCCAAGGTCCGCACAATGGAAATCATTGCCGAGCAAGAGCCGACGGTGCGAGGGCCCTACTGCGGCTCGTTGTTCTTCCTCAGCTTCGACGGCCGCCTGGACAGCAGCATTTTGATTCGGACGTTCGTCTGCCGAGCCGGTTGGGCTCAGTGTTCCGTCGGCGGCGGCGTCGTGGCTCAGTCCGACCCGCGGTCCGAGTACGACGAGACGCTGCACAAGGCCGAGGGAATGCTCCGAGCGGTACGGTGACGGTGTCGACCCCGGGCCGGCTGCGGCCGCCGCAGGGCGGTCTGTCCGCGCGAGGCGTGCCCGCCAACGGACACCGGCGGCGGTCCGCCCGACGTCGTTCCTGTCGCGCTGCACTGCAAGCAGCAGCTTCACACCACAGCCATGGACATTCTCCTCGTCGACAACTACGACAGCTTC
>CAYSAG010000450.1:0-3379 GCA_964428935.1 uncultured Planctomycetaceae bacterium | reverse complement strand
TCAGACCAGACCAGCATGTCCTTCTCTTGTCAAGAGCGCGCGCAATTCTGTGAAGGACCACAATTACTTTGTCGCTGACGGGCCGATCGTTTCCAATTGGTCCAGGAGTCATAAAGCCCAGCGTTGCGGCACGCGGTTGCATCTGAGCGATTCGGCTGCCGCAGAACGGACCGCCACAGTTCGTCGCGCAGGTCCCGATTCAATCACCTCTCCGCCACAAGCCGGTCGTGAATCCTTCTCGCGATCGAACGACTGAGTCAGGAAGTGGAAGCCGGGATCTGTTTGCATTTGAATCCTGTACGACCGCAGACAGACGCCGTCGGACTCTCGGCCGTCGGTGGCTTGCCAGTCTGACGGCGGTCCGGCTATGTTGGAGCGGTGACGGCGGCTTCCTGGGGTGTACTTTCCGCTGGGGGATGGACTTGGTCCCTGGCGACGCAGCCCTTTGCGAGACGTTGGACGTCGCGTTCCATTTCGGACGACTCTGCGTCGACCGACGAGGTGCGCGGATCAGTTGGCTGGCCGCAGCCGCGAAGTGACGCGGAAGCGAGTGAGAAAAAGGGGGCGACGCATGAAGCTGTTCTTGGACACGGCTCACTTGCACGAAATTCGTGAAGCGCTCGACTTGGGGGTGATTGAGGGAGTCACGACCAACCCGACCCACGTCTCCAAGACCGGCCGTCCGGCTTACGAGGTCTACCGTGAGATCTGCGAGCTGGTGCCGGGACCGGTCAGTGTGGAAGCTGTCTCGACCCGGACAGACGAAATTGTGCGGGAGGCGCGTGAGCTGGCCAAGATCGCCGACAACGCCGTGGTGAAAATTCCCGTCACCCCGGACGGGCTCAAGGCCGTTCAGATCCTGTCCAAAGAGAACATTCAAACGAACGTGACGGTCGTGTTCTCGCCGCTGCAGGCTTTGCTGGCGGCAAAGTGCGGAGCGACGTACGTCAGCCCGTTTGTCGGAAGGCTCGACGTTGTCGGCCACGACGGAATGGTGCTGGTCGAGCAGATTCGCAAGATCTACGACAACTACGGCTTTCAGACGCAAGTCCTGGTGGCGGCTGTACGGCATCCTCAGCACGTGCTGCAAGCGGCGTTACTGGGGGCCGACGCCTGCACGATGCGGCTGGAGACGTTGAAGCAACTCTACCAACATCCACTGACCGACGCCGGAATCGCTCAGTTTCTGGCCGACTGGGCCAAGGTGCCGCAAACGCAAAAGTGAGCGGATGAGGCTTGGCCCCAACCGACGCAAGGCGGCGTCCGGCCCGGAAACCGCCAGTTGCACCGAAACGCACGCGAGGGGGAGAGCTCATGGCCGTACGACTGCCCGAGTACCTGTTTGTCGAGCCAGAGAGACTGGGAGAGGGCACGCCGGTCAAAGTTCGCATTGTAGAAGATGGGATGGCATTGGCTCGCCAGTTCGCCGAGGACGTTTTTCACGCTGTCGAAGCAGCTCGAGAGTCAGGCAAGACGCCGGTCATGATTCTGCCCGTCGGCCCGGTCGACCAGTTTGCTCCGCTGGCCGAAATGATCAACCAGCGACGAGCCGACTGGCGGGACGTCGTGCTGATCAATATGGATGAGTACCTGACGGACGAGGATCGGTGGATCGAGCCAGACCACCCGCTCAGTTTCCGTGGGTTCATGGAGCGGAACTTTTACGACCGGCTAGACCCCGAGCTGGCTCCCCTGCCCGAAAACCGCGTGTTTCCCGATCCTTCGTGTCCAGAGGCTGTTGCTCGGTTGGTCGAGCGGCACGGCGGCGTCGACGTCTGTTTTGGTGGCATTGGCATCAACGGGCACGTCGCGTTCAATGAACCGCCCGAGCCGGGCGAATCGCTGACGGTCGACCAGTTCGCTGCGCTGCCCACGCGGGTCTTGAGCCTGAGCCGCGAGACGAGAACCATCAATTCGGTAACAGTCGGTGGTGAGATCGGCATTGTGCCGCGGCGAGCCGTCACGGTGGGGATGCGTGAGATTCTGTCGGCCAGACAGTGCCGGTTCTACTGCAACCGTCCCTGGCAGCGGGCGGTGGTGCGTCGAGTGCTGCACGGCCCTATCGAAGCCGCGTGTCCCGCCTCACTGCTGCGGCTGCACGACGACGCACAAATCACGGTCACTCGCTTCGTTGCCGAAAAGCCGGACATCCGACTGCGCTAGGTCAGCTGGTTGCACAGAAGCGTCGTCCGGCGGGCGCCGTTGGTCCGGTCGGCCTGCGGGTTGGCTGATCCGTCCAGGTCGCGGAAGTCATGGGGCCAGCGTTGGGGGAAACTTCGAGAACGACTGATGCGACTGAACTTCTCCGGAGAACGAGTCCTTGCCGTCGTCGCTCATCCCGACGACGAGTGCCTCTGTGCTGGCACATTGGCGCGAGCGGCTGCCGACGGTGCTGCCGTTGCCGTGTGTGTGCTTTGTCGGGGCGAGAAGGGCCAGCCACCGGACCGAGTGGAGGACCTGGCCCAGGTTCGGCGGACCGAGTTGGAACGGTCGGTTGCGTTGCTGGGAGCGGAACTGGTCGTGGCCGACTTTCCAGACGCCACTCTGGCCGACTCGCTCGACCAGCGGCTGGCCGTGGTGGAGCTGTTTCGTCGCTGGCAGCCGACGCTGGTCCTCACGCATTCGCCGCAGGACTACCACCCGGACCACCGAGCGGCGGGTGCGCTGGCGGAAGCAGCCAGTTGGCTCTGCACGTCCCCGGGTCTGCAGACGGCTTCGCCGCCCGCGGCGGCACAACCGGCTGTGTGGTGGATGGACACGCTGGAGATGCACGAGTTTCAGCCCGAGGTGTACGTGGACGTGAGCGACTACGTGGAGCTGAAACGCCGAATGCTGGCTTGCCACGTCAGTCAACGAAAGCGGGGCAAGACGGCAGCGTTTGCCGACTTGGAAGAGTTGGTGTTGCACCAGTGCCGGACGCGAGGAAGACAGGCTGGTGTGGCGGCAGCGGAAGCTTTCCGCGTGCACCGAGCGTGGAAGCGCGTCCGAGCTTGGTGAAACACAGGGCGCAGTCAGAACGCAGGAGCGACGAACAACCCGTTCGCGGACTCGCCAGTCGGTGTGCGCTGGCGTCCGTGGGTCGGAGACGAGTACTTTGTCTTGCTGACAGGAGCGACCTCTGGGGCGGACTGACGGCGTGCCGCGGTCGGTCGACACCCAAGTCTCTTCGAACGTCATGCAAACGTTGATTGCTTGCAGGAGGACACGGAATGACGTTGCGTGCCATTGTGATTCATCCGGACGACAACGTCGGCAACCTGATCGGTTCAGGTCGCCGCGGCGAGGAAGTCGAGTGCCTGCTGGAAGGCCAAGACAAGACAGTGAAAGTCCAGCTGGCTGACGACATTCCGGCCAACCACAAGTTTGCCCTGGTGGACAT
>CAYSAG010000449.1:0-3385 GCA_964428935.1 uncultured Planctomycetaceae bacterium | reverse complement strand
CCATCATGCCGCGGCGAAATTCGGCTACGGCATGTGGGAACGCGCACAAGACAAATGCCATCACCTCCAGCGCCTGTAATTCATGATTGGCCATGATGTGATGCGCCACAGCACGTTTCGCCGGATCGCGAAAAGCTACCGGAGCCGGCATTCCCGGTGCCGTCCGCCGCGGCGCAAACTGCAGATTGTCAGGGCGCACAGGTTCTTCCACCCGTAGCGGCTGCCCCGGATTCCCGTCGGTCAGCGGGAGGCGGGCCGGCAACAGTTTTTCATCGAGATTATCGACAAAGAGAATCCGCTGGGCGAAATCACGAATTTCCATCTCGTTCAGATCTTCGCAAATAAGTTTGACGCGTCGGCACAGACAGGGCTGGTCAGTTTTTCAAAATGGTAAGCGGTGGCCGGAGTCGAAGCGGAGTCTTCGGAGCACAGCCCCACCCCGCCCCGGCTAATAAGTCTGGAGTCTCTCTTCGGTGTTCGTTGCTTCAAGCGGTATTGTTATCCCACGGCCACCAGGAGTAACGAACGATGACCAGTGTATCATAGCTATTTGTTGGAATCGACCACCCGCAACATCACTGGCAAATCGACGAACTCCGCCAGAAAGAAAGAACCCGCTCCCGCCAACAAAAACTCAGCAAGCGAAATCGCCAACCCCGATGAAATACTGTCATTGGGCGCGTTAGAACCGGCCACGGATGGGCGCGTTAAAACCGACAGGTGAACGGATTGGTTTTCACGTGTCGGAGCCGCATCTCTGGCTCTGTTTTCTCTGGTTTTCTCTTGAGATGCAAGTGGTTTTTGTCGTTGATGCCGTTCGCGACCCGGTGGGCGCGTTTGGCTGGTTTTGAAGTTTTCACCGAATGGACGTTTCCAGAGATTATGTTTTCGGTGCCTGGGGAAACGGAGTTGGGCTCTGCTGAGGAGCAACCCGACGAGGGAGAACCAGGTCAGGTCGGAAGCAGGATTCCGATTGGCCCGGCAGCTGCGGCTGCCGGGTTCTTTGGGATCACAGTCGTGCTTTTGACCTGCCATACCTCAGAAAACCTTTTCAGAAAGCGTCGCGAACCGGTGGCCGCGTTGGCCGGTTATTTGCCTCGCAGCCGGTAGCTCTTGCCGGTGATTTCGATCAACTCCGCTCCCTGCAGGAAGCGATCGAGGATCGCGGTCGCGGCGGGAACGTCTCCCATCAGTTTGCCCCAGTCTTCCAGCGGACGGTTGCTGGTCATCATCGTGCTTTTGAGTTCGTGCCGTCGCATGATGATTTCGAACAGATATTCGCCGGAGCGTTTGGGCAGAGTTTTCATGCCCATGTCGTCGAGGATCAAGAGGTCCGGCTTGAGATATTTGGCCATCACCTTGTCGTGCCCTTCGAACGCTTCATCGTGCAGCAGGTCGCGGACGGCGTCGAAGATGCTGCGATACAGCACGAGGTAACCGGCCTTGATCAACTGATGCCCGATCGATTGCGCGATGTGACTTTTTCCCACACCGGGCGGTCCCATCAGCAGCACATCGCGATGACGGCGAACGAATTCGCCCGCCGCCAGATCGAAAACCTGCTTGCGGTTGACGGACGGGTTGAATCGCCAATCGAAATCTTCCAGCGTTTTCTGTTCGCGGAAGTGGGCGGCTCGCGTGCGGCGATCGACTAGGCGTTCGTAACGCACGGCCAACTCATCCTGCAGCACGAGTTCCAGAAACTCAACATGGTTGAGCTGATTGGCGGTCGCCTCCTGCAGACGGACTTCCAACGTGGCGGACAGGCCGCTCAGCCGCAACTGTTTCAACATCTCAACGAGTTTCGCGTTCATCGGATCGTTCCTTTCGGAATTGGTGAAGAGAAGCGAGCGAGTAATCGCTCAGGGGTCGGATCACAGGATGGTCTTCCAGAAAGTCGAACTGCCGCTGTTTCGGCGTCTGCCGTTTGAGCAGTGCGCGGATCGTGCGGAGCCGGTACGCACCGTGGGCCAACGCTTTTTCGCAGGCGTCTTCCAACGCCTGGGGATCGTGTTTGGAAGCCAACGCCTTGAGTCCCGCCAGCACGCGCACGCCCTGGACGCCACGGGCCTGCGTCATCGCTTCACTCCACTGCCGGGTCTGCGGACCGATGGAAGCGATTTGTCGCAACAGCGCGTTCGTGCCGCGTTCCACCGCCGAAACTTTCTCTTGCGGAATGTGATTCGCAGCGGTGCGGAAGCGGCCTGGTTCCGTCTTCGCGTGAATTGCCAACTGCTCCCAACGAGCGTTGAAAACGCGAACCAGGCGGCTATCCCAACGGACCCACAACCGCCGCGTGACGTATTCCGGCGGCACGGAGTAATACGCCTTATCGACTTCGATGTGGCCGTCGCGATGCACCGTGCGGCGGCCTTCATGGAAAAACGGAAACCGCTCGACCGGCAACGGCAACAACGCCGAGCGCTCGATTTCTGTGAACTGTTTCAGCACCTGCCGCTTGGTCGTGCCGTGAATCCGCGTGTCGGCAACGTTCCGTTCCCAGTCGCGCAGGCAGGTGTTCTGTTCTTCGAGACTGGCGAACGTGCGGGCCTTCAACGCGTTGTTCTTGACGTATTTGACGCCCGCTTCGACTTTGCCTTTGTGCTGCGGCGTGTACGGTTTCGTCGGCAAAAACACCGTGCCGTAGTGCGCTGCGAACGACTGCAACTTCGGATGCACTTCGGGATCGTACCAGTCGGCTCGCTTCACGGCCGCTTTCAGATTGTCGATCACCAACGTCTTCGGCACGCCGCCGAAATGGCGGAACGCATTCTCCAACGCGCCGAGGAACGCTTCGGTACTCTGACGCCACACCGCTTCGCTGTACGCCTTCCGCGAATGGGACAGCACGATGCGGAACACCCACGCCCGGCGTCTCTTGCCGTCCGGCATCTTGACGAACGCCCCGGTGCCGAAGTCGACTTGGGCTTCCTCGCCGGGTAAGACTTCCACCCGTCGCACCGGCAGTTCACGCGTTCCCGCCAGCCGGGCGACGAATCGCCGAACGCTCGGATACTCCGCCGTGAAGCCGTGGTCGGCCACCAGGTCCTGATGGATCCGTTGAGCGGAGAGCCCCTGTTCCAGCTTCGTCTGGATGACGTCGCGAAACGGTTCGCAACGACTGACCGGTCCCGGCCGGATCTCCGGATCGGAGCGCCCGTTCTCGACCTCCGACCCGGTGGGCGCGTTTGGCCGGTTTTGCAACGCCGAGACATATTTCGCGACCGTCTCGCGATGAACGTCCAAAAGCGCAGCGATCTTACGACCGGAATAACCGGACCCGTGAAGGGTTTGGATTGCGTTGATTTTAGCCATTTTAAGTCGATTTGCCATCTGTGTTCTCCTTCAGCAAACAAGTTGCTGAAGGCTAGATGACGAATCTCCT
>CAYSAG010000448.1:0-3413 GCA_964428935.1 uncultured Planctomycetaceae bacterium | reverse complement strand
TCAACAGCGACCCGAAAGAACGCGCGCTGAAGGCTCGCGTTCGAGAGTCCGTGACTTGGCGGTCCTTCTGGGACGGCGGCAGCACCGAGGGGCCCATTGCCCGAGCGTGGGGTGTGCACAGCTGGCCCACCCTTTACTTCATTGACGACCGCGGGGTCATTCGAGACAAGGACAAACGCGGTTCGGCCCTGGACGAGGTGGTCGAGAAGCTGGTGGCCGAGGCGTTGCAGCGGTTCTTGGAGCAGGCGGAGAGCGAGCGGCCGGAAGAGCGTGGCTTGGCGGCAGTCCGTTTGGGCCTTTACCACCCGCAGGGAGCGCGCGAGCGGCTTCAGAAGCTGCTCCAGGACCCCGACCCGGACGTGCGGCGACGCGCCGCCGTGGGCTGGGGGCTGTTGGGAGAGTCGCTGGCCGGACGCGTCGACTTGGTCCGACAGTCGGTGCTGGACCCGGTGGCCGAGGTGCGGGCGGCAGCGCTCCGCGTGCTCGAACAAACCAAAGACTTGCAGCTGCTTGCTTTGGCGCAGCCGCGTCTGGAAGACTCGGACCTACGTGTTCGCCGAGCGGCCGTGCGAGCTCTGGCCGCGTCGGGCAGTTCCAAGGCCGTTCCGCTGCTGGTGGACGTGTCGGCCAACGCCGACCCGCAAACCGCTCAACTGGCCATTCAAGGCTTGGGCAGGCTGCCCAGCTCGGAAGCGAAAAAGGCGCTGGAGCAACTTTTCTCGCGAAAGGGCAAGAACGAACGAGTCTGGGCTGCCGTGGCCTTGCACCAATTGGACCGAGCGGGCACGGTCCGGCGGTTCGGCGAGCTGCTGCAGGACTCGGCCGTCGAGGTGCGTCTGGCTGCGGTCAGAGCGTTGGAGAAGCTGGACGGCGTTGACCCAACGGACCTTGCGTCCCAGGCACTGGCCGACTCGGACTCGTCCGTCCAACGTGAGGCCCTGCAGTTTCTGGCGTCGCTTGGAACGCCCAAGGCCGACGCGGCGGTCGGTCGGTTCGTCCAGAAAAAGCTGCAGGAGGTCAAGCCCCTGCTGACAAGCAAGTCGTCTCGCGACCGGTGGCGGGCGCTCAGCCGGTTGCGAGCGTTGGGTCCGGCGGCCGTTCCGTACCTGGTTCCCGAGTTGGCGAAGTTGCCTGTCGACACAGGCCGAATGCTCGCCAGCCTGGTGGCCACGTCGGAGGACCCGCGCGTGTACGAGCAGGTCGTCGAGCAACTCCGCTCGTCCGACCTGTCCGACGCTCACCGACGGCTGTTCGAGAACGTGCTGACGCTGGCCGAGGCGACCGGTTCGGACGTCAGCGACTGGGTGCTCAAACTGGTTGGCGACAAGAGCCCGACCGTCCAGGAGAGCGGTCTGCGCGTTCTGGCTTTCGGCGGGGGCCCGCTTCCGGAGAAAGTTGTGCGCCGGCTCCGACCGCTCCTGGCCGACCAGTCCACGCTCACGCGGGTCTTCGCTGCCGCCGCGCTGGCTCGGACGAAAGACCCGCAGGCGTTCGAAGTCTTGCGTGACACCCTGCGCAGCGGCAAGTTGAAAGCGTTCCCCGTCGCCGCCCACGCCATTGTGCGGTTCGAACCCGAGCGGGCGTTGCCGGAGCTGCTGCGAGCGGCCGAGAAGGCTCGGGACGCCCACGCCCCGCCACTGCTGTCGGCCTTGGGGAAGCTGTCCGACCCTCGCGCAACCGAGGCCATTGTGAAGCTGGCCGAACGGAACCCGCAGCTTCGCACCTACGCCACTTACCTGCTCTACCGACAGGGAACGCCCGCGGCCGCTCGAGCCCTCGGCCGGTTCCTGGACGACCCCGAGCCGGCCGTTCGCAGCTCGGCCAAGCGCTACCTGCAGCGAATGGCCCTGCCCGAAGCCGCTCGCGTGCTGCAAGAAGCCCGGCAGCGTCAGGCCAAGAAGGCCGCCGAGGCGAGAAAGCCTGAAGGGGCGGAAGGGTCGAAAAAGTCGGACAAGGCCGGCTCTTCCAAGCCGAAGTAGCCGCGCCGGGAAGTCGACTTGCGGGGAATGACCAAGGAACCCCCGGGGGCGGGAGAGACGTGGTTTTGTCGCCCCGTTCGGCTCAGACCCCGCCGGGGCGAGGTCCGGCGTTCAGCCCCGAAGAGCACGCTCCTCGGCGCCGGCACTCTTTCGCCCACGGTGCTCCGGTTGCTAACATGGAGTTGCGGCTCACAGTGCGGCTTGCTGCCGCCAGGCCCGCGGCCGTTGCTCGTCCTGTTGCAGACGAGCAAACGCCCTCTTGTGCAAGTGGTCGGCGGTCGGCGTCGAGGCTGAAGGGCGCTGTCGCCGGTGGCGTCCGCAGTAAGCCGCCGCGCGTGCTCGAACCGCCTTCTCACGGCCTGCCCACCGTCCGTGTGGACCTCGTTGAACAAAACCGCCGAAAAAGAAAGCCATGACCTTCGAGTTGAGTCCGGAACTGGCGGCCAAACGCGACCGGCTGCTGGACCTCTTGCGCAGCTACGGTCGCGTGGCCGTAGCCTTCTCGGCCGGCTTGGACAGCACCGTCGTGGCCAAGGCCGCTCGACTGGCGTGCGGCGACCGAGCCGTGGCCGTCACCTCGGTGACTCCGGCCGTCCCGGAGTTGGAACGGCAGCAGGCAAGCGAACTGGCCGAACTGATTGGTATTCGGCACGTGTTCATTGAGTCGGGCGAGTTCCAAAACCCGAACTACTTGCGAAACTCGTTCGACCGCTGCTTTTTTTGCAAGAGCGAGCTGTACACGGAAATTCAGCGGCGAGCGGTGGAGCTGGGCGTCGACGTCATTGTCAACGGAGCGAACGTCGACGACCAAGGCGACTACCGTCCGGGCATGGAAGCGGCCGAAAAGTTTGCCGTACGCAGCCCGCTGATTGAAGCCGGTCTGACGAAAGACGAGGTCCGCCAGCTCGCTCGCCACTGGAACTTGCCGATTTGGGACAAGCCGGCGTCACCGTGCCTGGCCAGTCGAATTGCCTACGGCGTGGAGGTGACACCGGATCGGGTGCGACGAGTCGACCAAGCGGAGCAGTTTCTGAAGCAGTTGCTGGGACTGCGCGAGTTGCGCGTGCGGCACGAAGCGAACGAGTTGGCCCGGGTCGAACTGCCTCGCGAGGCCATTCCGCAGCTGTTCGAGGACGGCCTGTACCGGCACGTGGCCGCTCACCTGCGCTCGCTGGGGTTCAAGTACGTCACGGTCGACCTGGACGGCTTTCGTTCCGGCAGCCTGAACGCGGTCGTCCCGGTCGAGAGTTTGCAGAAGTTCGGCGTGTGAGCGTCTCCGACGGCGGGGTGGCGGCCGGTGTCGAGCGCTCGGGTCGACCAAACAGCGTCCAGCGGCCGACTCCTCGCGTCCACGGGCTGCGGAGCAACACTGTCCTTGAGAACTCAAGCTTTGAAGAACTCCTGGAAGAGCTTAAAGACGGAATCTACCTCCTA
>CAYSAG010000447.1:0-3417 GCA_964428935.1 uncultured Planctomycetaceae bacterium | reverse complement strand
GGGCGGCCACGACGGAGCGTGGCCCTCCGGGGGCGGCCACGACGGAGCGTGACCCTCCGGAGGGACGCGGACGCGGGACGGGACGGAGCCCGTCCCTTCGGGAAAAGCGCGAACGTTGTTCCGGTTTTCGAGCCGATGGGTGTCCAATTGGCGTCCGATGGTGGGGGAGGGCTTGCGGTAGAGCGGCGAGGTCTGGGAGCGTTGAGGGCATGCGTGGAGACGGGCCAGAGCGCGGGTCGGGCTGGCGAGCCAGGCGTGGGGAATCGGCCGGTGTCTGAGGGGGTGTCGCGAGCGAAGCTGCGTCCGGGTTGGAGTGCGGGGCGGTGGCGGAACCGATGGGGGTCTTGGGGAATCTAGGCTTCCGAACGTCCTCCTGGGCGGTGGTGGTTGGTCGCCTGCGGGCGGCGGCGCCGGAACATGGAAATCCCGTGGTGCCGTCTCCCGACGCTTCGCAGTTGAGAGAGGGCGGAGTGGGTCTTTGCGGCCCTCGGCCGGCCCGGACGATTCTGGCCGCAGAGCGGAGTGGAGATCGACGAGAAGGGGCACCTTTTGGTCGGGAAGCGATGTCGTTTCGAGTTTCGGCATGTGGTTGGAGCGGAGGGCCATCTGGGCCAGCACGTGGCGCGTCAGCTGAAGAGCCGCGGGTTTTTGGGGGGCATGCTTTGGCCCGGACCCGCAGAAGCTTCGACAGACCGGTCCGTTGCCGGGGCCGGCCTTCGCGACTGCGTGGATGACGTCTTCGTCGCCGAGGCCACTCAGCCCGAAGCGCTCCTTGCCTTTCCTGTTGTCCGGCCTGCTGCGTTCCGCCGCTGGCGCTGAGCGAAGCTTCGTCTCCTTGACCAGCCGCCCGCCTCTGACTTCAGACCGTCGGCCAATGCCGGTACGCTGAGTGAGAAGCTTGCGACGGGACAACCCCGAACGGTGCAGTGCGTGCAAGGGCGGGCAAACCCTGCCGGCTCGGAAACCAAGCCACGTTCAGAACCGGTCGCTCCAACGTCCGGTCGGCTCAAAGCATTCGGCAACAGACACCAGTGCGGCCAACAGTGAGCGCCATGACCGTCGGTCTTTGGATTGAACTGAGGAGCCAAACCCATGACACAGCGCTTGACACGACGGCAGTTCGGTGCGGTTGCGGGGTCGCTCATTGCGGCGGTCCCCACAGGCCGGCGAAGCCAAACTTCCCAGCGGTCGACCGAAGTCGCCCAGCAGCCTGACGCTCACGACGTCGGCGAGCGGCTGCGGTGCGGTCGGCCGTACTTCCCCATGCTGCTTGGCAACGGCGAGGAGCACGTGTTGATTGGCTACGCGGGTGCCATGGGAGCCTGCGCCGGACACGAGCATTGGTCGTACGACGGCGTTGCGACCGGGTGGTTCCGCCCGGACACCCGACACCGCCCGGCCCGGGGCGTGCTGAACCTGCTGCAGGCCAGTTACATTCTTCGGCGCGGCATTCACGCGGACGGAATCGACACGGCCGACCAGACCTTCGACGCTCGCACAGGAATCCTGGTCACCCGCTGCCGCTTTGCCAACGCCCACGTCCGAGTGGAAACCCTTCTGACGTCCGACCACCTGCTGGTTCACCGATTCGCCGTCTCGCCTGGAGCCGCCGACATGGCCCTCCAATTCTTTGTGCGCACGGCTTTTCCGCGCGGGCCGCTGAGCGTGGCCGTTGGTTCCGAGAACGTGCCCGTGCCCGCGTCGCTCCGCGACCGCCTCTTGCCGTTCTACGTAGTCGGGCCCGACTGGCCGAAGACGACCGGCTGGCTGCTGTGCGACCAGCCGCGAGCAAGCCGAGTCACCTGCTACAACCGCCAGGCCGGCATCGAAGTGCCACTCACCGAGCCAACCGAGTTCACGTTCGTCGTTTTCTGCGCCGGGCCGGACGAACGGCTTGAACCGAGCGAGGCGGTCGAGCGGGCTCGTCGGTTCGAGTACGCGGCGGTTCGACAAAGACACGTCGAATCCTGGCAACGGTTCGATTCTCGGTCGACAGTGCGGCTCTCTCACGCAGCCGTCGAGGACATTTACCGCACCAGTCTGTACGTCGTTCGGGCGCACCAACACCCGCAAATGGGCGGCATTACGGTCGGGGCTTACCCGGGCATGTGGTCCAACGGCATCAACTCGTACGACGTCTCGTACGGACTGATGGCCTTGCTCGGCGCCAACCGCCTGCGTGAGGCCGAGCAAGTCGTGCGATTCTGGCAGCGAATTCTTCCCAAGCTGCGTCGGCGGGCGGCAGAGGCGGGCCTGCCGGGAGCCGCCTGTCCGGCACCCATGTCGCCGTGGGGCGACAGCCCGCCACGCACGCGCGAGCAGATTCTGGAGGAGCGGCACTTCATTACCGCAAACATTCCCCTACACGTCTGGCGGCTTTACGAGTACACAGGTCGGCTGCGAGTGTTGCGGGACTACTGGGAGTGTCTGGCCGAGCCGGTCGAGTTCCTGCTGGGCGCTTGCGTGACGGAATTTGCCGACCACGCAGAAATCATTCGCAGCTCCGGGCCCGACGGCAAAGAACGGGTCGACGGCCGGGTCGTCTACCGTCCGAACCCGATTCGCACGTTGCTGGCGACGGTCGAAGCCGTCCGAGCCATTCGTCGGGCGGCGGACCTGCTCGGCAAGAAGCGTGACCCGCGCTGGGACCGGCTGCTGCCGAAGTTGGAGCGTGGCATTGAGGCGAACCGGTTTGACGGTGTTGTCCGCGCCAGTCGTTCGCCGGACGCTCCGCCGCGAGCCGACGCCGCTTACGTCGGCCTGTTCAACTGCCGCACCGACGCCCGGACGCTCGACGCCGAGCTGCGTTTCTACCGGGGCCCGGACGGTTTTTTCCGCTGGCCCGACCACGGCTACCGGGCCATTCCTTGGTCGCACTTGAACGTCAGCGCCGCCTTTTCGCGGTTGGGACGTCCCGGCGCGGCCGAACACGTCGACTTGGCCGCCCGCTTCACGACCACCCTGCACGCCTTCCCCGAAGCGGTTCGGCCCGACGGCGTTTTCTCGAAAACTTGGTACCCGACCGTCCATGGAGCTTTCGTTCATGCCGTGAACTTGCTGCTGTTGCGTCGACGCGCCGACCGAATCGAACTGTTCGCCGGTCTGCCGCCGGAATGGGGGGACGCGGAGTTCCACTCGCTGCGCGTCCCGTTCGGGCTGGTGGTGAGCGCCCAGCGACGCGGCGGCCGAGTCACTGCCGAGCTGCTCAACGACAGCGAACAGCGGCAAACCATTTCCGTCCGCGCCGTCGGTCGGCGCGGTTGGGAACGGAGCGTGGAACTGTTGCCGGGCGAAAAGGTCCTCTTGGGAGAAACGTGAGCTCGGTTCGGTGTGCGCCACCAACTGAAACCTTGTCCGGAGAACTTGCAATGAGCCGACACTGGCGAGCCGTTGTCGTTTCCGTCGCAGCCACGACCG
>CAYSAG010000446.1:0-3421 GCA_964428935.1 uncultured Planctomycetaceae bacterium | reverse complement strand
CGAGGTCGCGGCCGTCGACCTGAATTGCTTAGCGCGCGCAGTTCTGAGAAGAACCGGAAAAAGGAAGCTAGAAAGGCCTGCTGCCGAGCAGCGATGCCGGGGTGCGGATTGCCGAGGTCGGCGGCGAGCGGCTGGTCGCCTACCTCCGCTGCTCCGGGGACAGTCAGGTTGTCGCGGCGATCAACTTCGGCCCGAAAGCGGTTCGCGCTGCGCTGCGACTGCCCGGCCCGGTGAAGCTCTGCTCGCTACTGGATGGCAACCGGCAGAAGACCGAGGTACCTTAGTCTAGGCGCGTTGCTCTGGTACTCCTTGCACAGGCGGGCCTGCTGCTCGAGTACAGCCGGCTCTGACAGGCCGACCGAAGATAAGAGCAAGACCATGAAGAGAAGGCATTTCATCGTATTCTTGTGTTTGCTTGTTGGGTGTCTGTCGTCTGCAACGCCGGCCCAAGACATACCGGATCAGGTGCCGGCGGCGAACCGGGCGGCGTACGATGAGGCGATGCGGTGGCTCGATGAGATGATCGAGCAGTGGCGGCCGGAGAAGCCGCGTAAGGTAGTGTTCAGCGGGCAGTGTCTGGCGGTCGAGGCCTGCCCGCATCACCCGGAGGCGGATGCTCTTTACGTCGATATGCTCTGCGAGGCGGGCGTCAATGCGATCGATGTCTACCCGTGGCCGGCGCTGTGGAAGCGCGACCCGCAGCGCTACGATCGGCTCGTTGAGCACATTCGGCGAAGGGGCAAGAAGCTGATCCTCGGCTATCAGGTGCTGCCGCGGCGCTATCGAGCCGGGTCGGTTGAGTTCCGTTTTGAACCGTATTTCAGGCGGCCGCCGTCGTTCGAGGAGTTCCTGGCGCTACAGCGCGAGCTGACGGAAATCTACATCAAACGGTACCGGCCGGAGTTGTACTGGGTGGTGGTTGAACCCGCGACGAACGAAGGCCGGCTGGACGTGCGATACTCGCGGTGCCAGTGGCGGCGGCTGGTTCAGGAAATGTGCCGGCTGGCCAAACGGCTGCGTCCGCAGACGGAGACCGGCGCGACGGCCGTCCATGTCAAGCAACTGGAACCGCTGGCCGACGTGCCGGAGCTGGACGTGCTGGGCTGCGACTTGTATGCGCGCCGCGATCTGGACGAGGTTGACAAGCTGGTGGCGTTGGCCAAGCGGCATGGCAAAAAAGCATGGCTGGCCGAAACGTGGCTGGGTCATGCGAGGATGGCTGGGTTCGACCAGCCCTGGCGGGCGCCGCTGGATGCGAAGTGGATTCAAGCCGCCCGCTTGCTCGCCCAGTCGCGCGGCCTGGAAGGTGTCAACATCTGGTTCACCACCCACTTCGCCGCCTACATCACCGCCACCGACCAGGCCGACTATGAACGGCGCTTCCTGAAGGCGCTGCAGCAGCAAGAACGAACGCCGGTCTTTCGGGCCGTTCGGAATTTGCATGGAAGGGCGCGGTGATGCAATCACGGCGCTGCGTCCTGGGGTTGAACGCCGCGAGAAATTGGAAGCTGGCGGCACGCCGCGCCGCCGGCCGCAGTCTCAGGCTGGCTGCACCGTTGCAGACGCTCGCGCGCTGAATTGAGAAGCCAAGAGGGGGGAAGCAGTCATGAGTTCTTACGTCGTGCCTGCAATACTCGTGGCCAGTGCGGCGGCAGCGGCTGGCCAGCCATCTTTGACTGTTGGCGTTCAGGATGGCCTGACCAAGGTGTTCCGCGATGAGCCGTTCCATGGAAGCGTCGGCGGGCCGCTGCGGCTGAAGCTGGCGAGGAACGAGTACGAGGCGGGTCAGCTCGTGCTAATTGCCGGCGATCGTCGTATTGAAGACGTGCGGGTGGAATGCAGCGATCTGGTGCATCGGGACGGCGTGCACAAGATTGATCGAAGGCATGTGCGGCTGAACTTCGTCGGCCACACGGCTCCGACGACGATCCGATCGAAGGAGATTCTGAAGAACCGGGGTTTGAAGCCGCGCGAGCCGAGGCCCTACCCGGACCCGCTGCTGGAGTGCCCGGCCATCGCGATCGAGCCGAACACGGCCCAGCCGGTTTGGGTGACCGTCTTCGCACCACCCGACGCTGCGGCGGGCAACTACACCGCCACCGTCACGATTCGCTCTGGCTCTCGAGTCCTTGCCACGGCGAAGCTGGAAGTTGAGGTGTGGGACTTCGCCTTGCCGGAGGCCGAGCCGCTCTACGTCTGGTACTACAACGACTTCAATAGCTTTGCGCGCAACTGGCTCGACGTGACGCCGGACGACTGGGACCGCTACAAGACGGCGTTCCGGCACTACGTGCGCGAGATTGTCCGGCATCGCGGCAGCATCACACCACCACTCGGTTACACCGCCGGCCGACGCTTCGACGAGATCATGCAAATCATGACTGAAGAGGGGTGTCGCTACTGGTGGATCACGTGGTTCTGGGGCGGCGATGCGTATGTGAATCGGCCAGAAGCAGAACAGCGGCGGATCGCCAAACGCGTGTACGACTACATGAAAGCCCGCGGCTGGCTGCAGGCGACGTTTTTCGTGACCCAAGACGAGCCGGACCTGCGGCCGCATTTGAAGGAAAACCGTGCGAAGTGGGAGCGACACATTCGCGTGCTGAAAGAGACGGGCTTTCCCAGAATCCAGGTCGATATGACCTGGCGCTGTGCTCAAGCGACGGACATGATGGAGCCGTATCCGACGGTGTGGAATCCGCAATTCAGCTACTTTGAAAAGCAGTACTATTACGATTTCTTGCAGGAACAGCGGCGTGGAGGCGACATCATTGGGTTCTATCTGACCGGCTCGGGCCGTGGCACCGAACCACGCCACTACATCACCTACCCGCTCACCGACATGCATCGGCTGTTCTACTACATGTGGCGGCACAGGTTGACGCTGGTCGAGTTTTGGGCGTTGGATATCACGTGGCGCAAGACCGGAGGCGAGCCGTTTGCCATGATCACCGGCGGTGGCTACGGCGGCGGCACCAGCGCCTTGATCTATCCCAACCCGCGAAAGGACCTGACGCACCCATTCCTGTCGAGCGTGCGGTTTGAAGCGATCCGCGATGGCATCGAGGACTACTGTTACCTGTGGCTGCTCGACCGATTGGCAACGGAGCTGAAAGGGCAAGGCAAAGAGGAACAGGCGGACAAGGCCCGCGGCATTCTGCGCACGACTGCGGCGAAGTTCGGGACTCGGCTGTGCGACTATCGGCTCAGCGAACCTGCCGAGTACTTGAGGGCGCGGACCGAGCTGGCCGAAATGATCGTCAACGCGCGCCGGAGCGTCCCCGATCAGCAGACGCCCGAAAAGCCACGCCCGGCAACTCAGTGAGCCGGCCGGGGTACTTGTTGGGGGCATAACGGGATTTGTTTAGTAATTGTTTACCGCGTTGGTGCCGGGAGGAGGAGTGGGTTTGGGGACGTGAGC
>CAYSAG010000445.1:0-3432 GCA_964428935.1 uncultured Planctomycetaceae bacterium | reverse complement strand
CCGAACACCGGCCCAACCGTTGCCACCTCCGCCCGCGGCTACTCGAGCAGGAAGCAGTAGACGGCCAAAGAATTCCGCACGTAGAAGCGGTTGCCGACCAAAGCCGGGTGCGACCAAACGTCGCGGTCCGTAACGGCCACGTCTGGGAAAAGGTCGACGCACGCCAGCCGTCCGGGCCCGCTGGCCGTCGGCTGCAGCAGGCACAGTCGGCCGCTCTGGCACGTCACCAGCACTCGCCGTCCGTCCGTCACGAAGCTCAAGTAGTCGGCGAACGGGTCTTCGTCGGTGGACCAGGCCAGTCGCAAGTTGTGCTTCAGGTCCAAGGCGACCAGTCGGCCGTCGCTTCCCAGGACCAGGCCGTTGCAGACAACGGGCGTGGAGGTGTGCGGCACCAGCTCTTCCGACCGGGCGACCGGCTGGGGCCGCAGTCGACCTTGCCCGTCGAACTCGTACAAACGCGTGCCGTTGTTCTCGGTGGCGACCAACAGGCGGTTGCCGAGCACCAGTGGAGTGGGGACGTTGTAGTCGCCGTCCAATTCGGGCACGACTTTCCACAGTCGCCGTCCGGTTTGCGGGTCCCAGCCGCCCAGTGAGACGGCGTCGTAGCCGACGATTTGTCGGCGTCCGTTCGGAGCGGCCAGGACGAAGCTGGCGTACGCGGCCGGCTCGCCGGGGGTCTTCCACAGCAGCCGGCCCGTCGCGGCGTCCAAAGCCACCAGCGAAGCGTCGGCAGCTCCCGGGTTGACCACCAGCTTGCCGTCGACCAGCAACGGAGTCGAGCTGTAGCCCCAGGAGGGCACTTCGGCGTGAAAGTCGGTGGGCAGGTGTCGCTTCCACAAGACGCGTCCCGTGTGCAGCTCGACGCAGTGCAAGTGCCCGAACGCTCCCAGCAGGAACACGCGTCCTTTCCAAATGACCGGTGTGGCTCGCGGCGAGTTCGTGAAGTCCATTTCTCCGGCCGCCGGGTAGGACAGGCGCCACAGTTCCCGGCCGGTGTCGGCGTCGAGGCAGTGGAAAATGTCCTGCGAGTCGTCCAGGCTCTTGTCGGCCACGACCACGCACCCCTCGGCCACCGACAGGCCGGACATGCCCGGTCCGGTCAGCACCCGCGACCACAACAAACGCAAGCGGCTGGGCAGCCGGCGCGGGACGTCCTGGCTGAAGCCGTTCCGGTGCGGTCCGCGCCAGTCGGGCCAGCCGACCGTCGAGGTGGAGCCGCGGTCAGCCAGAGGCGCCGACCACACGGCGGGCCGCAGCAGCACAAAGCCGTCCCGAGTTTGCAAGGCTCGACACAAGGGCTCGTTCTTGCCGACGTCGGCCAAGGCCTGTCGCAGGGCTTGGCGGGTCTGTTCCGGCAGCTCGGCACGGACGGCCGCGACAACGAACGGCACCGGGTCGGTTCGGCCCACCACGCGCAGCGCGTCTTTGTCGACGGTGCCGCAGCCTTTCAGCAGGGGCATGGCGTAGCTGGAAACGACGGCGGCGTCGACGTCGCCTTCGGCGACGGCCAGGGCGGCCGTGGTGCAAGTCTCGGTCGTGGCCACGTCGGCCGGGTCCAGGTGCACGTCGAAAGCCTCCAGCGCGGCCAAGGCGGCTGCGTGCTTTTCCTGAGCGTCGGGTGAGCCGAACAGCACTTGCCGGCCCTTCAGGTCGGCCAGGCTTTGAGCGGGGTCGTCGCGCCGGACGACGAACAGGCCCGGCTGAGAAACCTCGCCGTTTTGGTCCGTCAGCATGGCCAACGGCACCAGCGTCCAGCCGCGCTTCGACGCGTCGGCAAAGACCTCCGACCACTTGCCAACGACCAGGTCGACTCGCTTCAACGTTCGGGACCGCGGCAACAGCAGGCTTTCGGTGTAGTGGACTTTGACGGGACGGCCCAGTCGGTGGCGCAGGAACTGAGCCAACGCGTCGTAGTCGCGCTGAGCGTAGTCGCCGGCGCAGTCACAAGCCAAGACTTTGCTCAGCGGGTCCATGACGACCAATTGCAGCGGGCTGGTCGAGTCGACTGCGGTGGTGGTGCCGACCGGGCGGCGGCTGGTCCCGGCGACGCCCGTCTGGTCGCCCGCCGCCAGCCCGCCGGTCAGCCAGGCCAGCGCAGCCAGCGCCGTCAGCAAGAAGACTGCCGGCGCGGAGGTCAGTCGCAGCCGGTTCGACGGTTTCGAATGGGTGGAGGGCCTCGTACGGTGAATGGTCTGCGTCGCCCAGTCGTTCACGGTGTGCGGCTCCCTTTGCGTTCCAGCACTCGAACCAGGTTTTCCTTGTAGTCCAACACGTACACGCGCCGGGCGTGCGGCGAGACGGCAATGGCAATGTTGCTGCACGAGGCGGCCAAGTGGCCCGCTCGGGTGAAGCGAGCGGTCCCGACGTAGCCGACCAGCCCAAGAAACTTTCCGTCAGGCGTGTAGCGTTTGACTCGCCCCAGTCCCGACTCGGCCGTGTACAGCGACCCGTCCGGTCCAAAGGCCAAGTTCATTGGGTTGCAACAACTGCCGAAGCCGGACAGTTCCGTTCGGCTTCGCGCTCCCCACTTGCCCAACACGCGGCCGTCGGGCGCGTACCGGACGACGCGGTGTGCCGCGTTTTCGGCCACGTACAGAACGCCGTCGTGGAAAACAATGTCGCACCGTTGGCAACAGCCCCGCAGTCCCTCGGCCAGCAAACGCGGCTCGGTCAGTTGCCGAGTAAAACGGAACAGCTTCGACTTCGAACCCAAGCTCCAACCCGAACCGAAGGCAATGAACACCGCGTCGTCGGACACGGCCAGCCCGGACAAGCGGACCGGACGGCGAGCCATTCGGCGAAGTTGCGACGGGGGCGTTCGAGCCGTCTCGGGCATGGCCGCTCGGTGCAAAATCTGACCGTCGGCCGACAGGTGAGCCAGCTGGCCTTCGCCTCCACAGTAGAGCGAGCCGTCCGGGGCGTAGCACAGGGCCTCGGGAGCGAACGGCAAGCGGAGCGTGCGGACCACCTTTCCGGAAGGGTCGAGGATTTTGATTTCTCGAGCCCGCTCGTCGCCGGCGGCCAGCAGTCCGCCGGGCGTGGTGCGCAGGCAACTGAGACGCTGAAAGTGGACCGGCAGCGGGTCCACCTCGACGTGCGTCGCCGTCTCCGCCCCGACGTCTCGGACCGGCTCGTCGGCCGCTCGAGCCGACACCCCGACCAGCCCCAACACCGCCACACTGCCCGCGACGGCTTGCAGCACTCGAACGCCCAACCGCCGCCGGCCAGTTCGCCTTTTTCCGTTTGTCTGGTCTGCCTTCATGCCCGCCTCCCTTTTTCTCTTGCTTCGAACCCGACACGCTCGACCCACCGTTTCAGCTTGGCCTTTGCGCGGAGCAACTGCAAGCGTGCCGCCCCGGCGTAGAGGGCCACGCTCCGTCGTGGCCGTTCACCCGGAGGGCCACGCTCTGTCGTGGCCGCCGCGGATTCGGA
>CAYSAG010000444.1:0-3458 GCA_964428935.1 uncultured Planctomycetaceae bacterium | reverse complement strand
GGGCGAGAGGCCCTCACCCGGCTCGCCTGTCGGCGAGCCACCCTCTCCCGCAAGCGGGAGAGGGGACAAGTAGGGAGGTTTTGTCAGGAAAGGAGACGCGACCAGCAAGGCGGCCACCGCGTCGCGGACAGAGAGACGGGGGAGCGAGGAGGTGGTTCGCGAAGGAATGTTGACGGATCGCGAGAGACACTTCGCGAAATTTCGAGCCAATCTGGGGATTTCTGGCGGTAACGCAGGCCCGTATCGGTCATAATGAAGGAAAGGAGGTGTGAAAATGAAGGGGACATGACACAGGGCCACCAGCCGCCGGTGAGTGGCTGGGCTGAGCTCGCCGCTAGGGACGCCGCCAGGTGTCTGCGGCGAGCGATTGCTGGGTGTAGACGTCGGCGTGCGACCGGGCCGGCGGTTTGGGTTTCGGAGAAGTGGACGACGGTGCGGGCCACTAGGGAAAGGAACAACTGTATTGGTTTTGTCGTGTCTACTATGAGATGAGAGGAGACGAGACGATGAAACGGTCAAGTAAGAAACCCGCACGAACGAGGAACGCCCCCAAAGGGTTCACGTTGATCGAGCTATTGGTGGTGATTTCCATTATCGCCACGTTAGTTGCTTTGATCATGCCAGCGGTGCAGAGCGCTCGGAACGCCGCTCGGCGGACTCAGTGCATCAACCATTTGAAGAACCTGTCGCTGGCGGTCACGAATTTTGCCTCGGCTCATCGAGGCGAAGTCCCGCCGCTGTACAAGAACTTGGGTGGAGTGAACCGAAGTTGGATCGCGCTGTTGCTTCCCAACTTGGACGCGTCCGACGTCTACCGGGTGATGGACCAAGGGCAGTATCCGCCTCAGTCGCAGCCCGTGTCGCTGGCGGTATTGCAGTGTCCGGTGGACGCTTCGGCGTACCAGCAGCCGGGCATGACGAGTTACGTCGCGAATGCCGGCTATTGGGCTCAAGCGGGCGACGGCACGCAAATCTGGGACACGCCGTCTGCGTTCACTTTTGGGAGCACCTCAGCCAATAACTTGCTCTACCTGGTCGACTGGGACGATGACGGCCGATGCCTGGGATGCGGTACGAACACGCCGGATAATGGGGACTTGAAGATCTTCCGGGCAACAGGTGTGTTCTTCCCGCCCGGCCCGACTGGCAAGTCCAGCGTGAGCCTGGATTTCATTTCCGAAGGTGACGGCCAGACCAACACGATCATGCTCACCGAGAACTTGCAGGCTCAACGTTGGGACATTCCGGCTCGGTTGCACGACGTGGCCTTTGCTTTGCGTGTCACAAACGACAACCCGAACAGCTCCTCCGGGCAACCGGACGCAGTTGGCGCCATTAGCCCGCGAGACAGACGGGCATACCAGTTGATTCTTGCGGGCGGAGGGAGTGCCGACTTTGGGCCGTCTTTCCCCAATCGGAACAAGGACAACGCCAACGAGGGGGAGGCACCGCGGCCGAGCTCGAACCATGCTGGCCAGTTCAACGTGGCCTTCTGCGACGGACGTGTTCGCGCGTTGAACGACAACATCGACCAGCGTGTGTACGCTCGGCTTGTCACGAGCGACGGTCAGCGGCACGGTCAGGATTTGTTGCGAGAGTCCTACTAACGAACGCGGCGCGGTCCACGCGGCGAATTCCTTTGTCCGACCTGCAGGGGTAATTGTTTGAGGGTGTCCGGGAATTACGGGGGGCCACGCTCCATCGTGGCCGCTGACGGCGCTGCGATGCCCGCAGCCACGCACGTCGAGTCGTGCCAAGCTCGTGAATGTCCGGAAACAGCGGACGAATTCCCGGACACCCTTAGCTGCTTTTCTGTCGGCGAGCCTCCGACAAGGGCTTCGCCGTTTGTGTATTCGGATCTGTAACTTGTTACAGCAATTGTCCGTGGGCCGCTGCCCATCTCGCTTGACCGTCGTCTGGCCGAAGCGGTGCGACGTGGCGCTCGTGGCCGAGACAATGGGAGCTCTGATTGAAGACAAAGCTGAAGGCTTTTACAGGAGAAGTCCCCGGCCTCGTGCATTCTGCTCGACGTGCCGACGCGGCACGAACGCATGTCCGACACGGGGACTTGGCTTGCACTCGTGTGGCAACGGACCGGAACTCGCTTGCACTCGGCCCTAGCCCAAGTTCCCCAGTTGTTGCCGTAAGTTCTTGCGCCGTAAGGGTCGGGCCCCGAAAGTTTCCACTACATTTCGATTTCGTTTATTTCGGAAGGGAGTCGAAAGTTCAGTTTCTCCAAGAGGATCGGTTGCTGGTCCGTCGGACGGGTGATACAACGTTTGCGAATTTCCGGACTGCCCGGCGTCGGGAGCACCACGTCCACCAGCCGAAACTCGCTCAGTTTCGGCAGCACCCGACGCGGTTCGCCGCCCAGCCTGGCCTGACGACACTAGCCGGCCAAGGTCTTGCACAGCACGTACGCCACGAAACACACCAGAATGTGAGCCAACACCCGGTCTTTGGTCTGATGCCAGATCGCTCTTCTCGATCCGAAACGCCGCCTCAGCCTCCGTCAACTGGATGTACACCGTCCACAGCTCCTCATCGCTCCAATCGCGCAGTTCGTCCGCAACAGGTAGCACCCGGCACTCAGCGTCGCCCAGTCGCAAAGCTCCTCCCGCTTCGTCCAACACAACCGCGGCCGCCCGTGTGAAGTCTGTTCTACGCGGACGTCGAACAACCGAGCTGCTCGTGTGTTCTGGCCCAACACACGCCCCACCTCCCGTTCCACCTTCTGCGGGCCCCGACGGCGGCGCTCGCACCGAGCCGCCATACTTTTCAAACGCTCTTCGATGCGCTCTTCGAACCGCCTCAAGATCGCCCGATCCTTCTCCAGACGCTCCCGAATGCGGCACAAGATGAACTGCTCCTCGTCCCCCGCCGGAGAACGGACAAGCTTGACTTCCACTCCCTCGCGCACTTCATGCCAGTCCTCTCGCATCAGTTCCCGTTCGAAGCGCTTCAGCAGCGGCTTCGGCGTCCCCACGACGTAGCGACGATGCCCCGACTTCAAAAAGGCGATCGTCTCTTCCGACACCATCCCCCGATCCATCACCCAAATCCGATTCGCCGCCCCGTAACGATGTTCTTCACGATCTGTTCCGTCGTTGTCACGTCGGGGCGGTTCCCTGCGAACACTTCGTAGCCCAACCGCATTCCGCACCGCGACACCACCAACCCACGACCCGCGTTCGGATGGTGCCCGGCCTGCTTGCAGTCCCTGCGCTTGTCCAACGTCGGCTCAGCGGTTTTCGAAGGCGTCTTGCCTTGAGACCGGTTCTTGGGTAGAAATCGGGTCCCCTCGTTGATTTGGTTTTGCCGCACAGGTTCTCGGTTCCTGAAGAACGTCTTGCCCCGTTTCAGTTCCTGTCCCGCGCTCGGTGCCGATCGGCGAGAGATGCTGGTATGGGCGGACCTACCTTTTTCTTTGTGCACATCGATGCCCCCCCCCCCCCCCC
>CAYSAG010000443.1:0-3520 GCA_964428935.1 uncultured Planctomycetaceae bacterium | reverse complement strand
CGCGTCTTCGGGAGCAGCTCCGGCAGCGGGACGAAGAAATCGCCCGGTTGCGTCGCGAGAATGCCGCTTTGCGAAAGGAAATGACCCGCCTGTCGAAGAAGTTGGAGCGAGCGGACCAGGAGAACCGCCGTTTGAAAGAAGAGAACGACCGTCTGCGGGCCTCGCTGGAGGAACCACGTCGACGCCCGTAGTCCGCAACGGCCCAGCGACCTTACGGCACGAAAGCTCGCCGAGCGGGCAAACGCCAGGCGGCTCCGTTTGCCAAGGAACCGAAACGACGTCGCCGGAAGAAGCCCGGTCGCAAGCCGGCCGGCTCGCAAGCCGGGCTCGGCGTACGGGCGTCGGGCGTGTTTGGCTCCGCCGTCTCCGGACCAGATCGACGAGCGTGACGCGGTTCCCTTGCCGTCGCGTTGTCCGCACTGTGGCGGTGAGCGGATCGAACGGACCGAGGAACAGGTTCAGTACCAACAAGAGCTTCCGGAGGTGCGTCCGATCTGGCGGGAGTTGCGGATTCAGACGGGCCGGTGTTCGGACTGCGGTCGGACGGTCCGTGGTCGGCTCCTGGACCATTGGCTGCGTGGCGAGGTCTCGGCGGAGCAAGTGCCGAGACGGGGTGAGCAACTGAAGCATGAGCTTTTGTGTCTGGTCGGCGAGGAAGCGGTACGCGGCCAGCAACTGGCTCGATTCTTGTTGGACCATCAGGACAGCGGGTTTGCGTTCTCGTCTCATCCGCGTATTTCGGCGAGCAAGGGGCGGGCCGAGCGGGCGAGTCGTCCGGCCGTGGTGAATCGGAAGGTGTGGGGCGGCAACCGCACTTGGCGGGGAACCGAAGCGCAACGGGTCCTGATGTCCGTCTCTCACACCTGTGTTCAACGCGGCCTCTCTCCGCTCCGCTTCCTCCACGACCCGCTCACATCCCCAAACCCACTCCTCGTCCCTGCTCCAACGCGGTAAACAATTACTGTGCGCCACGCAGCAACGTGTCACAGTCTCCGCCCGCGGTCCGAATACTGGCTCAGAGCAAATGCCGTTGTCTTTCGGGGCCGGTGTTGGGTCGTCGAAATTGCATCCCGGCGTCTTGCTGGGAGGTCGTCCGGGACAGGGACGCGGCGGGAGGAACGCCTCTGGACGGTTGCCACGACGATCCGTCGCTCGACACAGACCGCCCAGGTGGCCCACCTCTCTTTCGTTGTCGTGCAGACCCCCGCGCAGCGTAAGGCCGCAACCCAATAGGGACTTGCAGGATGCTTGTACGATGGACCCATCCTGCGGGGGAAGAGTGTATGGACGAGGAGTCCAACCCGGCGCCGGAGGCTCCACGATGTCAACGTGGCGCCTCCTCACCAACGCGGGGGCCGATTGGCACGGAGTCGTGGCGGCGTTCGGCGCCAAATGAGCTTGTGCGTCTGCAAGGACAGTCTGTAGTTGTGCTTGAGACAGCTGGCCACGGCGGCTTGCAAGTTCAACCGATTCTGTTCCCTGCTTCCGACGTCTGCCGGCTGGACGTACACCTCTCCGGACCACCAGTCCGGAGGTCTGGCCGGTTTGCCATCGCATCCCAGGGTTCTGAGAGGCAGTCCGTCCTGCTGATCGATTTCACCGCACGTGACCACGTACTTCAACGCCGCAATGTACTTCCACAATCGGAGGTCGACGTCCTCGTTCTTCGGAGAACAAACAATCATCAGACGCTTGAGGTCGACGGTCTCGAAAAAACGCTCCCCCGGCCAAAGCGTTCCATTCGTCTCGATCAGGACATACCACCCTCCTTCTTGAAGACCCGCCACCAAGTCCGTGACGTCCTGCAAGAAAGGCTCCCCGCCCGTGACCACCGCCACCGTTCGATGGGGCATTCGGCTGAGCTGTTCGAGGATCGACAAGACGGACATCTTCGTGCCGATGTCGTAGTCGGTGTCGCAGCCTGGACAGCGGACATTGCACCCCTGCAGACGAATGAACGTCGCCGGAACGCCGACGAGCGGTCCCTCTCCTTGGATCATGTCGAAGATCGACGCAACTCGCAGATCATTGCCTTCAGGGACCAGCATGGGGCTTTTCCAGAACCGGTTTGGCGAGAACGGGCGGGACGTCGCAGACCGTGCAGTTTGTCAGTCCCGTGGCGCCAACGGACAATAACCAACCACCCGGTTCGGGCAGGCCGCGCAACCTGTCGTGTTCGCGTGGCAAACGCCAAAGATCACTCCCGCGACGGTTTGCAATTCAATCCCCTCTAGTTTGGGCCGGTCTTTGGGACATCACAGGCCGGAGTCGAAATCTATCTTGAACTGCTTAATTCGGGACGCGTCCGCATCCAATATCAGGGTCTCGAAACTTTTTGTTTGTCCGCTCGCGAAATTCTCCACATAAATCGGGGCGGTTGCTAGCAGCCGGCCGTTTCCATCGTACAGACTTATCGTAAAGGTCGCCATCTCGTAGCCGCGTCCTGAACCATTGACGATTTCACCGATTACCGTGACCCCCGGCACCACGCCATTGCGTTTGAAGGAAACGTTTTTGTAGCGAAATCCTGCTCCCATTGAATGGAGTGCACCTCTGCTGGGAGCCTGCATTTGCTGGCGACGTCGCAGGTTAGAGCTCGTTCCGCGAGAGCGAGCGGTCGCTGCTGAGCGGAGCTGCCGCAGGTCCGCTCGCAATTGATCTACCTCGTCTCTGAGAGCCTCTATTTCTTCTTGAAGATCGCTCTGTGACAGCGGAACTTGCCTATTAGTGCCGGCACCAGAACGTAGCAGCGCAAGTGCGGATAGCAGGATGGAAAATGCGATTCCCGCAGCCGCTATCAGCATCAAGGCGATATCTGGCTGCTGCTCCGACGACGTCCTGCGAAGCTGCTGGTCGCTTGTGGCGATACTTAGATCGTCATGGCCACGAATGGGCGGGAGTGGCGGGAGCGGAGGTGGGCTTGGTCTGTTGACCAAACCGACAGCAGGCTTGGGAGCTTCCGTCGGCTCGTTAGGTTGCAAAGGTGGCGCGCTTGTTGTGTCGCCGCCCGGGGGAGGCGTGGAAGCAGCTTCCCTCCCGTCGCCGCTGTGTGTTCCGACGGCATCGATCAAGGCTTGGCAGCTGTCACAAAGTGCGGGCACCTTACCAACCGGAACGTCGAACGCCTCGTTGCACCCCGGACACCTCCACCGCTGCACAGCCATTCTGGGCCTCCACTCCGGCAACCGGGAAGAAAGGCTCCGCAACGGAGCAACGGAATACTACAGTCCATACACTGCGTGAGCATGGTTTGCAATAGCAGATTCAGGCCCACCAGACGGCGCTTCGGGACAGGCGGGGATGGTCACGTTTCAATCCCCTCTGGGTTGGGGCGGTGTTTGGGACGTCCGGGCCTGACGATTCGTTTCACCGGCCGCGTCGGCTCGTTTCAATCCCCTCTGGTTTGGGGCGGTGTTTGGGACAATTCGGCTTCAGTCTCTGGATTGTCCAGATGGCTGGTGTTTCAATCCCCTCTGGTTTGGGGCGGTGTTTGGGTCGTTGATATCAACGCTGCCGATAT
>CAYSAG010000442.1:0-3529 GCA_964428935.1 uncultured Planctomycetaceae bacterium | reverse complement strand
GGTACGCGGTGCCGCAAGCGACCGAGGCGAAGTTGGCGCGGCTGCGGGTGCGGGCGACGGGAGAGCGTCGGCGGGGCGGCGTTCGTGCTGTAGAGCAAGCGTCCTCGCTTGCTGCACGAGCGGACCTCTGACGGGAAAGCAGGAATGCACTAATGCCAGCCGAAGCCGCGCGGCAAGCACAAGGCGACGGCCAAGCGTCCCGGCGGCAGCCGGACGATCAAGTCGTTGGACCGGGTCTACGCCAGCGAGGGCCTGCCGCCCCGACAGCCCTTGCCGGCCGGCGAACAGCGTGTGGTCCGCTCTTGGAAGCTCACCGAGTTCGTCGAGGGCCTCGCCCACGACCACATCCTCCCCGCCGGACCGGTTCGGCAGAAGCGCCGAAAAAACGTCCCACTCCCAGTTGACACGGACAGAGGTTTTCGCCGGCCGCGGCGCTTCGGTCGCCGCGAGGAGCTCTTCAGCCCACCTCGCGCTCCAACCGTTCTCGCTCTTCGCGCGTCAGCAGGACGCCTTGCAGGCGTCGCGGCTCGCCGGCGTCTTTGTAGAGCAGGTCGCCGTGGCCCAGCAGCCGTTCCGCGCCGGTCCTGTCCAGCAACATGCGCGACTCGACTGGGCCGGTCGTGCGCAGAGCCACGCGAGCGGGCAGGTTCGTGCTCAGGGCCCCTTGGACGATTTTCCGGCTGGGTTGCTGAGTGGCGAGAATCAGGTGAATTCCCGCTGCGCGAGCTTTCTGACCGAGCCGCTGGACCCGCTCCTCGACCGCCTTCCGACGCTTGCTGTCACCGGCCACCAGGTCAGCGTACTCGTCGCAAACGCAGACGACCCGCGGCAGCGGAACGCCCGAGCGGACAACGTGTTCGTCCAGCGAGTCGGCGTCTTGCAGGCGTTTGTAGCGCCGCTGCATTTCCTCGACCAGCTCGTCCAGCACCTGCACCACGTCTGTTTCGTCCGGGTGCACGACGGGACGCCACAGGAAATGCGAGCTTTTCAGGAACGGGAAGGCATTTCGCTTGGGGTCAATGAGCAACAACCGAAGTGTTTCCGGCGTGTTGGTCACCAGCAACCCGGCCAGGGCCGCTCGCAGCCACTCGGTCTTGCCGCTGCCGGTCGTGCCGGCCACCAGCATGTGGGCGGAGACCGGGTTGGAGAGGTCAGCGAATTGCAACTGACCGTCCAAGTCGGCTCCGAGCAGCACCCTGGGACAGCCGAGCAAGGGGTCTGGCTGAGGGAGTTGCTCTCGCACCTGCCCAAAAGTCAGGGTTCGACGGTCCGGCCGAGGAACGTCGACCACGACGCTGCCCTCCGACACCGACATGAACGGCGGTTGGTCCAGTTCCAGTCGCAGTTGAATGTCGCATTCGTGCTGCAGGAGTTTCCGGACCGTAACGCCTCGACCGGGGGAAAGGCGAAAGCGAATGAACGTCGGACCCGCCACGGGTTCGCCGTCCAGCTCGACCGCCAGCCCGTGCTCTCGCAAAGCCGCCACCAACCGGCGTCCCAGTTCTCGGTGCTGCTCGGACGGGCGAGTGTCCGAGACCGAGTCGTTGCGGTTGAGCCCAGAACGGCCGTTCTCCGCGCGGTCACTGGCCGCGGTCGCTGAGACAGAACGCGGCGGGACGGTCGGCCCGGACGCTCCCCCTGCGGCCTCACGCGGCGCGACCCCCGCCACCTGACCAATCAGTTCGACCAGCCGAGTCCGGACCTGCGAGAGCTCGTGAGCCCAGAAAAGACGTTCGTGCCGTTCCGGCCGGAAACTCACCACGGCCAACGCGTCTTCAGGCGAAGCGGCCGAGGGCTGCGCGGCGACCGTCGGTGAGGGACGAACGACTGTCCTGGGCGGCGGTCCAGCGGCTCGCCCAGCCGACGGTCCAGCGGCTCCTTCGGCACGCGACCCAGCGGCGTGCGGCACGTCGAGGTCGAAGTGCCGGGCGTTTTCGAGACGCTGCCCAGGACGGTCGGCTTCAACGGACACCGGTCGCTGCGAGTCCGCCGGCGGAGCGGCTGAGGCCGCTTCGAGCATGAAGTGGTAGAGGCACGCTTGCGCCAGGTCGGCCTCGGGGTTCGTCCGGCCCAGTTTCAGCTCGACGACACACCAGCGACGGCCGTCCGGAGTCCGAACGACCGCGTCAGCCGTTCCGTACACGACGACCGAGTCGCTCCAAGTCGAGTCCCGCACCTCCCACCGAAGCGACTCTTCGGCCACGACGAGTTGACTCAAGAGCTGCTCGGCCGAAGCCTCTTTTGCCGGGTACGTTTCTTCGACCGCCTGCAACAGCTCGACCACCCAGTGACAAAGGTGTCGAACGGCTTGCCAAAAGCCGAGCACCTCGGTTGTAGCGTGTTCCAGCGCTGCCCGTTGACTGGCCAAACGCGGCCCGACGAAGTGGCGGTAGGCTTGGTCGGCCAGCGCCTTCGCCCGCTCTTCGAGCGAGCCGGCCTCCGGGAGCACGTCGCCCGCACCCAGCTCAGCCCGCACCAACCGACCGAAGGTTTCGTGAAAGAGTGAGCCGAGCCAGGCCAACGACGGCTGTCCCGACTCCGCTGCGTTGTGTGGCCCCACGTGCTGGTAAATTGCCTGCCGAACTTGTTCGACCGAGACGCGTGCAGGCATCGGTTTCTCCTTTTCGACGGCAACGGCGCGGCGTTCCCAGCGGCAGGGCGTTCGGGCCGGACCGTCAGCCGGCCGCAGACGTGACCAGCTCGAACAAAACGGCTGGCGGGCCCGGCAGCACACCGACCAAGTCCGGACGGTTTCGCGCTAGCACGAGCAGCCGGTCCGCCGGCGCGTCGAGCTCTGCCGCAGCCTGGTCGAGCCCAACCACGTGTTCTCGGCCAAGCAAACTGAGCAGGTCTTGGAGCAGGCCGTCGTCTTCGGGAGCGTGCGGCTCCGGCTCCAGAACCGAGCGGCAGAAGTCCAGGACGCACGTCGGCAGGTTTTGCCGCAGCCACTGTTCGACCGATTCAGGACCAACCGGTTGTCCGTTGTGAAACAGGTCTCCAGACTTCGCGTCGGACAGCAGTTGCCGCAGGGCGTCAATGGCCGCAACGACCTCCGGGCTGGGGTGAACCAGCCGAGCACCACGCTCGGTGAGCGCCTTCAGTCGTTCCCGCGACTTTTTCGCCGTCTTGGGAATTGGCAACTGCGGGTGCCGAACCAAAACTAACAGTGTCGGCTCGCTTCGACTCGTCCGTTCCAGCAACCGCCGCAGCCGGTGCGACAAGCTGGTCATGTTTTGGTGCAGACAGAGCGACACGTCGACCTTCCTGTTTGCGTGCACGAAGCAGAAGTCGACGTCGTGTTTTGGGTCGTCGTTGAGCTGTCCCTCTTGTCGGCGCCACTCGGGAGCGACTGCGTGGAACAGAAGCGGCAGTCCGTGAGCCAGAACGTCTTCGGTTTGTTCCGGTGACAACCGTAGGCCTCGCTCGAAAAGTTCGTTGAACCGAGTTTCCAAGAACTGGGGAAGAGGCTCGGCGGCTGGAGCGGTTCCGGTGCGAGCTTTTTCGAACTGGTTGCCGGCTAGTTCAATCA
>CAYSAG010000441.1:0-3542 GCA_964428935.1 uncultured Planctomycetaceae bacterium | reverse complement strand
ACCCACTCGCCGGTCAGTTGGTTCAGCCGGCGGTGCGGCCACGAACAGAGCTGTTCCGCGTGTTCCAGCATGGTTGGGCCTCGTCCCGCTGACGCACGTGTTGTTTGCCGTCGTTTGTTTCCGCTCGGCCGTTCCGTCGGTGGAGTCCGCGCCTCGCTGCGACGCGGAGAGCCGTCCGAACCGGCCGCGCCGCACGCCGCAGCGGCCAACGCCGACGGGTGCGCGCCGTCTCGCTCGGCGCTACGCTTCGGGGCCGTCTGGACGAAGCTCTGCGACCAGCCGCTCGAGCCGCCGCTGCAGTTCGGACTGCAGCCGTTCCAGCTCGTCGACGGCGTCGGCGTTGAGCGGACCGTAGCTTTTCAGTCGTCGAGCCCCCAGGTCGTCGACGGCCACGCGGAGCAGGCTGAGCTCGGCGAGCAACGTCTGCCGCAGCGACCGGCGCTGGAGCTGGAGCGGAACGTCGTGTCGACGAGCGACCTCGAACAACGCGCCCCGCAGTTCGGCCAACCGCTGCCGAGCCTGCCGTTTCTGCTCGGGCGTCAGGTCGTCCACGTACTCGCTTGCCGCCTCGCCGCGTTCTGCTTCCGCCAGCACGGTTTCGAGCGTTCCGAGACGTCGGTGGAGGTCGGCCAAACAGACGGCCAAGACCTGTCGGTGGCGTTGGCTGAGCGAGCTCATGGACGTTCCTTTCGCAGCCGGTCGTCGGTGACTGCCGGGCCCTCAAGACGCTCGCCGCTCCGCTCGGTCGGACCAGCCGACTCGCCTTGGGCCCGGTCGCTGCCTACCGACGCCCGCGAGCCGACACCGGCACAGGGAGCGGGCCGTCTGACGTCGTGCGAACGGGAAGGTGTCCCACGCCCCAAAGCACGACGCTCTTACAACAGCGTCTGTCCGAGCAACAGTCCTGTCAACACAGCGACAATGCCCAAGCCGTTGTGCACGGCAATGTGGAGGGCTGCGCCCAACAGGTTGCCGCTTTCGAGCAGTCTTCCGGCCTCGAGCGAGTAGGCCGAAAAGGTGGTGAACGCGCCCAGGAACCCAATGAACAGGTACTTCTGGTAGGCCGCTCCGCCCGGACCGTAGCGTTCCAGCACTGCAAACAAAGCCCCGGCCAGCAAGCAGCCCACGACGTTGACGAAAGCCGTTGCGCCGGACGAAGTTAAGTGAAAGCCGCGTTCCGCTACGACAGAGAGAGCGTAGCGAGCCACCGTTCCCAGTGCCCCGGCCAGGGCCAACACGGCAAGCGTTCTGAGCATGAACGGTCCCCTTCCTTCCGCTTGAAGGTTACGACGGAGCCAACAACTCACGCATTCCCGACCCGCGTGCCCGCCGAAGGCCTGTGCGGGTCGCGTCGGCAGGAGTCATCAGCCCGTCGCTCGGGCGGTTGAAGGGGGACCCCATCCCCTAGGCTCGACGCCGGCCGTCGCTGGCGAACGGACGGCCGGGCCGGTTTGCGAAGAGCGGGCACTGTAACTTTCACCCGGTCGTTCGGCAAGGCCGTCGCCGCCGAAATTGTGCGGCTTTGGAGAAGTCGACACGCAAAAGGAGGAGCAGCGGGCGCGAGCACGGCCGAGGCCGCAGTCGGCACTGGCAGGCAGCGCGGTCGATTGAGCACCGGCTGCGCTTGAGAAGCGGGCGTCCTGGTTTACGGAGCCGCCACCACAACGACCTTAAACGACGCGGTCTGGACGAAACGGCGAAGTTGGGACGAGTGCAGTGGGACGTCCTCGGGAGCTGGCGGTGGCTCCGGAGCCAACGCTTCCGCTGAAGCTCGACTCACGGAGACCGGTCGAATTCCCGCCGGCTGCGTGTACTGAGCCGGCACGACCGGGCCGGGGTCCGGCTGTCGTCCAGACTGCGTCGCTGCCAGTTCAGTCGACCGGTGCTGGTGACGCAGCGTGCGAGAGCGGTCAATGAGTTCGCGGAGCGTGAGGGCTTTCGGCACGGGGCTCCGGGCGTTCCAGTCCCACGGCGAGGGGACGTCGTCCGGCCAAGCCAGCAGTCGAGCGTGAAGGGGGGGTGGGTGAGAGTGAGCTGCACCGGAGCGGTCGTCGGTGGTCTTCCGGGCCGCTCGACGTTTGAGTCGCCACCGGGCCAGCAGGCTCTTGAGCCTGAACGCGGACGTGCGCGGAGCGTGGTGACCGGAACAGCGTCGGTGGACGTGCCGGGCGTGAAGGCGGGACGGCTCGGCGCGGGAAGCTCGGGCGTCGGGGGCTGCCGCGTGAAGCTCACCGCTCGCTCCGGCCGACCAGCTTTCTGGTTCGGGAGTCAACGGCTGCGTCGTTGCAGCGGTGCGGACGGCGGTCGTGGACGGCCGGGCTCCAGCGGGTTCCGCTCGCTGTCGGCAAGGGCAGTCCGCGGGCTGCGAGGCTGCGGCTGTGCCGGAGGACTCGAACGAGGCGGCGACGACCGCTTGTTGGGTGAGACCGGCCGGCGGAGCGGACTTTTCGGGAGCGACCGTCTGGGGAGCGGCGGCGACCCTCTGGGGGAACGAGTGACGGACGTCGGCGGACTGGCTCGCGCGACACCGGTGGCACGTGTGCTGAGTGGGTGGAACCTTCGTGAGCGGAACCGGCCGAGTTTGCAACGGTCCGGCGCTGCAGGGCCTTGTGTGGCTGTAGGGCGAGCCGCACGTCGCGCAGCCGGTCGAGCAGGCCCAACGCGCGGCCGCGGGCGGCGAGCACAGCCCTGGTTGCGCCAGCGCCGGCCTTGGGTGAACCCAGCGGGCTGGACGCCAACAGGTTCTCCAGCCCGGTCCGGCACATCCGACCGTCCAGACGAGAATTGTCAGAAGTCCAGTTCGCAGCGTGGTTTGCATGACCGTCGACTCCGGAACGGTTCTGTGTTGTCGCGGGGTCGGGACAGCCCGACGTGTTCCAGCGGGCCGGACACACTTTTTCTGTGGGTGCGACTGGTAAGAAATCGTCCGGATTCGACGGTGGTAACGATTTTTTCGGCTGTGACCGCGACAGTCTGCCTGACCGGCAAGGTTTCTGCAGTCTTCCCGGTTTTGCGGGTTGGGCTTTCTTGGGCTGGGCGGACCGTCCGCGCGGTCGGGCTTTGGCACGACGAGGCGTGGTCGGAGCGGAGCGGTTTGCCGGACGTGGCCGGCCCGGGGTGTCGTGGAGCTGCCAGCGGCTGGCTTTCAGCCTCGCCACGGAGCTCGGTAGTTCAGGCCGAGGGTGAGAATCTTCTGAATGAGGTCCTCGTAGCTGACGCCGGCCGCTTCGGCCGACTCGGCAAAGTCCTCACCGTAAGACAGGTCGGGGTTGGGGTTGGCTTCCAAGACGTACGGTTTGCCTTCGGTGGAAAGTCGCAGGTCGATTCGGGCGTAGCCGCTCAAGTGCAACGCCCGGTAGACCCGTTTGCACAACTTGGCAATTTGTGACTGCAACTCTTTGGGCAGGTCTTGGGCCGGTCGTGTTTTGACGCCGACTTTCCGCTGGTACTCCGGGTCCCACTTCACCTTTCGCGTGGCAATGTTGGCCGCGTTGGGCGGCAGGTTCTCGAACAGCAGCTCCCAAATGGGAAACGTCTGCAGC
>CAYSAG010000440.1:0-3546 GCA_964428935.1 uncultured Planctomycetaceae bacterium | reverse complement strand
GGCACCCCACCGACGGCTCTTACAGCCGAAACCCCAGCTCCGTCAACCGCTGGCGAACGGCGGCGTCTTGCAAAGCTTGCACAAAGGCCTGCACCGCAGGCCGCTCCCACCGCGAAACGGGCACGACGAAGTCGTACCGCTCCTCTTGGACGGGCAAGAAGCCCAGTCCGGCCGCGCGAGCCACCACGTCAATGGCCACTCCCCAGTCGGCCCGTCCCTGAGCTACTGCCGCCGCGACGGCGTTGTGCGAGCGGGCCTGCACGGCGTAGCCCGGCGGGCGGACTCCGGACAGCAGCCGGTCGACCAGAATTCGCGTTCCGCTGCCGGGGTTGCGGTTGACCATGAGGCACTGCGGGTCCGACAGCGCCCGTTGCAAGGCCTCGTGCACCGACCGTCCCTCGAACCGCTGGTCCCCTTTCCGGAAAACGAGTCCCTGCATTCGCCGGTAGCCGCGAACCAGCCGGACTTCGGGCGTGACGAACGGTTCGTTGTACGTGCCCGTTTCCGGGTCGAGCAGGTGAATGCCGGCCACGTCGCACTCGCCCCGCTGAGCCGCTCGCAGTCCGGCCGTGCTGCCGACAAACAGCGTCTTGGCCGAAAAACCCGCGTCGCGAACGACCGACACCAGCACGTCCAGCCCGACACAGTGGCTGCCCACGACGACCAAGTCGGCCGGCTCCAGCCGTCGGTCCAGCAGTTGCACCTCGACTCGGCTGCCCGCCTCGACCAGTTCCTCGTGCTGGTCCACGGCAAAAAACCCGTCGGCGAAGGCGAACGTGGTGACCGAGCCGGACCCTTTGCCGACGGGGTAGGCCGCCAGTCCCTGCGGACCCGACAGCAAACTCACCAGCACAAACTCTTTGCGCCCCCGCTGCGAGTTGACTCGCGTGGGCAGAGTCGCCCAGACCCGCTCGCGCCTCGCCGCCCCCAAACCCGCCAGCCGGCGCAGAACGGGCGCGACGAACTCGTGAAACGTGAAAATGGCCGAGGTCGGGAAGCCGGGTAAAACGACGACCAGTTTCCGGCCGACCGTCGCCAGACACACTGGCTTGCCCGGCTTCAGGGCCACGCCGTGAGCGACCACTTCGGCGCCGGGCAAGTTCCGGACGACTTGGTAGGCCAGGTCGCCGGCACCCTTGGACGTTCCGCCGGAGAGCAACACGGCGTCACATTCCAGGCCGCGTCGAATCAACCGTTCCAGGTCGGCCGCGTCGTCGCGAGCAATTCCCAGTGGGACGGGCTGGCAGCCCAGCTCGCGCACGGCGGCAACCAGAGTGGGGGCGTTGCTGTCGTAGACGCTGGCCGGTCGGAAGGGGTCTCCAGGCGGGACCAGTTCGTCGCCCGTCGAAAGAATGGCCACCCGAGGTCGGCGAAACACGCGCACTCGGTCCAGCCCGACGGCGGCCAGCACGCCAATTTCGCGCGACGTGAGCAACTGGCCTCGGCGCAACACCGTCTCACCCCGGCCAATGTCCGTGCCGGCAAAGGTGACGTTCTGGCCGGGAGCGACGGGCCGGAAAATTTTGACGACGGGCGGAGCTGGCGGGTCTTCGGCTTGGGAACGGCCGCCGTTCGGCTCTTCGACTTCCGTGTCTTCGACCATGACCACGGCGTCCGCGCCGCGCGGCAAGGGAGCTCCCGTGGCAATGGTCGTCGCTGTACCGGGCTGGACCGGCTGTCGAGGCGCTCGGCCGGGACAGACCACCTCGTCGTTCAGCGCCAGCGTGCGAGGCGTTTCTTCCGTCGCGCCGAAGGTGTCGGCCGCTTGGACCGCGAAGCCGTCGACGTTCGAGCGGTCGAAGCCCGGCACGTCCACGGGCGAAACGACGTCCTCGGCCAGAACACGGTGCAAGGCGTCGGGCAGGGCGACCAACTCCACGCCCGGCGGCTGCGGCTGCAACCGTTCGTGCAGGCGCTTCGCCGCAGCCTCCGGCGTAACCACTTGCAGGAACTGGTGCTGGCGAGCGGCGGCCGCTGCCGAAGGAGCTTGCTCAGGCTCACACGGCCCGTTCGCTTGCCGACGGCCGCCGCGTCGCCCCTCGCCGCCCAGCGAGTCTGCACCGCACACAGCGTCTGCTCCAGAAGTGCCCCAGAGCCCGGCCGGCCGCTGGCCGCCCCAGCCGTTGGGAAGGCGCCCTAGCGCTGGTCGATCGGCACCCAGTCTCGTTTGGCCGGCCCGACGTAAATCTGCCTGGGTCGGTAAATGCGGAAGTTCGGGTCCTCACGCATTTCCTTGAACTGAGCAATCCAGCCGGGCAGCCGGCCCAGGGCAAACATGACCGTGAACATGTTCGTCGGAATGCCCATGGCCCGGTACAGGATGCCGCTGTAGAAGTCCACGTTCGGGTAGAGCTTCCGCTCGATGAAGTACTCGTCGCTCAGCGCAACCTCCTCCAGTTTCTTGGCGATTTCCAGCAGCGGGTCGTTCAGCCCCACTTCGGCCAACACTTTCTCGGCCGCGTTCCGCAAGATTCGCGCTCGCGGGTCGTAGTTCTTGTAGACCCGGTGGCCAAAGCCCATCAGACGGAAACCGGAGCTCTTGTCCTTGGCCATGTCGACGTACTTCTTGTAGTTGCCGCCGTCTTCATGAATTCGCTGCAACATGGCCAGCACCTGCTGGTTCGCTCCGCCGTGCAGCGGTCCCCACAAAGCACTGACGCCAGCGGAAATGGCCGCGAAAATGTTGGCCAGGCTGCTGCCGACCATTCGGACGGTCGACGTGCTGCAGTTCTGCTCGTGGTCGGCGTGCAAAATGAGCAGCAGGTTCAAGGCCTCGGCAAAGACGGGCGACACCTCGTACGGCTCACACGGCACCGCAAACATCATGTACAGGAAGTTCTCACAGTAGTTGAGGTCGTTGCGCGGGTACATGAAAGGCTGGCCAATGCTCTTCTTGTAGGTGTACGCAGCAATGGTCGGAGCTTTAGCCAGGAGCCGAATGATGTTCAAGTCGAGGTCGTCGTGGTTGTTGGCCGAGTCGGGGTAGTAGGTGGCCATCGAACCAATCATGGCCGACAGGACGGCCATGGGGTGGGCTTCGGGCGGGTAGCCGTCGAAGAACCGCTTCATTCCCTCGTGAATCATGCTGTGGTGCTTCAGGTCGTGCTCAAATTTTTCTAGCTGCTCCTTGGTAGGCAGCTCACCATAAATGACCAGCCACGCGACCTCGGGGAATGATGCGTTTTCAGCAACCTGTTCGATGGGGTACCCGCGGTAGCGAAGAATCCCCTCCTCGCCATTGATGTACGTAATTGACGACTTGCACGAGCCGGTGTTGGCGAAGCCGGAGTCGACCGTGATGGCTCCGGTGGTCGCCCGTAGCTTGGTGATGTCGATGCCGACCTCACCCTCGGTCCCGACCACGACCGGCAGTTCGTACTCCTTTCCCTCCAGAATCAGCTTGGCGTTGCTCATGGCGAAACCTTTCCAGCTAGAATCCCCGATGCAAGCCTCTGCCGGTTCGCTCCTGTCGCGCCTCAGAAGCAACCCGGCCAAGCCTTTTGCACGGCAGCTTCCGCAGCTGCCCCGCACCGTCCGGACATATTC
>CAYSAG010000439.1:0-3550 GCA_964428935.1 uncultured Planctomycetaceae bacterium | reverse complement strand
CTAGGTCCTGAACCTAGCGCGTCTGCCAATTCCGCCACTTGGGCCCTTTCCGTTTCCAGTGCCGCAACGCCGACGACGTTGCCGCACCCGACACCGCAGCGCTAGTAAAATTATCGGATCGAAACGCCCTTGGCAAGTAATTCTACTCACAAAATTTCGACACCACGAACGGCTCAAAATGTTTGCATTTTGAGGCCGATCTGGCTAAAGTGAGCCGTCTCAGTCGCCCTTTGCCGCGGCAGGTGGCAGGGTGAACGTGTGGCTGCGTGGGTCGGACCGCTGTCCGACCCACGCGAACCAGGCGGTCGAAGGTGCGGTTTGCCCGAAGTCGCGAGACAGAAGGAGGTTGTGAGTGGGAGTCAAGCTGAAGCTGCGTGAAGGTGAGAACATTCAGGACGCGGTGAAACGGTTCCGCAAGCTCGTCGAGCACGCGGGCATCAAGAAGGAAATGCGGCGTCGCGAGTTTTACGAGAAGCCCAGTGACGCCCGACGGCGGGAACGGCGGCGTGCGGAACGTCGAGCTCGCATGCAAAACGCTCTACGCCGTCTCGCTCAGCTCTAGTCGCCTCCCACTCCCGTTTTCCACTCCGCTCGCCTGACCGTCGTCTCGGTTCTTTTTCAGCGACGCGTTTGTCTTTAGCGAGCGTTTTTTCTTGCGCGCTGCCGACGGGGCGTCTCCGTCGCCTTGCAACTGGCGTCCGCTCTCACCCTCGAGGCATGAGCTTTCCGACGCGCCGCGGCCAAGGCGGTTCCTTCGACCTCGCACCGCCTTGCTGCACAGCCGACCCGTCGACGGCACTCTCGGACTCCCGCGGTTCACTCATTCGGCTCGCGTCAATTCCCGCCAAGCCAGCCGAACCGCCCCCTCCGCCGGCTCCCGCACGACGACCACCGGCCGCGGACTCGGCTGTTTCTTTCGCAGCTCTTCGAGCAACAGCCGGCGAAAGTGCTCGTCTTTCGAAAGCAGCGAGCCGGCCAGGGCCAGCGGGAACGTGCCGTCCGACCACTTCAGCGAGCGGACCACGGCCGCCACGCACTGAGCCAGTTCCCGAGCGGCCTTCCGCAGAATTCGTTCGGCCTCGCGGTCGCCGGAAGCGGCGGCTTGCAACACCAGCGGAGCCAGCTCGGCGACGCGCACCCGCGTCTCCGGCTCCAGCGGCAAGCGCGTCACCAACTCTCGCGGTTCCGCCGCGCTCAACTCTTCCAACAGCAGCGGCAGCAGGGCCGTCCGTCGACCACGTCCGTCGGCTGCTCTGACCGCCGCTCGCAGTGCCGCCACACCAATGGCGTACCCACTGCCTTCGTCTCCCAGCAGCCAACCCCAGCCGCCCGCTCGTGCCGTTCGGCCGTCGGCTGAACGACCGAACGCCAGCGACCCCGTCCCGGAAATGACGGCCACGCCCACGGAGGCGTCACTGGCGGCAGCCAACACGGCCTCGACGTCCGTCACCACCCGAACTCGCTGAGCCAGTCGACGGCGAGCCACCCAACTGCTGACTCGCTGTCTCGCAACCGCGTCTCCGACGCCCGCCAAAGCGAAAACCGCCACCGCGAACCGGTCGGTGGGCTGACCCGCCTCTCGGCAAGCCAGCTCAATTGCCTCGAACAAGTTGCGTCGAGCCCGCAGGATCCCCACGCTGAAAGGGTTGGAGCCGCCCGACGTCCCTCGCCCCACAATTCGCAGCGTCCCGCCCGGCTCGACGACGGCCAAGCACGCCGTGGTCCTCGTCCCACCCCCGTCAATGCCCAGCACCAAACGCTCGCGTTCCATCGGTTCCGCCCCGCCAGCCGCTTACTTTGCCGTTTGCTCGCCGAGCGCCCGGCGCAGGTGGCCGTCGGCCCGTTGCAACCGGCGTCGAGCTTCCTCGGGCGAGCACCGGCACCGGTGCACGACAACGGCCGTCTTGACTTCCCCGTCGCACCGCTCCAGCAACCGAACAGCCTCCTCCGACGTCAGCCCCGTCAGTTGCACGACAATTCGCCGAGCTCGGTCAATCAACTTGGTGTTCGTGGCCCGCAGGTCGACCATGAGGTTGCCGTAGGTCTTGCCCAGCAAGACCATGGCTCCCGTCGTGACCATGTTCAGAACCATTTTGGTTGCGGTTCCGGCCTTCAGGCGTGTGGAGCCGCTAATGACCTCCGGACCGACAATGGGAGCAATGATTAAGTCCGCCCGCTCGGCCAAAGCCGCGTCGCGGTTGCACGTCAGGCCAATGGTGTAGGCTCCGATCTGGCGAGCGTAGCTCATTCCGGCCAGCACGTACGGAGTCCGCCCGCTGGTGGCGATGCCGAACAGGACGTCGGCCGCCGACAGCCGGACGGTCTTCAAGTCCTCCACCGCCTGTTCCTCGCGGTCTTCAATCCCCTCGACGGCCCGAATCATGGCCGGCGGTCCGCCCGCAATGACGCCGATGACCTGCCACGGCGGCGTCGAGAACGTCGGCGGACATTCGGCTGCGTCAATCACCCCCAGGCGTCCGGACGTGCCCGCTCCCAGGTAGACCAACCGCCCGCCCCGGCGAAGCCGGTCGGCGACGACTTCAATGGCCCGAGCGATTTTCTCGGCCTCGCGTCCCACCGCGTCGGGCACCTTCGCGTCTTCGGCGTTCATCAGCCGGACAATTTCCAGCGGCGACAGCTCGTCAATGCGCTCCGACGCCGGGTTCCGAGCCTCTGTCGTCAGTCGCTCCAACATGTTTGCGTTCCGTTTGCACCCCCGTGACAATCCTCAAATTACCAGTTCGTCCTCCCTTTGACAAAGGTGGTTGTGCCATGCTGAATCCCGTCGACACAACGGTCCTTGGTCTGTACCTGTTGGCTGTAGTGGCCTTTGGTCTGTGGGCTGGGCGACGACCGCGCGACTTGTCCGACTACCTGCTGGGCGGTCGGCAAATGGCGACCTGGGCCGTCTTGCTTTCGATTGTCGCCACCGAGACCAGCACGGTCACCTTCCTCAGCGTTCCCGGGCTGGCTTACGCCTCCCAGGGAGGCAGCCTCGTTTTCCTGCAGTTGGCTTTGGGACTGATTCTGGGGCGACTGCTGGTCGTCGTGGTGCTGCTGCCGCAGTACTTTCGCGGCGAGCTGTTTACGGCCTACGAGGTGCTGGACCGACGCTTCGGCGGGGCGACCAAACAAACCGCCTCGGCCATGTTCCTGGTCAGCCGCACGCTGGCCGACGGACTGCGTCTGTTCCTGACGGCACTGGTCCTGGAGCGTCTGCTTCCAATCGACCTGGTGACGGCCATTCTGCTCATTGGTGCGACGACGGTCGCGTACACGTTCCTGGGAGGCATGCGTTCGGTCGTGCTCAACGACTGCGTGCAGTTCGTCGTTTACATTCTGGGAGCTGCTCTGGCGGGCTGGGTCATTTTGCAAAGTCTGCCGAACGGGTGGTCGCAGTTTGTCGAGTTCGGCCGCCAGACGGGCAAGTTCCGCCTGTTCGACACCGCCTTCAGCCTCACGCAGCCCTACACCCCGATGGCACAACGAGCACAAGCTATTACCAGACGCCACTTCGGCAATACAATATCACTCTACACCCCACTCTACC
>CAYSAG010000438.1:0-3647 GCA_964428935.1 uncultured Planctomycetaceae bacterium | reverse complement strand
GTTCCTCGTTCTTTGTGCCTGCCGGTTGCTTGCTTGTTCCTCGCCCCTCGCCCCTGGTTCGGGACGCGGGACGCGGCGTCGAAATCGTACGCGCGGGCCTCGTGCCTGCCCAAATGCCGTGGCATTCACCGAGGGCACCCACGAGGGAGGCCCCGACGATTGGGCGTGACGTCGCCGGCCGGCCCATTACGGCGCCGGTTCGAAGCACAGCAGCTTGGCGTCGAGCGTGGTCAGGTAGAGGCGGCCGTGGGCGGCGCTGAGGCCGTCGAACGCGGGAGCCGACTCCAACTGGTACGACGCCAGCAAGCGGCCGTCTTGGGTTGAGAAGACCTGCAGCACCCCGCCCAGGCGTCCTTCGAACGCGGCCAGCGGGTCGTCGGGCGGGACGCGGTCCGGCACGCCGGCGGCGAACAGCAGGTCGCCCGCCAGCAGCAACGCTCGCACCCGCGTCGGAATCAGCTTTTGCCACTTCGGCGGCTTCAGCCGCACCCAGCCCGTACCTTTCTCCACGTCCCGTCCGCCGCGGCGGTGCTGGTCCGAGTAGGCTTCGTCCGGCAGCCACTTCAGCCCTTCGCTCTTGTCGCGGCGAGCCAGCAGGGTGGGCTCGTTGGCGTTGTCGTCAGCGTACAGCAGGTACCCTTTCTCCCCCGGGAAAAACGCCGGGCTCCAAATCACCCGTCGGTAAAAGTACTTCACCGCGTAGGTGGTCGACCGGTCGAACACCACCAGCTGGCCGCTCTTCGGAGCGTGCTGAGCCAGGTAGAACCCGGGCCACCAGCGGCTGTACATCCAATAGATTCGGTCAAACCCGGTGTCGTCCAGGAAGCCGCCCGTGGCGACCAGGTGGACCGACCCCATGTCGAGCTCACCCAACGAGCTGGCCGGCTGCAGCGGCACTCGGTTCAGTTTCAGGTCGAACTTCACCCGCCCCATGAACAGGTTCTGGCCGTCGCTGACGAGCAGGTCCGGCAAAGCTCCTTCCATGGCAAACGGAGTTCCCTGGTCTTTCTTGATGTCCGGCCACGGCCCGACCAACGTGTTCTTGGCCACCACCCGTCCGGTCTTGGCGTCCAAACCGTAGACCAGAATGCCGCCGTCCAAGAACGAAGACCGACCGGCCGCGAAGTACACGACGCCGTCCAGCACCAACACGCTGCCACTGACCGGCCAGACCGACTCTAACTGCTCGAACGAGACGACCTGTCGCGGGTCCGGAGCCGCTCGGAACCGCCACAGCAGCCGCCCGTCGGCCGCGCTGAGGCAGTAGACCCGCCCGTCGCGGCAACCGAACAGCAGTCGTCCCTGCCAGTAGGTGGGCGGCGAGTCGATTCTTCCCCCGGCGGTGAAGCTCCACAAAGGCTGGCCCGAGCGGGCGTCGAGGCACTGAATGCGGTGAGCGTCCTTTTCCACGACCCACAGTCGCTGGCCGACCACGACAGCCTGTGGAGCCTGCGTCGCCAGCTGCACCTGCCAGCTCGGCCGCAGCTTCGCCGCCAACCGAGTCGACGCGGCCCCGCTGCGCTGAATGTCGTGACGGTACGACGGCCAGTCGTCCGGACCGGCCGGCTGCGGCGACGGTTGGTTCGACCCAGCCACCGGTTTCACTTCCAACTGACCCGCGGCCTGCTCCAAACTGGCGGCGGGTCGAGCCGACAAGGCCAAGTAGCCGGAAACCAGCACGCCCGGGTAGCAGAAACACTGGCTGGGCGGCACGTAGAACAAACCGTTGGCCGGCACGAAGCTGGTGAAGCACGGAGCCCGCAGCCAGTCGTGTCGCATGTGGTTCTCGTCCTCCACGTCAATGAACTCCGCTCCGCGCTTCGGCCAAATCAAGTAGCGGCACGTCGCTTTGCCGCGGTAGCACCGGTAGTGGTGACCGGGCGAGATGAGGTTCCACACCTCGACGGTCTTTCGCAGCTCGCCCGTGTGCAGGTCGTAGCCTTCGGTCGAGCGGCCGTACCACACGACGCCGTCAATGACGAAGACGTCGGCCGGCAACGTGGACGCTCCCGCCAAACTCTCATGACCCGGCCGTTGCCACAGCAGCCGACCATCCTTCAGTGAGAAGGCCAGCATGGTCCGCCCGCCGGCGCCGCCCCTTCTTCGCCGGCTCGGTGCTTTTGCCCGCGTCGACTTCGACTTGGCCGAGGGCTTTGCCTGCGCAGCGGCCGCAGCCTTCGTGTCCGGTTTCGAAGCGACGGCCGCCGAGCTGGCCGGGGCGCTGGACTTCTCAGCCGAACCGCTGGGCCGCTCGAGCTGGCCTCGAGCGTGAAACAGCACGACGCCGTCGTGGACCACCAGCGACACGCCGCCGCCAAAGGTCCATTTCAGCGGACAGGCCGTCCGCCAGTGTTCCTTTCCCGTGCGCAGGTCCACGCACACCAACGCGTCCAGGTCGTGGTAGACCACTCGGCCGGCGTCGGCCGCCAGCGCGTAGGGCACCACGCGAAGTCTGTCCTTTTGCCAAAGCAGCCGGCCCGTGCGGACGTCGACGGCGACCAACCGGTCCGGCTCGTGAAACGAGTCGCGCCCGAGCCGTTCGGTTGCGCCGACCGACCGCCCCTTCGTGCACTTGACCACCAGCACGCCGTCGGAAAGGAGGAGCTCGTCCGCGCCGCGTGTTCCCGGCAAAGCCTCCACCAGCACGCGGCCGGTTGCGGCGTCCAGCACGGACACCGGCGAGTCGGCAAATTGAAGCGTGACGTACACGTGCTGCTCGTCGGCCACCAAACGGCGTGGAATGGTGTGGTGCATTTGCCAGCGGCCGCCGGTCCCGGTGCCAAAGTCCGGCTGCCAGTTTCGCAACGGCACCTTCCACAGCAAGACACCGCTGAAAGCGTCGCGAGCGACCAGCCGACATTTCTGCGGCAGGTGGCGGTAAACGCCCGCGGGCGCTTCGTCCAGAATGCTGAAGAGCCGACCGCCCGCCGTGACGACCGCTTGCACGCTGGTCGGCCACTCGTGGCTGCGGCAGTGTCGCGGTCCGGCCGTCCAACGCAGGCCTTTGGGCGGGCCGACCTGCCGGTCCTCCGACACCTCGTTGCCGCCCGCGTCGTGCAGGAAGTGAGTCCACTGGTCCATGTCCTCCGGCCAGGGCTTGACCCACTTCTTCCAGCCGTCGGCTTGACGGACGTAGGCGACTCCGCCCGGAGCCAGCACGCGCAGCAGCTCGTCTTGCGTCACCCGGAACCGCTCGCTGACGACCAACAAGTTGACCAGACTGTCCACGTACGGCAGGTGCTGCCCGTCGAACAGACGGACCGAGACCGGGCCGGTCAGGCCGGCGGCGTCGACGGTTCGCCGAGCTTGCTCGAGGCGATCCGGGTCGGTGTCGAGCCCTTGCACCACGTAGCGTTCGTTCCGACGGAGCGACACCGTCAGCCGTCCGTCACCGCAGCCGACGTGCACCACCAGCCCGCCTTGGACGCCGGTCGCCTGGTAAATGGCGTCGGCCGTGAGCGGCGGGGCGGCTTTCGCCCAGACGAACGAGCTGGCCCAGAGACAGCTTGTCACTAAACCGGTAAAGAAAATGCTTCGTCGTCTCATGGCCGTTGGTTCCTCGTTCTTGGTTCTTGGTGCTTGGTTCTTGGTGCTTGGTTCTTGGTGCTTGGTTCTTGGTGCCTCGTTCTTGGTTTCTGGTTCGTGCC
>CAYSAG010000437.1:0-3672 GCA_964428935.1 uncultured Planctomycetaceae bacterium | reverse complement strand
ACACGCTGGAGGTAACCGACAAATGAAACGAACGCTCTGTGTGCTGCTGACGGTTGTCGTCTCGACGACGTTGGCTGCGAGCCGCACAAGTCGAGCCGCCGACCGGGCGACCAATCCTTCCAAGCTCAACATTGTCTTTTTCCTCATTGACGACCTGGGCTGGACCGACCTGGGGTGCATGGGCAGTGACTTCTACGAAACGCCGAACATCGACCGGCTGGCCAGCCAGGGAATGCTCTTCACGCACGCCTACTCGAACGGGCCGAATTGTGCCCCGAGCCGCGCGTCGCTCCTGTCCGGTCAGTACACGCCGCGCCACGGCATTTTCACCGTCGGCGACCCGGCCCGAGACCGACACGCGTACCGAAAGCTGGAGCCCATTGCGAACAAGACCGTGTTGGACCCGCGGTTCGTCACGGTGGCCGAGGCTCTGAAGACCAACGGTTACGTCACGGCGGCCATGGGAAAGTGGCACTTGGGCGACGACCCCAGAACGCAAGGCTTCGACGTCAACATTGCCGGCTGCAAATGGGGGAGCCCGAGCGGCGGTGGGTACCACAGCCCGTACCACTACCCGAACCTGGTCAACGACCAACCGGGCGAGTACCTGACGGACCGACTGACGGTCGAAGCGTGCAAGTTCATTGAGCAAAACCGCGACCGGCCTTTCTTCCTGTACCTGGCTCACTACGCGGTGCACGTGCCGCTGCAAGGCAAAAAGGAGCTCGTGGCAAAGTACAAAGCCAAAGCTCCGGGCCGGCACCACAAGAACCCCGTCTACGCGGCCATGATTGAAAGCGTCGACGACAGCGTCGGCGCCGTGCTGAAGAAACTGGACGAGCTGGGTCTGACCGACCGGACCGTGGTGTTCTTCACGTCGGACAACGGCGGAGCAGGCGGCTCGACCAGCAACGCCCCGCTGCGGGGAGCCAAAGGCATGTTGTACGAAGGCGGCATTCGCGTGCCGCTGTTGGTCAAGTGGCCCGGCGTCGTCAAGCCGGGAAGCCGCTGCGACGTTCCCGTCATTGGCGTCGACTTCTACCCAACGCTGCTGGAAATCACCGGCACGCCGAGGCCGAAGGACTACACGCTGGACGGCCTCAGCCTGGTCCCCCTGCTGACCGGCAAGGGCGGCTTCCCCGAGCGGGCCATTTACTGGCACTTCCCGTGCTACCTGCAAGGCTCCGGCAACAGCCCCTTCCGCACCACGCCGGCCGGTGCCATTCGCGTGGGCGACTGGAAGCTGATTGAGTTTTTCGAAGACGGGCGACTGGAGCTGTACAACACGCGGACCGACATTGGCGAAACGAACAACCTGGCGTCGCAAATGCCGGAGAAGCTGAAAGAGCTGCACGAGCGGCTGGTCCAGTGGCGGGAGAAAGTGCACGCTCCCATTCCGACCACGCCCAACCCCCGGTACGACCCCAACGCCAAGTGGCCGCCGGAGAAAAAACGACGCGGCAAGAAGCGGCGCAAGGCCGCCCGCAAGTAGTCGCTCGACGCCCGCGCCGGTCCGGTCCCGCAACCAGCACGGACTGTCCGCGCGGCTTTCGCCCGGTGGCTGGCAGAGGCGAACCGGGCGTGGCAGAATGGGAGCGGCGTTCAATGAGGGTTGGACAACTGCGGAAACCCGCAGCCAATCAAACGGGGGCAGCGTGGAGCAGGAGCGTCAACAATGAAACGAGACTTGCCAAAACTTGCGGTCGGATTGGTTTGGACTGGTGTCGTCCTGTTGGTCGGCGGGGCGGTGCTTTGCGGTGCAGCAGAGGCTGGGTCAACCGACGGCGGCGGCGCCGCTGGCGACTCGTCGGCCGTCTCGGTGGCCAAGCAGTTGCTCCAGCAAACGGGCGTGCAAGGCGGCCTAGTGGTTCACGTCGAGTGTGGTGAGGGTCGTCTGACGGCTGCCTTTCGTGTCGGTCCGGCCTTCCTGGTGCAAGGGCTGGACTCCGACCCGGCAGACGTCGAAGCGGCCCGTCGCTACGTCCAGAAGTTGGGCCTTTACGGCCCGGTCAGCGTCGACCGGTTCGACGGCCAGCACCTGCCGTACGTCGACAACGTGGTGAATTTGTTGGTGCTCGAGCCGGAAGCTCGTGTTTCGCGGCAAGAGGCGTTGCGGGTGCTGGTCCCCGGTGGAAAGCTTTGCCAGAGACAAGGCGACGAATGGAAGGTCGTGACGAAGCCGTGGCCGAAGGACGTCGACCAGTGGACTCACTACCGTCACGACGCCAGCGGCAACGCCGTGGCTCACGACCTGCGTGTCGGCCCACCGCGTCGCTTCCATTGGGTGGCCGAGCCCCGACACGCTCGCAGCCACGAGCACCTGCCGACAATCATGGCTTTGGTCTCTTCGGGCGGACGCATTTTCTACCTGGCCGACGAAGCGCCGACCATTTCCATTCGCTGGCCCGCCCAGTGGCGCCTGGTCGCTCGCGACGCCTTCAATGGACTGCTGCTGTGGGAACGAAAGATTGGGCAGTGGTACCCGCACATTGTCAACTGGGGCATGACGCCGCGACAAATTCAGCGACGGTTGGTCGCCGACGGCGACCGACTGTTCGTGACACTGGGCTACTACGCTCCCATTAGCCAGCTCGACGCCGTCACCGGCAAAACGCTCAAAGAGTACGAAGGGACCGACGGCGCCGACGAAATTGTGTTCCACAAGGGCGTGTTGCTGACGGTGGTCCGCGAGGTCACACCCTCGCGGCTGAAGGAACGGCAGCGGCTGGCCCAGCTGGAGCAACAAGACGACTCGCCGCTGTTCACGCGCGACACAGCCGCACCCGTCCTGACCAGTTTTCGGCGGGTCGAGTCGTCGGCGCCCGAGCGGGTCGTGGCCCTCGACGCCGACACCGGACGCGTCCTGTGGCAAATTGCGGTCAAGGGCAAAGTCCGGCCTCTGACCCTGGCCGCGCTGGGCGACCGGGTCTTCTACCAAACGGGCGACGAATTGGTGTGCGTCGACCTGCGAACCGGCCAGACTTTGTGGACCCGGTCGGCTCCGCAGTTCCGCCTGGCCTACCAGGACCGCGTGCTCTGCGCCGGCGGCGACTCCATTGTCGCCATTTCCGCCGAGGACGGGCGGACGTTGTGGAGCCAGAAGCCGTTGCTGGTCAGCATTCACGACGTGTTCGTGGCGGCCGGAGCGGTTTGGGTGGGAGGCTTCAAGCCGTGTCCGAAAAAACGCAGCCCGGCCTGGTGTCCGTACTACGTGACGAAGCGCGACCTGCAGACCGGCGCCGTGCTCATGCACATTGAGCCGGAGAACCCCGGACACCACCACCGCTGCTACTTCAACAAGGCCACGGACCGCTACATTTTGGGCGGCCGGCGGGGAACGGAGTTCATTGACCTGCAGACGGGCGAGGTCCTGTGGAACAGTTGGGTTCGAGGCGTGTGCAAGTACGGGGTCATGCCGGCCAACGGCTTGTTCTACGCACCGCCTCACGCGTGCGGTTGCTACGTCGCGGCGAAGCTGACCGGCTTCTACGCTTTGGAGGCGGACGGCCGTCCCGGAACAGCGTGGGACAGCGCCGAATCGGACCGCTCCAGCAAGAGCGGCCGGCTGCTGCGTGGTCCGGCCTACGGCAAAGTCCCGGCACAAGACGTGTCGGCCGACCAATGGCCCACGTACCGGCACGACGCGGCGCGGAGCGGCGTCACGCCGGCTTC
>CAYSAG010000436.1:0-3688 GCA_964428935.1 uncultured Planctomycetaceae bacterium | reverse complement strand
CTGGGCGTTTTGCGTCTGGTGGCCGAACAAGTCGATCCGGACGCCACCGCCTGCTGGCGTGCCGACCGGTTCGTCCTGCGATCCAAGTTTGACAAGGATGGCTTGGTCGAGTTTTTCCTTTGCGAGTATCGCCCAACGCCGATCGTCGCTCCCTGGGCAGGCGGCTCGGGGTTCTTCGGTAAAGACAACCGCAAGGCGGTCGAGGCGATCGCTCAGAGCAAGACGCCCCGATTCGAGCGTTACAGGGACGTCATCCGTCGTGTGCAAGAGATACTAGCTGACGAAGGTCTGACCGACAAGCCGAACGCGGAACAGAAGCAGCGGCTGCTGCGCCGGTATCGACGTGAGATGCCGGATGAGTTCATTCAATGGATGGACACGGCCATCATTCTTCAAACCGAAGGACAGGCCTTTGCCCCGGTATTGGGGACAGGCGGCAACGACGGTCGACTGGATTTCACTCAGAACTTCATGCAGCGGCTTGTGGATCAGTTGCAGCTCGTCGATGAAGCCGCCAGCTGCAGCAGCAAGCCATTGCTGATGAATTCCCTCTTCGCCATTCCGGTCCAGGGGCTTGGAAAGGCTGCCGTTGGACAATTTGCTCCTGGCCGAGCCGGTGGCCCCAACGCGACGCAGGGCATGGAGGGTGACTCCAGCGATAATCCGTGGGACTTCGTGCTCATGTTGGAAGGAACGCTGCTCCTGGCAGGAGCGTTGGTTCGACGCGCCGGCATCCTGTCGACGGACAAGGCAGCGTTTCCCTTCACTGTGCGAGCTCGGCCGGTCGGAGCGGCCTCGGGCACGGATGCGGAATCGAGCGAAGCGAGAGGTGAGTTGTGGCTCCCGCTTTGGAACAGCTTCGTCACAAAACGCGAATTGGAACTGCTCTTTGCCGAGGGGCGGGCGGAACTAGCCGGCCGGCCCGCTCACGATGCCATCGACTTTGCCCGTGCGGTGGCCTCGCTGGGGGTGGACCGCGGAATTCGCCAATTCGCGCGTTTTGGGTTCCTGAAACGCAGCGGCAAGGCCTTCCTAGCCGTCGCCATGGAACGGTTCCCCGTGCCCAACCATCCGCGTGCCGCCGTAGGGTTGATCCAAGAGATCGACCGCTGGCTCGACGCTTTCCGCCGCATCGCGGGCCCGGACGCCTCGGCTCGATTCCGTATCGCATTGGACCAAATCGAGTCCGCCATCTTCGATTACTGCCGCTACGGGCGCCGAGAGGATATTCAGAACATTCTGCTTGCTCTCGGCAGGGCGCAACAGGAGCTGGCCGTCACGGCCGGCAAACGCGGCAACAAGGTCCTTTGCCCTCCGCTGGCGGCCCTCTCGCCAACTTGGATCACAGCCACGCACGACGGCAGCCTGGAATACGAAATCGCCTTGGCATTGGCCGGAATCCACGACCGCGAAGGAAAACTGCCCCCGATCCGGACCAATGTCGAGCCGGTCGAGCCGAAGGGAAGCTGGTGGAACTGGTCGGAAGCGGCGGGGCCGGAAGTGGTCTGGCGCACCGCGTTGCTGACCGGGAACATGATCGCTGTGCTCGAGCGGCGGATCATGGACGGCCTGCGAAGTGGTTGCGAAACGCTGCCCTTGGACTTCAAACGATCGCTGCCGCTGGAGGCAATCGCTTTGTTCCTTGCCGGCGAGGTGGACGATGAACGCATCGACCAGCTTTTCCGCTCGCTGCTGCTGATTGACCATCGGGCACCGTTGCCCGCGGAACTGCCGCGGCCGCGCTGGCCAGACGCGCCGCCGTTGCCGCGGCAGTATGCGCTGCTGAAGCTGCTCTTCCTGCCGGCGCCGCTGACGTTCGACATTGCCCCTGAAACAGAGAGACCGCGCTGGCGGCTGGCGAAAGAAAATGAGCGAGGCCTTCTGATCCGCCCCGAGCCGCGCGTGCTGCCGTTGCTCCGGGCGGGTCGGGTCGGCGAGGCCTGCCGCATCGCGTACGAACGCCTGCGCGCCTGCGGCCTCAACCCGTTGCCGACGCCAATGGGCGGGCGGCCGGCACGCGTCGACGAATGGGCCGAAACCGGCCCCACGGCCGATGCACACCGACTCGCTGCCGCCTTGCTGTTGCCAGTGTCATCAGAGACCGTCAACCGCATCATTCAGATCGTGACTCGAAGCGTTGAAGAACCGGAAGAAATCGAATCGCTGCTACTCGAACCGGAAGGAGTGTGACCGATGAGCATCGACTACGGAAAACTGGATGGTGTTCCCCGTTTGTTGCTGGAAGTAGAACTCAGACCGCTTCAGGGCGACCGGTTCCAGCCGACCGGCTTTCCCGATCTCGGCCCAGCCCGCTACACCGCCCCGGACGGCACCGAGAAGCTGCTGGTCGAGTCGCCGCAGTCGGTCGCCAACCGCATGGAAATGGCCTGCTGGGACGAACCGAATCAAGACTTGATCGATGGCCTGAAGGGTCTGCCTTACGTGCGTGTTGTCGACCAGGACGGCACGATGCTCACCACGTCAATCCTCGAATCGCACCGGCTCAACTCGCCTTACATCCTCGAAGGCAAAGACAAAACGGTGTTCGATATGCTGAAGAAGGAATTGGCCTCGTTCGAGATCGGTGCAGTCAATTTGCGAGCATTGGCAAGAGTGCTGCTCAAGTACGATGCGAACGCCGTTTTGCACGGCGTCTTTCTGGCCAAGAAAGACCTCGCCGGCGGCCGACTGCGCCTGGCCCGTGTTCTGTCTGGATTCATCGAGGCCAGCGGCGTAAGGCCGGCTGAAAGCGGAGGTGCTAAGCTTGATCACGTCGATCCGCAGGGCGACACGAACAAGGGTTTCGGCAACGTCATTTATCACCGCACCGAGTTCACCGCTGAGGAGATCAGGGCCTTCTTCAACCTGGACCTTGCATTGCTCCGCAGCTACGGGCTGCCGCAGGACGCGGATCGTTTGCTGATCGCGTTGGCTCTGTTCAAGATTCGTCGGTTCCTTTCAACAGGGCTGCGGCTTCGAACGGCTTGCGACCTGGAACCTGTCGGCGACGTCAAAGTGACCCGGCCGGAGAATGGATTCACCATTCCTTCGGAAGATGAGCTGTTGAACGAGTGCAAGGACTTAATCGCCGCTTGCAAGAAGGCTGGCCTTTTTGCCGAACCGCCGGTCACGGAAGTGAAGTGGCAGAAGTGAGAATCAGCGATCCGCCGTTTGAGGGATTTCGTCATGATCGCCGTTGCCTTGCGCTTTCCTAGCGGCCAGTTTCACGCCACGCCGTGGGGACGGCACGTCAACGAAGGCGTGCCGGAGTGGCCGCCGTCGCCGTGGCGGCTGCTCCGAACTTTGGTGGCGGTCTGGAAAATCCGGGCACCGGACCTCGACGAGTCTGCCGTCCGCCGCGTGCTCGAGCAACTGGCCGCCGAACCGCTCTTCCATCTTCCGCGAGCCACAGCCGGCCATACCCGTCATTACATGCGCTGGTACAAGAAGGGGCCGACCGACCAGACACTTGTCTTTGACGCTTTCGTCTGCGTAAGCCCCAAGGACGAAATCGTGGTGGTCTGGCCGGACGCCGAGCTTGAGGCAGCCGACAGGGAACTACTGCAGCGGCTGCTCGAGAACTTCGGCTATCTGGGACGCTCCGAATCCTGGTGCGAAGCCCGGCTCTTGGGCAACGAGCAGGCAAGCGAACTGACCGGGCGAGAAGGGTGCCTCAACTGGCGGCCGC
>CAYSAG010000435.1:0-3710 GCA_964428935.1 uncultured Planctomycetaceae bacterium | reverse complement strand
CCAATCAGGTAGGCCGAAACCTTCCAGCGCGTCGCAACGCCCAGCCGGCCGAACGTCCGGGCTCGACGCGCGGTGAACATTTTCTCCAACTCGTCCCACAAGACAAAAAAGTACCGGTACATGAAGGCCAAGATGGCCACGAAGACGTCCGAAACCTTCAGCCGGCGCAACGTGACCAACAGCTGCTCAAACGGCATCACGTTGACCAGCCACAGCGCAGTGTAAAAGGCCAGCGTGCCGCGCAAAAGGATGGCAAAAGTGATTTCCCAGCCGACCCGAAAACCCTGCGACGCCGGGACCGATAGCGACAGGGCGAAAAGGAACGGCAGAAAAACGGCCAGCCGCCGAGCGGAGTAGCTCACGGGAATTCCGGCCAAAGAGTGGCCGACGAAAACCGCGCACGCCAGCACGCCCAGCACCGGCCAGTGCTCGACCGGCACCGACACGGCGGCGACCACGACGACCAGAGCAGTCAACAACTTCAACAGCGGCGGCCAGCGGTGACAGACGGAACTGCGGCGTCCGTAGCGGTCCCAGTAGTCGCTCATGGTCCGTCCGACTTCTCAGGCGAGTGGTCTTCGCGGGACGCCGGCCTGACCAGGCGTCCCAACACCAGCGCTACGACCAACACGGCCAGTGTACCAACCACTCCAGCCAATGCCACCGCTACGCCTTGCCAGTCTTGCGGCACGAACGGAAAAGCGTAGTCTTCGAACACCAGCGGCCGAGTCGCCTCCAGTCGGTCGAAGCCCGTGCGGGCCGCGACCGCTTCCAAACCGTCTGGGTGAGTGCTGGCAAAGGGGGACAGGAACGCGGCCACCGCCAACGCAACAATCACCCCGGCAACGACCGTCCGTCCGACTGCCGCAGCCGCAACGGGCCGCCCGGCCGGGTCGTACAGCAGGTCCGGACGCTGCTTCAGAATGAACGCCAGCACGACTCCCGTAATCACCGCCTCGCCCAGCCCAATCAGCGAATGGTAAGAAACCATTAACGCAACCAAATTGCGGAAGTCGTAGCCCGGCGTTCCCCACCACGAGACGACGAACTCGACGCAAAACAGCGTCGCCGCCGCCATGACCGTCAACCACGAGGCGGCCACGGCACCGGCCAGCGTCGCCCCAGGGCCACCGCCCAACGCTTTGCGCACCGACCAGTACACCGCCCAGCCGCCCAAACCACCGACCACGGCCATGTGCAGAACGTTGGCGCCCAAGGCCACCAGTCCGCCGTCGGCAAACAACACGCATTGCACCACCAACACCAATGTCATGGCCACGCAGGCCCCCCAAGGGCCCAGCACCGCGGCCGCCAACACCGCTCCCAGCAAATGCCCGGACACGGGCAAACCCACCAACGGGAAGTTGACCATTTGGCCGGCAAAAATCAAAGCCGCCATCATGCCCGTCAGCGGAATGACGCGGTCGGCCAGCAGGTCTTTCATTCGCCGCAAGCTGTACCCCACGGCCCCAGCAGAAACGACGCCCGTGGCCACACAAACCTGCGTACTCAGAACGCCGTCTGGAATGTGCATGGCTGTCTCCAAACAAAAGCCGCGCAGCTCAGTTGGCGCAACCGGCTGCGCGCTGTAACGTCCAAACCCCGACACGAGCGGCACGCCACTGCGTCCGTCGACCACTCTACCGGCTGGAATTACGCTTTGCAACTTTGTATTACCGGCTCGCCGACCCGACCGCAAGCCAGGGCGCAGCTGGCCGCAAGCGAACTGGACTTCTTCCTGCACCGGACGCTCGAACGCGGGAGGACCTGGAATGACGGAGCTTTCGCTGGAATTCGACCGGGACGTGCTGGCCGCTCTGCGCAACACACCTGAGCTGCTCCGAGCCGTAGCCGGGCAGGCGGAAGACGAGCTGCGTTTGCAGCAGCGATTGCGAGAGCGGTTCGACGCCGAACTGGTGCGGGCGGCCTTTCAGTTGCGCGAGCTGCGAGAGCGAGGCAAAGCCAAGTTCTCTCGCTCCGACCAGATGTGGTTCGACCGCTTGGGGCTGGAGCAGGCCACGTCCGAAGTGGTCGCACGACACAAAGCTCAGCGGTTTCACGGCACCGTGTGGGACTTCTGCTGCGGAATCGGCGGCGACGCCATTGGCCTGGCGTCCCGGTGTCAAGTGGTCGCCGTGGACCGGTGCCGCGAGCGGTGTCTGATGACCGCGTGGAACGCCGAAACGTACGAGGTGGCCGACCGCGTCACAGTGGTGCAGGGCGACGTCCGCCAGCTGCTCGACCCACAAACTCTGCTCCACCTGGACCCGGACCGGCGGACCGGCGGAGGGTACACGCCCGACGGCCGACGCCGCCGAACGTTGAGCCTGGAGCAGTACGAGCCGGGCTACGCGTTCCTGCGGGAACTGACACGACGCGGACGCGGCGGAATGATCAAGGTCGGCCCGGCAGCCAATTTCCTGGGCCGCTTTCCGGGGACGGAAATCGAACTGGTCAGCCTGCACCGCGAATGCAAGGAAGCTCGGATTTGGTACGGCGAACTGGCCGGCAACGAGCCGTTTCGAGCGACCGTGCTGCCGTCGGGGGCGACGCTGGCTGCCGACCCCGACTCGGCGGTGTCCCGCGTCGGCTCCCCGGGTGCTTACGTGTACGACCCCGACCCGGCCGTGGTGCGCGCGGGGTTGGTCGACGTGCTGGCCGAGCAGCTCGGCCTGTGGCGGCTGGACGAAAGCGAAGAGTACTTGACCTCCGACCGACGCGTGGACAGCCCGTTCTTGCGTCCCTTCGCCGTGCGGGAAATTGTGGCGAACAACGAGCGGGCGGTGCGGAAGGCCTTCCGAAAGTTCGCGTGCCGAGAAATCGAGGTCAAGAGTCGGCACATTCCGGTCAACGCCGACGCCGTGCGCCGAAAGCTGCCTCGCGACGGAAACCACCGCGGAGTCGTCATTTTCACTCGAATCAACGGCAAGGCCCGCGCCGTCATTGGCGAGCGACTGGACTGAGGGCGGTGGTGCGGCGCCGAGCTGTAGTGCAATGCGGAAACGGGTGACCGGCGCCGCGGCGGGAGTGGTCCGTCGAACAAGCAGGGGCGGACAGTCGAGCCATCGCGACAAACAGACTCCTCACCGCAACCGAACAATCAAGCGCTGAAGCAGACCTGCCGCCGGCCCGACCGGTGCTCCGCCGTCAGGTCTTGAGTCGGTTCGACCCTTCGGTTCACCGCGGTCACGAAACGTCGTGCCGCCGGAGCCGCGAACACGCGAAAGGCTGCTCGTCCTCTGCTCACGCGCCGGCCCGCTTGCCCCTTGCACGAAGAAAAAGGAAGCGCTTCGACAGGGATGAGACGGCGAGATCGGCTTGGCAGGACCCCGGGGGCCTTTTCGACAAGGTCGGCTCCAACAACGGCGGGCACAGGACAGTGCGGTCCCGTGGGGCTTCCGACTTGCGACCGGGACCGACCCCAGGCAGCGAGTGGTCGGCCGAACGGTCGAGCTCGGGGAACGGATTGTCACTGTCCAGCCCGGACTGGGGCTCCGCGACGTTCGGGCAGACTGGGGAAGGCCGGGCCACGGACGCTTGCACGCTTCGCGTTCGAGACCTGTCTCTGCGTCGCTCGAGCGTCACGTGTCGGGCCGTTAGACACTCATTAGTCCGAAAGCGTGAACAACGTTCGCGCTTCTTGGAGTGCGGCAGTCTTCTGCCGCTTTGGATCCAAAGCGGTGCAGGAGCACCGCACTCCAAACCGCGTC
>CAYSAG010000434.1:0-3723 GCA_964428935.1 uncultured Planctomycetaceae bacterium | reverse complement strand
AGACTTCGTCGTGCTCGCCACAAACGGTATCCCGAATCTTCGATTTGACAGACCAGTAGTTTGCCTCGCAACACGCCCCGCTGGAACGTCCGTCCTGACTTCGCGACTTGGCACGCTGTCGCGGCGTTCAGAAAACACGACACTTTGGCCGTCGGGACAGGAGCAAGACCGCCTGCTCAAACGGCGTTGGCATGGCTTCAAGGGTTTTCTGAACGTCGCTTCGGAGCGCTGGGGCCTCGCCTTTTGAGCGCGCTCCGCCCACTGCGCAGGCGACAGAAGTGAGTCGCCCGTGCCGGCGGTTCTCGCAAGCACGACGTCGCAGTTCAAGCCGTCGCCACGAGCGCGCAAAAAAAACGCGAGCTTCGCCCACGCGTGCCGTCAGCCCGCTGTCCTGTCCGACAACAACGCTCACGCAGCGGCACTCGCGCCCGTTGTCACGTCAGGCCCGGTCGGTGAGCAAAATTAGACCAGCCGCATCCCTGCACGACCAGCCTGCTTCGAGTCGGTCTGCCCGGTCGGGTCTACCCGCCCGCGCGTGATGCGGCCGGAGCCCACCCGCCCGGGCAGACCGGTAGGCTTGGCGTCAGCTCAGTCGCGGGCCTAATACCGCCGGACGACTCCCATCATCTCGCCCAGAATGTCGTCCGTCGTGACCTTCTCGGACTTGCTCTTGTCCAGCGGCTCAGCCACTAGCTCGCCTTCCTGGTTCGTCAACTTGCCGATGAACGGCTTCTGGCCTCGCTTCCGCACGAGAACCACCGAGCCGCTGATGTACTTCGGGGCTTTGCGAACGATGACGTAGTCGCCCGAGACAATGTGGAAGTTCTCGAGGCAGTTGTCCTTCATCTTGTAGGCGTCCAGGTCCTCGTTGTTGGCTACGTCGCTGAAGTCCAGACGCTCTTCGCCACGCGTCGGCGTCTTGACGCCCGACGAGCCCAAATCACCCGCGTAACGGACGCCCCATTTCCGATCAGGTGGCCAGTCGGTCAGTTGAATGGCACGCGACATGTGCGACTCACGCACAATCAGGCCCTTCTTCTCAAGGGCCTTCAGGTGGCACATGACGCCGTTGGGGGACCGGATCCCGAACCGGGCACCAATCTCACGGACCGTCGGCCCGTATCCCCGGTTCAGAATCTTGTCCTTGACGAACTCGTAGATTTCCCGCTGCCGTGGTGTGAGCTTGCGAACCTTGGTCTCCGTCATACAACACCTCTCAGAAATCTAGTTCCCGCCGCCACGAACTAGACAGCAAAATATGCTGGCGTGCAACCGCTGCACGCCCCTGTCGTATTGCAGCGCCCACGCAAGCCGCCTTCGGGAACGATCACAGCCTGCGGGCCTGCTCCCCACGGCAAGAGAATCCTATACGCAGCGGTGGTGGTCAACAAGCGGTTCAACTCGCCAGGCATGCGCCTTACGGCAAACCGCCACCCGCGCGTACAGGCAGGGTGCGCTACACGCGTCGCTAGTGCCCCGCGGCCACCGGACCGAAATAATTGTGGACGTAGCAGTCCCAACTCCGTCCCGGCGCCTTGCCCTCTCGGGTCACTGCCCTCCAACCAAGCCGCCAGCCTCGACCCTGCTCGGCGGCGTGGCCGCTTTGCCAGCGAAAGCCCCTTCAGAACGAGCGTCGTCGGGGCACTTCCTCAAAGACCAGCCTGCGCCACCGACCTCCACCCCAAGAAACCATCTAGGAAGCCAACGATTCGCTTCCTTGCCCCACGGAGAATGCTTGTCTGTGCCCAGCCACACACAGCCAAGGTGGCCCACGGCAGTGCTCTCAAGAACCAGCGACAATGACAACAAACGGGTTCGGGTTTGTCAACAGAATTCTCAATGAGCCGTGAGATTTTCTCCGGAAAAGATCGACTGCCGTTCTCGACTGTCTGCCTTGCTCCAAGCAGACGATCGTGGCCCGCTCCGCCTGCTCAGTCGCTCTTCGTTCCCGGGCTGTCCAGACATTCTCACGCCGCGCCCGTCTCGTCCCTGCCAGACAACAGCAACGCAAACTGCAACGCCGCGGGGAGCGACCCGCACCGCAAGAGCGTCGCACCACAGTCCCTAGTCACGGCTGGACGACCAGCTCATCCAGTTTTGCCTCCAGCTCGTGCCACCGTACTTCGGTCGCCACGACCCGTCCGTCTCGACCAACCAGCCACACTTGAGGCAGTCGCCACACGCCGTAGTACGTCGCCACAGGGTTGTTCCAACCCCGTTCGTTCGGGTCCGAGTAGAACAGAACGGTCCAGTCGACTTCGTTCCGCTGGACGAACCGTTGAGCCAGCGAGTCGTCCGTGTCGAAGCAAACCGAGACGACCGTCAGCCCGTTGGACCGACGAGCTCGGCACGCCGCCTTCAACTCAGCCAAATGCTCCAAGAACTCCGTCGCCGTCGTACTCCACAGCACCACCACGACCGGCCGTCCACGCACTTGACTCATCTCGAAAAAACCGCCGTCCAGGGTCGGGCCAGCCAGTTCCAAGCGTTTTCCCGGCAGGTCGAGCCGTCGCAGAATGGCCGTGCTTTGTGCGGCCTGAGCGGTGTGAGGAAAGTCGGCCTGCAACTGCGTGTAGCAAGCCCGAGCCTCCTCCAGCAGTCCGTACACCTCGCAGCTCCGTCCCGCACCGAAAAGAGCTGCCGCCGCTCGACCCGCTTGGTTCGGGAACCGAGTGGCAAACAGCCTGGCCTGACGAGCATACTCACGAACCCATTGGCGCTGCCCCGGCCCCGACCGCTCCGCACTCTTGAACGCTAGCTTGACAACCGCGTACGCCGCGTCGGCCGCTGCACGGGACGACGGCTCTCGCCCGTACAGCGCCTCGGCGAAGGCGTACAACGAATCGGCCGAGTCGGCGTCTCCCTGAAGGGCCAACTCCAGCAGCGCGTTGACCAGTCGGTGAACCGCGGCGTCGAACAACGTCTGGAGGGAAGGTTTGTCGTGAGAGAGCGTCGCGGCGTAACTGCACAGGTCTACAATTTTCTGGTTTCGTCGGCGACGCTCCAGCCGCAACAGCTCCGGGTCGTCGACGGACGGCAACGGCTTCAGCTCAAGCTGGGTGGCCTCCAGCAACAACGCCTCGACCCGCCGACGCAGCGACGAGGCTCGGCCCTCAGTCGCAGGTTTGGTGTACTCGGCGACTTCGATGGCCGAGTCGTCTGGAGCCGTCGAAATGGGCTGAACGCTGTCCGGACGGCGCCGCTTCTCTGCGACCGAAGACGCTGTCCCGCCAGACGACTCGCTCGGCCGTCGCGCTGCTCCAGTGGCCTCGCTCGCTCGGGTCGCAGCACTGCCTTCGCCAGACACCGCTTCGCTGGCCGAGGCCACTACCGACTTAGACGGCTCTGTTCGGCTGCACCCCGTGCTCCACAGCGGGACCACCAACCACACGGCTGCCAGTTGAGCCAACGACACGCAAACCCGGCGGACCGGTTCCATTCACACGCCTCCGTGCCAGCCAGCTGGAGCGGCAGCTCCAACTCGTTGTGAACAAAGAAAAAGGTAGGTCCGACCAAACAAGCCTCTCTCGCCGCTCGGAACCGAGAGCGGGACAGGAACTGAAACGGGGAAAGACGTTCTTCAGGAACCGAGAACCTGTGCGGCAAAACCAAATCAATGAGGGTACCCGATTTCTACCCAATAAGCGTTCTCAAGGCAAGACACCGTCTAAAACCTCTTAGCTGACGTTGGATAAGCTCAGTGAATGCAAGCAGAGATAGGCA
>CAYSAG010000433.1:0-3739 GCA_964428935.1 uncultured Planctomycetaceae bacterium | reverse complement strand
GCGGCCTAGCCGAACCGGTGGACTCGGGAAACAGATCCGGTGACGCAACGACAACAGAAACCAGGAATTACAGTTTACACGGACAGACGGAACCGGTATATGTTCGCCTTTGACGCAGGCGGACCGGCGACGACGGTCGTCGCCCGATGACCGTCTGCGGCTGGTGTGCCGCATTGCTTGCCGGTGCGTCGGGCTCGGTGTCCGGCGGCCGGCCGCCAACGGATGGTGTTGTTGGATGCGGGTTTCATTTTGTGGCGGAGGAAACTAGCGTGTCGATCGAAGAGAAAGTCATCAACATCGTCAGCGAGCAGCTCGGGGTTCCGAAAGAGGAGATCACTCGAGACAGTGCTTTCATCGACGACCTGAAAGCCGACTCGCTGGACATTGTTGAAATGGTGATGGAGTTTGAAGACGAGTTCGGGGTTTCGGTGCCGGACGAAGACTACGAGAAGATTCGAACGGTTGGCGACGCGATCGACTACATTGAGCAGAGGCAGAAGAGCTGACCGATGGCACGGCGAGTCGTCGTCACGGGAATCGGAGTCGTCAGTCCCCTGGGCTGCGAGGTCTCGGAGTACTGGGACAATATTTGTGCCGGCAAGAGCGGAATTGGTCCGGTCACGCGCTTCGACTGCTCAGAGTTCAAAGTTCGGTTCGGCGGTGAGGTCCGCGATTTCAACGCGGCCGAGCACATGCCGATCGACGCGAAGGAGGTGCGTCGCCTCGACCGGTTCTGCCAGTTCGCCCTGGTTTGTGCTCACAAGGCCATCCAGCAGGCGGGACTGGACTTCGACAAAGAAGATCCGTACCGGTGCGGTGTGCTGGTCGGCAGTGGCATCGGCGGACTGGAGGAAATCGAGCAGCAGCATGACGTGCTGTACAGCCGAGGTCCGTCGCGCGTTTCGCCGCTGATGATTCCGAAGTTGATCGTCAACGCCGCAGCCGGCAACATCTCAGTGCGCTGGGGACTCCGCGGCCCCAACAGCGCCGTCGTAACCGCTTGTGCATCGGCCACCAACGCGATTGGTGACGCCTTCAAGCTGGTCCAGCACGGCGTGGCCGACGTCATGATCACCGGCGGAAGCGAAGCGGCGCTGACGCCCATGGGACTGTCGGGCTTCGCCCGCATGAACGCTCTTTCCACGCGGAACGACGAGCCGGAACGGGCCAGTCGTCCATTCGACAAGGACCGCGACGGCTTCGTGCTGTCGGAGGGAGCCGGCATCCTGGTGTTGGAAGAGTACGAACGGGCGAAGAAGCGGGGAGCGGACATTTTGGCCGAGATTGTCGGCTACGGCATGTCGGCCGACGGTGTCCACATTACCGCTCCCGACCCCGAAGCCCGCGGCGCGGCCCGCGCAATGACCAACGCCATTCGCGACGCCGGCATCAACTTCGACGAAATCGACTACGTCAACGCACACGGCACCAGCACACCTTTGGGAGACATCGCTGAAACACGTGGCATCAAGACCGTGTTCAACTCGCACGCCCGCAAGCTGGCCGTCTCCAGTACCAAGAGCCAAATCGGCCATTTGCTGGGAGCGTCCGGAGCGGTGGAGGTGATTACCGCGATCCTGGCCTTGAAGCACCAGGTCGTCCCCCCGACGATCAACTTGGACGACCCGGACGAGGAGTGCGACTTGGACTACGTCCCCCACGAGCCGCGACGAGCGAACATTCGCTACATTTTGAAGAACAGTTTCGGCTTCGGCGGTCATAACGCTTGCTTGGTCTTGAAGCGAGCCGAGTGACGCTCGGGAACAGCTCCTTCGACGCCCAGCCGGTGCGGCCAAGATTTTTCCACTCCACGCAAGCGCAAAGTCGGACGCGGACGTGTTCGAGCGACCGGACGGGACGGAAGCGAGCTTGTTTGGGACAAAACGCCAGAAGGGAGGTCCGCGGGTCGGACGGAAACGTTCGGCCCGCTTTTTTCGTCGTCAGGTGCCCCCGCCAAGCCCCAGCTCGTTCGGCTCGCCTCGCCGCTCGCCCCGTTCACTTGCTCAACCGCCTGTCGCCTGCTGCAATGCGCTTGGTTCGGTGTTGGTCGGCGGTTCGGCAACAGCGCCGGCTGGCGGCAAGCTCGTGGCTTCTGCCGCGGCCACTCGGGCGGGCCGACGAGCAGGTCGGACAACGCTGGTCTTGCGAGCGACCAGCGTTGGTCGAAACAGGCTATTGATTGCAGACGAAGGAAGCTTCCATGGCCAAGAAGCACAATCCCCGTTTCTTGCAGCTGGTGCAGGATGCGAAGACCCGAATTCGCGAGTGTGACATCGACAGCGTGAAGCGAAAGCTCGACGCCGGTGAGCCGCTTCACTTGATCGACGTTCGTGAGGAGTCGGAGTTTCGCGCGGGCCGTCTGCCGGGAGCTCGGCACCTGTGCAAGGGAATCATCGAGCGCGACATTGAAACCGTCGTCCCGAACGTCAGTGACGAAATCGTTCTTTACTGCGGTGGCGGCTACCGGTCTGCTCTGGCGGCCGACAACCTGCAGAAGATGGGCTACACGAACGTCGTCTCAATGGACGGCGGTTTCCGAGCCTGGCGCGAGGCCGGCTACCCGGTCGAAAGCTGAGACGTCTGGTGGACGTCTTCCTTTCGGCAGCTGGTTTCGTCCGCGTCTGTGTCGAGGTTCGCGGTTGGTTCAGCCGAACGCGGCGTGGAGACAGCATGAAAGAGGAACTGGAACGTTACAGCCGACAGGTCCTGTTTCGGGAGCTGGGTGAAGAGGGGCAGCGGCGGCTCATGTCCGGCCGCGTTTTGGTGTGCGGCTGCGGGGCGTTGGGCAGCGTCATCGCCGAAACGCTGGTCCGCGCCGGCGTCGGGTTTGTGCGTCTGGTCGACCGAGACTTTGTCGAATGGACCAACCTGCAAAGGCAGGTGCTGTTCGACGAGCAAGACGTGGAGCAGCGGCTGCCGAAGGCGGTGGCCGCCGCTGAGAAGTTGCGCCGGATTAACAGCCGGGTGGTCGTCGAGCCGCACGTGGTCGACGTCGACTACTCGAACGTTCTTGACCTGTGCCGAGACGTCGACCTGATTTTGGACGGCACGGACAATTTCGAAGTGCGTTTCTTGATCAACGACGCGTCGCTCGAGCTGGGTGTTCCCTGGGTCTACGGAGGCTGCGTGGGCAGTCACGGACAGCAGATGACCATTTTCCCGGGACAGACCGCTTGTCTGCGCTGTCTGATCGAATCGCCACCGGCCCCGGGTACGACCGACACGTGCGACACGGCCGGAGTGCTGGCACCGGCGGTCAACGTCATTGCCTCGCTTCAATCTCTGGATGCCCTGAAGATTCTGGCCGGACGGGCCGACGCGGTGGCCCCCCAGTTGACCGTCGTCGACCTGTGGGACCGAACCTTCCGGACAGTCGACTTGCAGGGTCTTCCAGAGCGAACTCAGTGTCCGGCGTGCCAACGAGGCGAACGGGCGTGGTTGAGCGGCCAGCACGGGGCTCGCTCCACCGTCCTCTGCGGACGCAATGCCGTCCAGGTTTCGCCCAAAGAAAAAGTGTCGCTCGACCTGCAGACTTTGGCCGACAAGCTGCGCTCGGCCGGAACCGTCCAATCCAACCCCTACTTGGTGCGGGTGGAGTTGACCGAGCCGAGGTTGGAAATGACCGTCTTCCGCGACGGCCGAGCCATTGTGAAAGGCACACAAGACGAGTCGGTCGCTCGCACGGTCTACTCGCGATTCGTCGGACTATAAGAGCGACGGACCGCAAAAGCGACGGACT
>CAYSAG010000432.1:0-3751 GCA_964428935.1 uncultured Planctomycetaceae bacterium | reverse complement strand
CTCCCGTCCGAACAGGAACGTCCCCAGCAACACCGTGGCTGCCGTTCCCAACACGACTTTCCGAAGCATGGCTACACCTCCTTTGTTGAGTGTGAGCGTTACTGTTGCCCGTTTCGACGAAGGCCTGAACCGCGTGCCACTCCGACTGCCTGCCCGCGCGACGCGCGGGCGGGCCGTTCGCGCCGGGCGTGCTCGCCGCGACGCTGGCCAACCAACCCCGGCGGCTTGGCCCAGCGGCGTCTTTTCCGCGACGACCCGTGCCGCACCGGACGGCCGGTCCGCAATTGGCCGGACGCAAACCGGGCCGTCCGCGGCGCGGCTTTGGTCGCACAACAGGTCATTCGCCGGGGCGGCGCGAATCTTGGAAAAATTTCCGAAAAAATGGGCGAGGCACGCGAAAAAACTGGCTCGGGCGAAGGGGCATGTTGGAGCTCTGCCTTGTCGACTTTTGGCAAGACGTCGCCGACGCTAAGCTGTGCCGAGGAGCAGGTAGACCTTGATTTGGCGAAAACCTGAACAACGTTGGCGTTTTCGCGGGGCGAGCTTTTGGAGTGCGGCCGTCTTCTGCCGCTTTGGACCCAAAGCGGTGCGGGACCAGCGCACTCCAAAGCGCGTCCTCGTAGGGACGCAGCCTTTGGGTCGACCCGCATCGGTTTGAAAGCGCAAACAACGTTTGCGTTTTTTTCCGGAGGGACGCGCTCCGTCGCGTCCCGAATTCCGAATTCCGAACCAACCGCGGCCACGAGGAGCGTGGCCCTCCGGCGCAGCGTCCAGCGGGACAACAAGGGCGGAGCCCTAGAGTAGAACCTCGTGTTGGGTTTTCGAACAGGTGCAGCCAGAGAAAAGCGACGAAATGAAACTGGCAAGACACTGGACGAGGACGGGTCAATTCTTGGTTGTGGCGGCCGCCTTGCTGTGGGCCGGCGGTTGCGGAAGCGGCGGACAAGAAAGCGAGAAAGCCGACGAAGAGCAGGGGGTGGACGTCCCGGTTTCCGTGGCTCCGGCCTTGCCCCCGTCGCAGCGGCTGACCGTCGCCGAGTTGCAGGAGAAGCTGAAGGAGAAGAACCCCGGCTACGAAAAGGACGGAGTGTTTCGCAAGGCTGGTGGAGAAATCGTGCTGGCCGACTTGTCGTTCAAGGCCGTCTCGGACATTAGTCCGTTGGCCGGCCTGCCCTTGGAGCAGCTCGACCTGCGAGGCACCGACGTCGAAGACATTTCGCCGCTGAAGGGCATGCCGTTGCGGGCTCTGTACCTGGAAGACACGAAGGTCAGCGACCTCAGCCCGTTGGCCGGCGCACCGCTCCGCGTTCTCTACCTCAACAACACGCCGGTGCGCGACCTTTCGCCGCTGGCCGACTGCCCGCTGGTGCAACTGAACCTGACCGGCACGCCTGTCGAGGACATTAGTGCCGTCCGCTCCATGCCGCTCAACACCCTTTGGATTGGTCAGACCAAAGTCCGCGACCTTTCGCCGCTCCAGGGCAAGCAATTGGAAAGCCTGACCATTGAGCAGACGCCCGTGGAGGACCTGAGCCCGCTGGCAGGCATGACCTCGTTGCAGCGACTGAACATGGTGGGAGCCGCCGTGCGCGACCTGACTCCACTGGCCAGCCTCACGCTGACACGGCTGCTGTTCACACCTTCTCGAATTGAAAAAGGTCTGGACGTGGTCAGGAAAATGTCGTCGCTGCGGGAGCTGGACGTGGAGTTTCGCGAGCCGCGGCGACTGTCTCCGGCCGAGTTTTGGCAGCGCTACGACAAAGGCGAGTTTCGCTGAGCGTGTGACGTAGCTGAGGCTGTCCGGGAAAGGGAGGGCCACGCTCTGTCGTGGCCGCTGATGGTTGGTGTCTCCAGGCCAGTGTCTCCAGGCCAGCTCAAGAAGAGACGTCCGTTCCCTCCAAGACCCGCAAGTCCCCGGAAAGACGCGAATGAATTCGCGGACACCCTCACGCAGCTGGAAAGAAACGCCTCCGCTTGCCCGTCGGTCCTTCGGTCGAACCGCGGCGTTGTGGCGACCGACGGCCGCCCGGGACGGTCGGTTGAGTGCGGCTCGTTTCGGCGGCCGTCCCGGCTAGTCGTCCTCGCTGCCGCCCAGTGCCGCTCGCGGCTCAAACAGCGGCCACTTGGCCAAGTGCAGGCGCTGAGTCCAGAACTGCCACAAAGTGAACAGCGTACGCAGCGCGTAGACGACGCTGCGTCGGAAGTTAATGCTGGAGGCCTCGTCGAAGTACCGCACGGGCACGGGAATGTCGCCCAGCTTGAAGCCGAAGTAGACGGCCTGCACCAGGAACTGGCTGTCGAAGACGAAGTCGTCTGAGTTGCGTTCGAAGGGAATGGTCTCGAGCACCTGTCGCCGGTAGGCCCGGAAGCCGCTGTGGAAGTCGCCCAGGTTCTGTCCCAGGGCGACGTTTTCCACAATGGTCAGCAGTCGGTTGGCCAGGTACTTGTGAATGGGCATGCCGCCTTGCAAGGCTTCGCGGCGGGTCCGAATGCGGCAGCCGAGCACAACGTCGCAAATGCCCAGCCGCAGAATTTCGACGGCCACCGGAACGACGCGGGCGTCGTACTGGTAGTCGGGGTGGAGCATGACCACGTACTCCGCCCCAGCCTGAAGAGCCAATTGGTAGCAGGTTTTCTGGTTGGCGCCGTAGCCGCGGTTCCGGTCGTGGCGGACGACGGTCAGTCCAAGCTGTCGGGCGACGTCGACCGTGCGGTCGTCGCTGCAGTCGTCCACGACAATGACTTCGTCGACCGAGCCTGGCGGAATGTCTTGCACGGTCCGCTGCAGAGTCGCCTGGGCGTTGTAGGCCGGCAACACGGCCACGACCTTGCCCGGCCGCCGGGGACTGACCGGCGGAAGCGACCGACCGCTGAGCGCCGAAAGTCTCTGCGTTGCGTTCGTCTGTTCGTTCATGCCAGAACCAGCCGTCCGTGCCTGGTCGAACGCTGGGCGCGGCCGTCCGACTACAGCTCGCCCCGCAAGTACTGCAACCGCCGCTCCACCCACGGCTCTTTCACCTTCACGTGCACCTTGCTGACGTCGAACGGAAAGCCCTTCAGGTGGTCGTTGACGAAGACGGCCGTGTTGAGCGTGAGGAGGGCCTCGGCGGGCGACTCGGTCGTGTTCAACACCTCGTACAAGGTTGGCCGCGGGTCCGCCGCTCCCACAATGGCCAGAAACTCCGCCGCCCGCACTCGGACCAGCCGGTCCTCGTCTTGGAGCCGCTTCTTGACCTCCGGCACCAGCGAACGAGCCTTCTGGCCAAAGCAACTGCAAACAATGCAGGCCCAGTAACGCTCGAAGCGGTTCGCAGACGCCAACGCCTCACGCAGACGCGGCTCCGCCTGCGCAAAGGGCAGCAACGCCAGGTTGGCCAAGTCGACCAGCCGGCTGATTTCCGCCTTGTGCCGTCGACCGAATTCAATTGGGTTGCTCGCCGCGTGCTCGACCAGGTAGCTCTCGGGGTAGAAGCTGAGGTCCGGCAAGCTCTTTTCCCACTCGACCAGCCGCGAGCGTAAAGCGAGCAACGTGGAGCGGTAGGCTGGGTCGTCGGCCAGGTTGTGAACCTCGTGCGGGTCTTTTTCAATGTCAAACAGCGCCTCGACCGGTTTCGGCTCGAAAAACCGACACTGGACCGGGTTGAGCCGGCCTTCGCGGTAGAGTTGTCTCCACTGCTGGTAGGCGAGCATGCGGTAGCGGTAGTTGTTCTGCAACGCGTCTGGGTAGAAGGCCTGGTAGTTGCGAATGTAC
>CAYSAG010000431.1:0-3775 GCA_964428935.1 uncultured Planctomycetaceae bacterium | reverse complement strand
GGCCCGACGGCCGTACGCCGCACCGGGCTCGCGACCCGGCTTCTTGCGGGGACCCCGCTTCGGGCGTTTGGCAGATGGAGCCGCCTGAGGCCGGCCTGCTCGGCGAGCTTCGTCCAATCACGGCGAGCTTCGGCGCCGAGGCGGGCGGGTGGGAAAAGCCCCTTGGGTCGGAGCAGCGTAGCTCGGTGGGAGCGGACAGGCCGGGCGGGCTTTTTTCCGAATTTTCCGGCGGTGTGCACTGATGTTCTTGAGAGTCTGCTCCCCGTTTGACATGATGGTGTCGTTCCGTGGGCAACTGTGGACCCGGGGGCTTTCCAGGTGTTGCGGCCAGGCGAAGTGCGGCAGGGTTGTCGAGAGCGCGTGGTCGGAGGTGGGTCGAAGGTTGGGCTGACCCAGCAGCTGGTGCTGGCCGTCTCGCCAGCGCTCCGCTTTTCGCTTCGGTGGTCGGACTGGCCGTCTTGTCGAACGCTCTGGCCAGCGCACTGAATGGCGGGCTGAGGGTGAGGCAGACGGTGCAAGCGTTGCACTGGTGCGGGCCGGTGACATGCGACTGGGCTGGCTGACCGACATTCACCTGAATTTTCTGGGGGACGCCGAGGAAGGCGCGGCCAAACGGCGTGCGTTCCTGGAGTCGGTCCGGGACAGCGCGGACGCGTTCGTCATTTCGGGCGACATTGGCGAAGCCCACACGGTGCTCGACTACTTGCAGGAAATGGCCGAGGTTTGGGAACAGGCCATTTACTTCGTGCTGGGCAACCACGACTACTACCGGGCGTGGGTGAGTCGGCACCGGGCGGCCGTGGCGCAGGCCACGCGCGACGCTCCCAACCTGTGCTACCTGACGGACGTGGAAGTGGTCGAGCTGACGCCCAAGGTGGCTCTGGTCGGCCACGACGGCTGGCCAGACGGGCGCGAAGGGAACCTCATTCACTCGACCGTCATTGTGACCGACCTCATTCTGGTACAAGACCTGTCGCGCTGGTGCCAGTTGACTCCGGACGGCTGCTACCTGGTCGACAAGCAACGGGTGGCCGACACGTTGGCGGCGCTGTCCGAGGCCGCGGCTTCGCACTTCGAGCGCGTGCTGAATCAAGCGGCGGCCAGCTACCCGCAAGTGCTGCTGGTGACTCACGTGCCGCCCTTCCGAGAAGCGGCTTGGTACCGCGGCCGGGTCAGCGACGACGAGCACTTGCCGTACTTTGCGTCGCGCACGGCCGGTGAGGTGATTCGGCGAGTCATGCAGAAGCACCCGAAATGCCGGCTGCTGGTTCTGTGCGGACACACGCACGGCGAGGGTCAACTGCGACCGGCCGAGAACGTGGAGGTCTGGACCGGCGGTGCCCGCTACGGAGCTCCTCAACTGCAGCGGGTTCTGGAGCTGGCCTGAGCGCGTCGAGCTGAGTCGGGTCGGCGCACCAAAAGAACACCGGCAGCAGCGGGCCGAAAAAGGAAAAACCGTCGGCGAGAATCGGCCAGCCGCGCCGAGTTGGGCGTGAGCCGTTCCAGCTGGGACGAGCCCGGCTCGGTTCGCTCACGACAGCACTTTCCGGCCGCACCTCGGTCAACCCACCACCTTCAAGTGCACGGCCTCAATGCGGTTGTTGCCCGACTTGGGGAACGGACGAGGCATGGGTTGAGCCACTCCGTTTGCGTCGACCGTTCGGCAACGCAGGACGTAGCGTCCGGGAGCGGGTGCGGGAATGAGCGCCGCCCAGTGGGCAATGGTGTAGCGGAGCGGCCAGGTGACAGGACGGCCGGTCTTGGGGTCGAGCTGCAATGGCACGGCGGACGAGACGAGCTCGTCTGGCACGTCCTTCCCCCAGTGACGCGGGGCCGGCAGCAGGTCGGCGTCGACCCACGGAGCGCGGGTGAAGTACGGGTCGTCGTCGGGCCACTTCTGGTCGGCCCGGCTGAGCCAGTACTGCACTTTCTTCAGCCCCGACTGACCGACCTGTGCCAGTCCGGTGACGGGAATCGGTTGGCCGGCCGGTGCGGTCTTGGGCACGTGAATGAAGCGAGCGCACGTCTTCAGCGCGCTCTCGACGTCGTTGTCTCGCTGAGCGTAGGTGTAATTGGGGCGGAATTCGTTGCTGAGCAGAATGTTTTGAATCCACTTAATGGACCGATTGCCGTACTGTCCAGGAACCACCAGACGGACGGGGCCTCCGGCGGCGGGACTGAGCCACTGGCCGTTCAACTTGTAGCACAGAATGACCGGCAGCTCGCCGGGCGGGTCTTCCAGCACGCGACCAATGGGCAGCGAACCCTGAAACTTCTGTTTGGGGTCGTTGTTGTGGAAGCCCCAGTAGAACAGTCGACGCACCTTGCGTTTGGGTCGGGTTAGCCAAACGACTTCGCGCAACGGCACGCCTTCCCACAAGCCCATGCCAAACGGCCGTTTTCCGTTCGTGCAGCTCATGACGTGCAGAAACCGCACCGCGTGTTGTTGGGCCAGTTTCATGAGGTCGTCGAACGACAGAGCGGTGCCGGCCTGCTTGGTCAACGGCTTCTCCAGGACCGTGCCGCTGGCTTCGTCCGCCGTGACCTCTAGTTGCCACGTCTCGCGAGTCAGTCCGACTTCTTTCAGCTTTTCCGGTGGCAGTTTGTGGGGCGGTGGGTTGCCTCGACCCAGAAACCGAAACTGGTCGAGCGGAGTGAGGTAGCTCAGTTGGTCAATCAGTTTCTGGAGCGGCTCGTCGTCGCCGTCGGCTCGGACCCACGCCGGCAAGAGGCTCCACGCCGCAGCCGCCGCGGCCGAACCGGCGGTCAGACGCCGCAGGAAGTACCGTCGAGTCAACTCCTGGTGCTGCCGAGCCAGACACTCAAATTTCATGTCATTCCTCCGGACTGTTGCACGTTGTGTGGAATGTTCGAAGGGCAAGCCGCGTTCGGCCAAAGGCTTTGGACGGGCAACGTTGTTCGAGGCTCGGTCTGCCTGAGCATGGAAAATTGGACGAGCGAACGCAAGCCACAGGGCCGGCTCGGCGCAGGGCGGGCTCAACACGCTTTGCCCTGCAATTGCTCTCGAAAAGCCGCCAGGATTTTTTGTAGGGCGTCGGGCATGGGACCGTCCAGCACCACACCGGCCGCTTGACGGTGGCCGCCGCCCCCGAAACGTTGGGCAATTTGGGCCACGTCCAGGTCGTTGCGGCTGCGCAAGCTGGCTTTGACGTTCCGATTGGGCGTCTCCACCAGAATGAACGCCGCCTCGGTCCCGGCAATGCGCAGACACTCATTGACCAGGTCTTCGGTGTCCGCCGGCACGGCTCCGGTTTCGGCAAAGTCCTTCTGGTAGACGCACACGTACGCCAGACAGCCTCCGCAGTCCAGAGCAATGCGCGACAGTACCCGGCCGGCCAGCTTGACCCGCGCCAGCGAAGCCTGCTCGTAAAGTTGGTGGTACAAGGCGTGCGGTTCGGCTCCGCGATCAATCAACTCGGCACACACCCGAAACGTGCGGCTCTTGGTCGAAGGGAACCGGAACCAACCCGTGTCGGTGGCAATGGCACAGAAAAGGACGTTGGCCATGCTCGGGCTAATGGACGCTCCAAGGCTGCGAGCCAGGTCGAAGACCAGCACGCCTGTGGCTTCGGCCGAGGTGTCGCGAATGGTCAGCGCGTCCAGCTGGTCCGTGACGGCGTGGTGGTCAATGACGACCTTTTTCGCCGAAGACTTCTTCAACACGTCGCCGATTTTTCCAAGCTGAGCCCACGCGCTGGTGTCGACCACAACGTGGACGTCGCAGTCGACGGCGGCCGTCGGCGAGCTTTCTCCG
>CAYSAG010000430.1:0-3793 GCA_964428935.1 uncultured Planctomycetaceae bacterium | reverse complement strand
TTCTTTAACTGTTCGCGGAGCCGAGCCCGATTTTCCGGCGTGTCCTTGCCCACAGCCGTGACCGTCACTTGGGCGTCGCGCGGGTCACCTTCGGCCTTTGCAATCGTGAAAGCTGCTAAAATGAACTTAATGGGTGGTTTCTGCCGGACCCAGCTCTCGGGGGCGGTTAAACGCATGCCTCCAATGTGGACCTCTCGTCCTGAACCGAAGTCGTGGTTCGACAAGAACAAGGGAGCCAGCTGCGAGCTCTTGCGCCGAGGACGCCGTCTGCGGTGGGCCGACCGAGAGGTGGCGGAGTGTGAAGACTCCGCTTGGTGCGACTCGCTAGCCTTCTTCAACAACTCGGCCACCTCCGGCTGGACGGCCGAGGTCTGCTCCTTCGGACCAGCAGGCTTCGCTTGTTGAACCTTCTTGTCGAAGGCGACCTGTTCGGACTTCTTGTCCGTCGCCTGCTCGGCGTGAGGGTGAGAGACCGGAGAAATGGTCTTTTCTTGCACGGACGGTTCGAACTTGTCGCTGCAGCCGACAAACAGAACCAGGGCGAACGGTAAAACGTAATGCGGTCGCATTGGTTTCGGCTCCCAACAGTGTCCCGGAGTCGTTCGGACGACGAAGTTCGCTCGGCCGGCCTGTGGCGAACGAGCACGTGCTCGCCGGTTTGTCCTCAAGCCTAACCCGTTTCTTGGCCCGCCGCGACGTGTTTTTTTGCCGACTGTAACTCAGCTCGACGGCGCCGGCCCCACGGGCCTGTTTCGAGTAAGCGAGCCCGCCAGGGAGTCAAATTTCAAATGCTACACTTTCCGCAAGTCGGCGGCGAGTCCGACGGGCTTCAATTGGCGGGACGGACCTGCTCCAGGCGTACGCGAGCAGGCACGCACGACATCGCTGGCATGACGAATTAAGCATAATGCTACCACACGAGAGTAGGGCGGGCAACGAACGGCCGGCGGCTGCAAGACGGTTGGTCGGCGGAGTGCCGAGCAGGGTGGGGCGAGCGGAAGGACAACGGACACCGCTACCGTGTGAGTGACTGACCGGGCTCGGGGCGGAGCCGGGCAGAAGGATGCAAAGCCGGTCGCGTCTGGGGCGAGCCGGACTTCCTTGGTGAAACTCGGGCTTGCGGTGGTCGGGCCGGACGGGAAGACTCGACGCAATGGACGCGGGCGAAACAAAAGCAGGGCTCTCGGGCGAGACGTGTCGATTGGTTAGGGGGTCATGGTGGTCGGTTGCGTGCCAGTGGCCCGTTGGGCGGGCAACACAAGCAAAACAGCGGGAGACAGCCCAGCGGTTGTCTCCCGCCGTCCAGACCCAATGGGTTCTTCTCCCCGGTTGGCCAGCTGTCGGGACTGGCTGCGTGGGTTTAGTCGCTCACGTACGTCGGGACCACGTCGACGTCCCAAGCCCCGTCGTCCGCAAACACAGCGAACCACATGGTGTAGTACCCGGCCGGCAACGTGCTGTTGTACAAGTTGTAGTCGTTCACCTCGAACACCGGGAAGTCCACCAAGCTCGGGTAGAAGCCCGGGAACCAGTTGCCGGTGAACGGATCCCAGTAGTACCAACCCCACACCGTGTTGGTGACCATCCACCAGTCGGCAGCCACGCCGTCGCTCGCGCCGGGCTGGACCGACACGTCGATCGAAATATTGTCGGCCGTCGTCGCGAGCAACAGGTCGTCTTCCTCGTTGACCTTGATGTCCACGGTCAGCTCGGCAGGCACGTGAATTTGAGCGGCCTCTTCAGCGGCTTCCTCCAGAGTCAACGGGAAGGCTTCTCCACCTTCTTTGTGGCACTCCAAGCAAACCAAATCGAGTGTGAGGAAGGCATTGCCGTTGGTGTCGACGTTCCAGTACGTCTTGTCGTCCTCGACGTACACGTTGTCGGCCGCCGCAATGGGTTGAGTGGTAATTCGGAAAATGTGCGACGCGTCCGCGGCCATGTGGCAGTCTTCGCACTCCAGGTTGGCCATTCCTGGAGGCAACTGATGCTCGGCTTCGTCGTGGCAGTCGGTGCAATGTCGCTCCACCCCGCCTTCCTCTGGGAAGAACGTCGATTTGTGTGGGTCGTGGCACATGGTGCAGGAGCCGTTCTTGTGCGGCGACCGCATGAACTGCTCGGCCTGTGGGTGGTGTCCGAATTCGCCGAAGCCCTCTTCGTCCGGCCCGGCCGGCGTGAAGTCAATGCGGTCCACGTCGGCTCCCGCGTAGTGGCATCGCTGGCAAGCTTGGTTGGCCGCGTCCAAGTCGAATTCCGTTCCACCAAACGTTCCGGCGTGCTCGCTGCCCGGACCGTGGCATTCCTCGCACCGAATACCCTCGTAGACCCAGCTTCCCGCGATTCCGTTCGTCGGACCGCCATTTGGATCGTAACCGGTCGTGTGACAGCGCACGCAGTAGCTGTACGGAAAGTTCCGACCGATGACCGTGCCGGTGGTGTCGACCAAGTAGCCGTGCCCGGACGAGAAGTTACCGAAGATGTAGTTGACGTCGGCCCAGGTCACCCCTTCCGGAAGCTCTGGCAAGGGGACTCCATGCGGGTACAGATCCGCGGCCGGTTCTTGTCCCATTGTCGCGACTAACATCCACGGATGCCCGGACCTCATGTAAGCGTCAAAAAAACCTTGTTCTGGGAAATCCGCGTGGCAAACCTGGCAAGTTTGGTCTCCCACATAGTCTTGGGCAGGGCTGACAGGGACGAAGCAGAGCAACGTCAGCCCAGCGATCAGTCCGGTCAAGCGTCTCATCATGGCTGCACCTCCTTTCATAAGCGAGGCCCCACAGCGTTCTTCTCCGCAGACTCCGTCAAGGGCATCCGCGGAGACCGACCAGCGAGCACAGGCCAGCCCGCCGCCGCGTCTGCATCAATGGGAGCTCCCGTACGAGCTCACCGACCAGCGGCTGGCAAGAAACAACCATCGACTAGTACGACAGAGATGGCACCCTTTGTCAAGAGAACATACAGGGTTTTGTGCATTTCTTGGTCGATTTTCGGTACGAACATGTCGATTTGCTCCGTCATGGCGTAGGTTCAGATCCGGCGTCTCCAAGGGGTCGTTGAAGCGTCGCGGGGGCGGACGACACACGACAGACGGGTCCCGAACAGAAGATGGTTCCTGCTTGCGAAAGTGCCCGCGACCACGAGGGAAATCGTGGATGCCGAGGGGGGCCGAGGTTTGTTCTGGACCGCAGACACCCGACACGGCATCTTGCAGACGCAGCCGACCGTAATGCGCTGTGGACGCGGGAGCGTAACGTTTTTCGTTCCGCCCACCGTCGCCCGCGTCCTCGCGCTGACCGGGTCGGTGTCGCGTCAGTGAGCCAGCCGCTGGACGGTCTTCCTCTGTCTGACGGGCCGTGTCGCGTTGGCGGAGCGCTCAGGAGCAGCTGACGCTGACGGGGCGTGTGTCGGGACTTTGGCGGGGTGGTGACGGTGGGGCCGCTTGCTTGCGCAGGTTTTTCCTGAGCGCAGTGTTTCGCTTCGCGAGTTCGTTTCAGACCGAGCCGGAGGGGGCCAGCGGAAAAGGCTTCGTCTTCTCCGGTTACGGTCGGGCGGTGTCGTTGCGCGACGCAGCAGTGTCGGCTCCTCAAGAGAACGGGAACGTGGCCGGTCTCTGTCTTGTTTGAGCGGGATCTGCGCGGGCTCGGGCGCAAGGAAAAGCGGGAGACAACCGGCTTGGCTGTCTCCCGCCGCTGCGAAACTGGTCCGCCGGTTACTCAGCCAACGTGGCTAGCCGCCGTCTTTAGTCGCTCACGTACGTCGGGACCACGTCGACGTCCCAAGCCCCGTCGTCCGC
>CAYSAG010000429.1:0-3802 GCA_964428935.1 uncultured Planctomycetaceae bacterium | reverse complement strand
CTCAAGGGCTCCGCCCTTGGTATCCCGAGTGAAGCCAGAGCGGCAGAGGACTGCCACACTCTCCAAGAAGCGCGAACGTTGTTCACGTTATTTCGCCAAATAAGATTTTCCATGGAGACCGGAGATGAGTCGGCGGGTGAGTTTCAGAGGGGCTGTCGGGGAGCAGAAGGAGCCGGTCGTGGTGAGGCTGGGACGGGCGGCAGCCGGTGGCCGGGCGTTAGGTCGGCTGGCCGGACCGGTGTTGGTGGGGCTGCTGCTGATGCGGACGGCGGTCGGTCAAGAGCCGTCAGCGGCCGAAGGCCCGCCGGCCGGCGAGCCACCCCAACCGCCGGCCTTCGTCTCTCTGGACCGGCATCGCGTCGGCAAGGACAAGCGCAGCGTCGGTCCGGCTTGTTTTGCCGATCCAGTCCGGTTGCGACGGGATGCGACATCTGCGACTCTTTGTTTCGGAGTACCGTTGGTGGGCGAGGTAGACGCTCTCGCCCGACCAGCCCATAGCGAGCGTTGAAGCGGCCGGGTGCTCTCACCGGCCGCTCCGCAATTGCCCGGATATATGTCATCGCATTTGCGTGTCATCGCATTTGCGTAGCGGAGCACTCGAGCAAGGTTTTGGAGGGGGGTCGCGCGGTGGACAAGTTCGGCCGAGCAATGGGGAACGTGTCAATTGCGATCGCGGTCGCCTGCGTCGCAGCCACGACGACTCGGGGTGCTGGAGTCGCCGAAGAGCGGCCGAGCGAATGGACCGAAGCGGTTCAGCCCGGGTTCGCCGGGGACTACCGCGAGCATCACGTTACATCGCCGTGGCACGGGCGACGGCTGGCAATCGGTGGGCTTGGATTTCAGGTGGTGCTCGGAGCTTGGCCGCGGCTTCTTCAGCGCGGTGAGCTCGATGTCTTCAACCGCCAGCACAACCGCGAGATCTATGAGTACGTGGCGTTCCAGGACCTGGGTGAGTTGCGAGCGGTTGGTCCGACGGGCGGCGCCGGGACGCCGACAAGGCCGCGTTTGCGCGCCGCTTCGTGGTGCTACCGGACGTACGTTTTCGGGCAGGGAGGCAGTGCGCTGGAGCTGACGGTGAGTCGCCTGACGCCGGCAGTTGTTGTGAAGCTCCGTGGCGAAGCCATCGATCTGTTTGCCGGCAGCAAGCGCGGCAACCGCAGGCCTAACGATGCAACGTCGGCTGTTCCCGCGCACGTAGCATTCGTGGACGGCCATGGGCAGGTGGTCGTACGCAGCACGGAGCAACCGGTCGAGCTGCGCGGTATGAACGAAAGCTGGATGCTTTTTTGGTTCGGCCGCGCGACGTATCTGCGGCGAACAAGGATCCCGAATGTCCTAGCGCGCTTGGACATCCCGGGCATGATCCGAAGCGGTCGGTATCTAGAGCCGAGCGATCTGCCGGTACTTTGCGTGTTCCAGCATCGGCCGCAAGCGATGCGGTCGACGGGCGATGCGCTGCGCGTGACGTTCCACGGCGAGGCGGGAGCAATCGTTCTGTTACCGCTGTTTGGTTCGATCCATTTGCCCGTGGATCGGACGTCGGCGTGGCAGAAGAGCTTTCCGACGGAACTCCTTGAGAGATGTCGCACTTGGGCGAAGCGGCTGAAACGTTTCCCACTTGCTGTGGCTGAAGCTTACCGCGCGCTGCCAAGCGGTGACGTGGCAGTGAGCCAACGGTTCTTGTTCGTCGAGCTGAACGACGACTGGAGAACGGTCGGCGAGCCGTTTGCGCCCGTGCCGCCGGTTGTAGCTTTGTGCTACCGGCAGGGCTTTCCGGTAGAAATCGGGACGCCGGGACGGGATCGCAAGCTCGGTCGCCTGTTCTTATCCGGCCCGCAGGTCATCGCGACCGATTCCGGACCGTACAGTGGCGTCCCAGGAGCCGACGCGGTCATGTACACCGTGCGCGGTGTGAGCCGCTACGTTGACGGCACGGCAGCGTGGCCACCGCCCCATTCGCACGCAGCCAGGCAGGTCGCTGACGAGCTGGAATGGGAAGTCAAGAAACTGCTCGACGCTGGCCCGCTAGCTCCGGCGAGGAACTTGATCGGATGGTTAGAGCCTCACTTTAAGAATCCCGGAGAGACAGTGCGCGCCGTGGCCGACGCCCTGCCGTACCTAACGCCAGCCCAGCGTGAAGCCGCGCAATTGTGGCTCTTGCGGTTCGTTGATCGCTACGATCCGCTGGCCAGTGACGGATTGTCGGCCGCCGGGGCTGGTCGTGGCTACGCGAAGCCGGATTCCGTGGAGCCGATCCGCACGGTCGAGCGTCCGGTGCGATGGGAAGACCGGGCGAACAACGTGTATGCTCTATGGCTGCTGGCATATGTGACCGGCAACTGGAGGCCTGTCGACGAGCGTGCCGAAGCGATTCGCCAGATCGCTGACGTCGCGCTCGATCGGCTGGACTGGGCTACGTGCTCGTACTTTCGCGGCCCAGGTGAGGACCGGAGCTCAGCGCGGGCGCATCGCGGCGAGGATCGGGGGAGTACGTGGGCGGTCAACGGTCAATTCGCCCGCTGGGTGGCGCTCGCTCGCATCGCTCGCCATTGGCGCGATGCACGTCTCGAAGCTCGGGCGAGGTATCTGCTGGCACGCACCATGCTGGTCCGTTTCGCTCAGGCAGCGCTCTTTCCTTATGCTTATGACCACGACCTGATGCGTGTCGAACTGGAGCCAGACTGGATGTTGAGGCTGTCTACGGGAACTGGCAACGGCGCTGGGCCCGGACTGCTTTGGCTGCCTCGTTGGAAAGAGGCCGCGGACGATGTGCGAGCGGTAATCCGGTGGGACGAATTCGGCCCTGTGGTGGCACAGACCTTGAATCATTTCTGGCAACCCGTGCTGCCGCACTTCCAGGACCTGACGCCCGAATGCGGCCGTTTCTTGGCCGATCACCTTCGCGACCGCTGTCTGCGAGTTCTGCATGCGATCGAGCTGAACGCGCCGGCATGGCACCTCGTCCGCCGATCCGCCTACCTCGGCAAAGAAATGCACGTCGATTCCCCGAGAAATTCTTGCTCCGTTTTCCTTGCCCGGTGCTACATCGCCGGAGCAACTGGCCGCGATATGCTCCATTATCAAGACATTCCGTTCGTTCGCGTAGGTGACCTGTATCATATGCAGCGGCTGGTTGCGAATCTGAGGGCTTTTGGCGAGTCGGATGGGATGAGTGACGACCGCAAGTAGTCCGCGTTGGGAACCGAAGGCTTGTGCTTTGGTTCCAAGTCAACATGTGACTTCTATTGTAGGCTGTTCTTCTTACGCCACGCGGGGGAAAAGCTGTGACGACACAACGCTTCTGGACCCACGGGCGGCGGCATGTCTTGTCTCTGGTGGTTGGTGTGAGTCTTTGTCTGACACCGTCCAGCCGCGACGCGTTCGGGACAGACTGGCCGCAGGCCGGTGCCAACGCCGCTCGGACCGGCTGCACGTCTATTGCGCCACGTCCGCCTTTCCGTTTGGCGTGGGTGCGTGCTTGGGAAAACGAGGTCATCACGCCGATCGCTCAGCCGATCGTGTTGGGCACGACTGCGTATCTCGGCACCGAGAACGGTCGCGTCCATGCCGTGGATCTCTCGTCCGGCAGGGACCGGTGGACCGCGGAGGTATCCAAGCAATATGATCTGCCATCTTTACTGGCCACTATTCAGGCTGAGTTTCCCAGTGTCGAGGAGTTTGAGCGCGACTTTCCTTCGCTGTGTTTTGCCCTGGCCACCGGCGTCGGCAAGACGCGGTTGATGGGGGCCTTCATCAGCTACCTGTATCTGGCCAAGGGCATCCGGCATTTCTTCGTGCTGGC
>CAYSAG010000428.1:0-3804 GCA_964428935.1 uncultured Planctomycetaceae bacterium | reverse complement strand
CGAACCAGTCCCGAGCGAACGCGACCGCCGCCCACGACTCGGCCGGGGCCAGCTTTTCCTGTCCGACGTAGTGAGCCAACCCGCCGCCGTTGACGCCGACGCACCCGCAGAACATCAACGCGTGAATGGCGGCTCGGTACATCAAGTTGGCGTGGTACCAGTGGTTGACCCCGGCACCAATGATGACCATGCACTTGCCGCCGGTTTTCTCGGCGGTAGTGGCCCATTCGCGGGCGAACCGAATCAGCGTGTCACGACCGATTCCCGTGTACTTTTCGGCCCAAGCCGGCGTGAAGGGGGCGTCTGCGTCGTCGTAGCTTTCCGGGTAGCCCTCACCGAAGCCGCGCGGGACACCGTACTGGGCCATCAGCAGGTCGTAGACGGTGGTGACCAACACGGTCTGGCCGTCGGCCGTCGCGACCTCTCGAACCGGGACGCTGCGGTGCAACAGACGTCCCTGGCTGAAGTCGTCCAGCACGACGGACACGATCCGGTCGTGCTGGGGCAACAAGGTGAGGGCCGGGTCGATGTCCGAGCCGTCCTGGCCGTCTTTCAGCAGAAGGTTCCATTTGCCCGGTTCGCTGCCCCAACGGAAGCCGACGCTGCCCATCGGCATTTTTGGAGCGTCGGTCGCTTGGTCCCACATCAAGAACTTCCACTGGCCGTTCTCAGCGTTCTGGTACTTCTGCAGCCGTCCGGCTCGGAGCAGCGCGCCGGGGCGGTAGGCGTCGCCTTCCGGAACCAGCTCCACCAAGTACGGCGCGTCGGTGTACCGCTTCACGTACTGCAAGAACGGCTCGGTCGGATTGTCGTGGTGGAATTCCTTGAGCAGCACGTGGTTGACTGCCATCCACCATGCTCCGTCTTGGCCGGCGTTGATGGCCACCCACTCGTCGGCGTACTTCGAAACTTGGCTGAAGTCGGGCGAAAAGACCCACATTTTCGTGCCGTTGTGCCGGGCCTCGGCCGCGAAGTGACAGTCCGGGGTGCGGGTCATGTTGAGGTTGGAGCCCATGACGGCCAGCAGCTTGGCGTTGAACCAGTCGGCCGACTCGTGGACGTCGGTCTGTTCCCCCCAAGTTTCGGGCGACGCCGACGGCAAGTCGCAGTACCAGTCGTAGAAGGAAAGAGACACGCCGCCCAGCAATTGCATCAGCCTGGCTCCGGCCGCGTAGCTGACCATGGACATGGCCGGAATGGGCGAGAACCCGGCAATTCGGTCCGGACCGTACTTTTGGATGGTGTAGACGGCCGCCGCCGCAATGATCTCCAGCACCGTATCCCAGTCGGTGCGACGAAAGCCTCCTTTGCCGCGAGCCCGTTGCCAGCGCGAGCGGGCTTGCTCGTCTTGCACCAACGTCTTCCACGCCTCGACCGGGTCGTCGGTGCGGCTGCGGGCCTGTTTCCACAGGTCCAGCAAAGCCCCGCGGATGTAGGGGTACTTGACTCGCAGCGGGCTGTAGAGGTACCAGGAGTACGAGATGCCGCGCTGGCACCCACGCGGCTCGTACGGCGGCAAGTTCGCCTCCAGCGACGGGTAGTCGTACCCCTGCATTTCCCACGTCACCAGTCCGTCCTTGACGTGGATCATCCAGGTGCAACCGCCCGTGCAGTTGACGCCGTGCGTGCTCCGGACCACTTTGTCGTGCTGCCACCGGTTCCGGTAAAACTCTTCCCAAACGCGATTCTTGGCGTGTCGTTCGTCGCGAATCCACGCGATGGCGTCCCGCGCCTTGCCGTGCGTTTGCATGGACAGCCTCTCCGTCAAAGTTCCGTTGGGTTGTCAGAGGGAGGAATGGAAGAGAGGGATGGGCTGAAGCGAGCCGTTGCGGCGGCGACCAACCGGCGCCGCACCCCACGAAACCGGTCGCGCCAGGCGGTGTCGACCAGCACCAACCCCGCCACGGCACCGCCTAGCCCCAACAGGAACAGCGCCAGCGAGCCGCTCCAATCGGCTTCGCCGCCGCGCTTGGCGCTGTCTTCCAAGAAAGCCACAAGCTCCAGCAACTCGTCGTTCGCGCTGAGCGGCTGAGCCTGAAAGAGCGACTGCATGGTGGGAGTGGCTGGAGCCTGAAGCCAGGAAGCCAAACCGCGTCGGCCCTGGAGGCGCTCGAAGGCGCGGGTCAGGTCCGGCCCCAATCGACCGCCGCCCAGCAGGCCCAACCCGCGGACCGTGTGACAAGTGAAACACGGCGGGCCCCCCTGGCTCAGCCTCCGACGCCCCAGAAAGTACTCCCGTCCTCGCTGAATCTGCTCCGGCCGAAACGGCTCGTCCGGAATCTGCAAGCCTGCAAACTGTGACTTCTCCAGCTTCGACTCCGCAGCAATCAAGTCCAACAACGCTTCGGCCAGCTCGGGTGTCATTCCCGCAATCTTGGGCATGACCACGCCGCGCGCCTCTTCTTTCAGTTGCAGAGCGTACGGGTCGCCGCTTTGAATGACCGACGGCGGGTCCTGCAGAAAACGAACCAGCCACTGGCGGTCTTTCCGCTGTTCGACGTTCTTCAAGTCCGGACCGGTCAGCCGTCCGCCGCCAATGGTGTGGCAACTGACGCAGTTCCGCCGGAAGAACTGAACCGCGTCCTGACCGACCGCAGGACGCAGACCGCTCAAACACGCAACTGCCACGACGGCCACAAGCCAGCAGCGACTGAGCCGCACCAAGGCCGGCCTTGCCGACGCCACCCGAGCCACCCCGTCCACCCTTTCGCCCAATGCCATCATTGCTCCGGTTCCGCTCCTGTTCCGCCCATTCCACCTGACGAACCCGGCCGGCCACCGCAACGCGTGGGGCTCAGCGAGTTTTCTTCTTCTTGGACCCCTCGGCCGTGCGGGACGCCGCCAAGTCGGCAATCGTGTTCCTTTCCAAGATTCGCTCGTACGCCGCCCGAACCTCCTTCCACATGGCGTGAGCCGGACAAGCGTCCTGGTCCGAGCATTCTTTGTTCTCACCCAACAAACAACCGGGTCGACTCTGAACCCCTTCAAACAGTTCGACCACGTCAATCAGCCGAATCTGCTCGGGTGGCACCCGCAGCCGGTAGCCACCACCGTGACCGCGAGTGGCCTCCACGAAGCCGGCCTTGCGAAGAACGAGCAGGATTTTCGAGAGGTACTGGGGAGGAACGTTCGCCCGTTTGGCCAAGTCGCGTCCCAGAATGGTCGCTCCTTCCGGAAGCCGAGCCAGTTGAACCATGGCTCGAAGCACGTGCTGGGTTGTGACTGTCAGCATTGTTGACCTCTCGATCCACAAAGAAAATAAGACCAGAGATCCTCCGGTTTGTCAATGGTAATCCAGGGAAAACTCGGAATTTTGCCTCTCGACAAAATTCCAACACCCGTCCTCGACCGCAACGACCAACGCGCCCGACCGGCGCCGACCACCGCCGCGGCGTCGCCTTCCGGGACCAAGGGGCCGAACCCGCCACCGTCTCGCTGGCCGTCGTCCCGCCCGCTACAATGGCCGTCGGTGCAAGACCGGCCAACCCACGACTGCCCCTGGCCCGCAGCTTCCGGTCCCCTGCGGACGGCTGTGACAGGAACACCGCAGTGACTTTTTCTTGCCCTCATTTTGAAATTCCTGGCGACCGCTGCCGCCGGCTGGACGCCGAGTGCGTTCCGGGACGACCGGGGTGCGTCCTGGCCAAGAACTCGAAGTTCTTGGTGCCGCCGCGCGAGCGGCTTTCGCAGAAAGATGGAGCCGCCCGGTCCGGCTCGAGCCGAGAGGACCGGCGGGGCGACTGAGCGTCGACGGCGTGCGTCCGCGAGCGCCCGACGGAGCGAACAGGCAAAGCGTGTGTCGAC
>CAYSAG010000427.1:0-3814 GCA_964428935.1 uncultured Planctomycetaceae bacterium | reverse complement strand
AGACAGTTCCCCACAGTCGACTGAGTCCCAACTTTTCGGCGTGACACAGCACTAGAATGAGGGACGAGAACCGTTGGAAGAAGCGTGGAGCGAATGTCATGGCGTTCATCCTCCTGTGGGCCTTTCATGGGACTTTCCCATCACGCCCATTGTGACGGATGAACGCCGCTTTTCGTACGGCAATTCGGCGTGTACGGCACTTCGGCGTGAGACTTCCTTCTTGGCTGCGGCCGAGCCCCGCGAGGCCGCGTTGGGCCGCTCACCACCGCTCTTCTTCGGGCAACTTTCGCACATCCAGCCCCTTCATCGCCCGCGAAAACACCATTTCCGGGCGAGCCGATTCGGAGCGTGGGCGGACGGCGAGCCTGCCTGCACATGTTTCCGCGGGCGCTCTGCGCGCTTCCTACGTGGCAAAATGGGCCGGCGAAGAAGCCACCGATCGGTGCCACCGGGTTCGGCTACTTGGCCCTCTCAATTCTCGCCTTTCGTGCCGCGGAGACCTCGCCGACGTCGGGCATCGGGACGGCGTCAGTGAGCGAAGTGCGCAGCGCTCCGCCAGCTTCTGCTAGGGCGTCGCTGTGGTGTGCATAATTCCGGGTCTGGCCGGCTTGGGAGGCGGCGCCAGATCGCTTGACACAGGTCGCAGCCCTGGCGCGTCATGGAAGTCAAGAAAGTAGGTTTTTTCGCAAGACCGAGTTTCGAGAGTGGGCCAACGCAAGGACCAAGAAGGAGGAAGGAGTGTCGGACCGTACTCCGTTGCTGCGTCGTGCAAAAAGCCTGGTTTCTCACTGTTCGGCTCGATTCGCCGCGTTGGTGCGGGGTCTGGAAGCCCGGATTCGGGAGGCTGGAACGGGTCAGCCTGGTCTGTCGGAAGCGGACCGGCAGGCTCTGCATGACGTGCTGGACCTGATCGAGTATGCCGACCGCATGGCCGGGTGGTGTCGCGGTCCGTTTCGAAAGTTGATTCACGAGGTGACCAAGCGGGTGTGCCGGTCGGCAATGGGCGAGGAGGGCGACGAACCAATGGCAGTTGAGATGCGCAACTTGGCGGCCCGCGAGATCATCAACCTGATCGTCCACGCCGACAGTCTTTGGCGTGTGTGCAGTGCGACAACCCAAGGGCAGATTCTCGAAGAGGTGGAAGATATTGCCGAAGAGGAGCTGCCACGAAGCGGGGCGGCGTTGGGCCGGCTGGTGGTGCGGGCTTCCAAGACCCGCCGTTCGCTGCAGGGCCTCGTGAATGACGACTTGCTCGACCGCCTGCAGTCAGGTTGAGAGGGGGAAGCCGGCCAGCACAGGAAGACACGATGCCCGCGGGCAGGAGGTATGCCCTTGGAGTTTGCCAAAGTCGTGCGCGTCTGCTCGCGGCCGAATGCAGCGGGGTGCCGCACGAGCGTGAGACTTCACGGTCGCGACGAGCCTGTTGGTCGGGCCCTGCAGCAAGCGATCGGCTGATGGCTAACCGATAGCGGCTGCGAAAAGACCCGGGACCGGTTTTGCGCGGTCAGTCATCCAGCCAAGTGGCAGGCCTCCTGCGGTTTCCCGACGTCGGCGCTGCGCTCGATGGATTGTTGGCGTTGACCGGCGCTCGTGGTGCGCCTCGCGACTCGGTTTCTTGGCCGCAGGGGGGCTGTGCGGAGCCACGCGTTGTCGGGTGGTCAAGCCACCGGCGCTCGAGTCGTCGGGCCGGCTCATTTTCACCGACGTCGGATCTACTGGGTTCCCGGAGACGCGTGAAGAGGCTCTGTGGCGAAGAGTTGACACGGCGGCGTGCTTGCGCGGGGCCTGGCCTGCTTTGCAACCGCATCCTCAGCCACTCGCCAACAGACTTTGCAGCGTCGTTGACAGCGAAAACTTGCCGGAACAGTGTTCGAGAGGTCATCTCCGACGTCACCTCGTGACGGCACTCGTGTGTGGCAGTAATGGACGGCAGCAAACTCCCACTGCCGTCTGAGCACACGCGGCGGGTGGTCCGTTCTGGCGATCCGGTGCGCGCCAATCCGCCCGTTTTCGGCGTGTCGCGGTGAGACTTTGTCCGCAAGGGGCAGCACGCTCCGGTCCCCGCTCGCGCTCACCGTCTCTCCCGCCTGTCCAGTACGGCGACAGCGAACGATCTCCCCGGTGACGAAAAACTCGCCGCTGGTGGCGAAAAAATGTCGCGACGCTCCTTCCTGATGTCCGAGAAGCTGCAGTTCGATAGGCCCCCGGGAAGCGGCATGGATTTTGCACAGCTGGCTCAGCGAACGCGAGGTCCTTGGGCGCCGAGCGTCGTAGTGTTAGCAGCTTGATGCGGAACAGGTCATGCGCACGTTGCTTGGTTCTTATAAGCTGCCGATCCCATCTTCTCAGTTTGCAATAGGAGGACTTTTTGTGGGCCGGCGCTATCGCGCTTTTACGCTAATTGAATTGCTGGTGGTCATCGCGATCGTGGCGGTGTTGGTTGCCCTGTTATTGCCGGCCGTACAGATGGCCCGCGAGGCTGCTCGGCGGACGCAGTGCCGAAACAACCTGAAACAAATCGGGCTGGCCCTCCATAACTACCTGGACGCGAATCGCTACTTTCCGCCCAGCGCAACGATCGATCTGCGTACGACGGCCAACAGCATGTCGTGGAGCGTCCATGGCCGGCTTCTCCCCTATTTGGAGCTGGCCAATCTGGCCCAGCGGATCGATCTGAGCGCCCCGTGGGAATACCAGTCGGTCATTGATGGAGTGAAGATCGGGGTCTATGCGTGCCCGAGCGATCCCAAAAGCGACCAGGCACGTGATCCAGGTAAAGGAAGGGTCACGCTATACCCTACGACTTACGGCTTCAATTTTGGCACTTGGTTTGTGTTTGACCCCAAGACGGGCCGCGGCGGGGACGGGGCCTTTTTCCCGAACAGCCGGCTGTCGATGGCCGCGTTCCGCGACGGCGCCAGCAACACGCTCATGGCTGCCGAGGTGAGAGCGTGGCAGGCCTACACGCGCAATGGCGGTCCGCCGAGCACAAAGGTTCCCTCTGACGTTACGGCCGTCCAAGCGGCCGCGGCCACGGGCCAGGAGTTCAAGCTCACTGGACACACAGAGTGGCCTGAGGGACGTTTGCACCACGAAGGATTCACGACAACCTTGACTCCCAATACGTTCGTCGCCTACACGGTCGATGGCGTCACCTATGACGTGGACTACAACTCGTGGCAAGAGGGACGTGACGGCAAGGCGGGCCGCCCGACCTACGCCGCGGTCACGTCTCGGAGCCACCACAGTGGGTTGGTCAACGTTCTGATGGTGGATGGCTCTGTTCGAGGTATCAGTGACTCGATCGATCTGACCGTCTGGCGAGCCCTGGGCACTCGCGCTGGTAACGAAGCGGTCGAGCCGTTCTAACGGCGGGCTCTTACGCCGAGTACGCTTTTGCCCCGGGGTGCGGTCTGTTCCGTCTTCTGGCTGCGGCTGAGGGGAGGGACTTTCCGCGCCACGCCGGCGTGCCGCTGCGGCGCCACCGCGGCCTGCTCACCGGACAGACGTAGTCCAGCCCGAAACGGCCAGCTCCTCCGACCGACGCGTTCTTGCCTTTCTCGCCATCGCGACTGGTTCCGCGTACCAGTTTGCCCATTGTATGTCGCTTTTCATAGCGCGGTCCGAAAGTCGGGGCGTCGGTCGCGGTACGCGTCGAGGGACTGTCGGAATCGCGGTGAGCGTTCCCCCGATTTCCGGTTCTTCACAGAATGGTGCGCGCTTTGGAAGTTCGTTTCCCGCAGAGACGTTACGGCGATCGCCCCCCCCGTTCGTCTCGCCGTCGCCTCGGCCTCTCACGCTTCCACGGCAGGGC
>CAYSAG010000426.1:0-3815 GCA_964428935.1 uncultured Planctomycetaceae bacterium | reverse complement strand
GCAGCGAGGCGATCAGAGCCAACCCGATCGGAAGCATCAACAGCGTGGAGGCGGTGTTACTAATCCACATCGACAGAAACGCCGTGGCCACCATGAATCCCAGCACAATGCGTCGCAGGCTGCTGCCCATGAACGCCACAATGTGCAAGGCCATTCGACGGTGCAGGCCCCACTTTTCGATTCCCAAAGCAATGATGAACCCGCCCAAGAAGAGCAGCACGGCCTTGTTCATGTAGCTCTTGCTGACCACGTCGGCCGTTTGAATGCCGAGCAGAGGAAAGGCCACCAATGGAATCAAACTGGTCGCGGCAAGGTGAATGGCCTGCGTCAGCCAGAGCACGGCCATGAGGACGGCGACAGCGGCCAGACGGCGAGCGGCCAACGGCGACGGCCCTCCGCCAGACGCACCGGACGGTCTGGCTTCGCCAACCGGCTCCTCCGATTCCACGCGGACCCCCGGCCCGCCCTCTTTCCGTTGCGGCGGTTCGGTCTGTCGTTGCCGCCGCTGCTTGGCTTCGACGGTTCCCGCCGAGCGTCGCGCGGCCGCTGGTCCCGTTTGTTGTCGGCGCCCTGTCTGACCCGCGGGCCACCACAGGACGGCCAAAAAAAGCACAACGGCCAACACCTTGCCCACCCGCCGGATCAACAGCGTGCGTCTTTCGTCAACAGCTTCCACCAGCATGGGCTTCGTCCGGCTGTTTGAGCCGCTCACGCACCTGACCGCTCAGCCCCCGACCGTTTGGAGTGGCTCGAAGTTTGGCGAACCCATTGGCTCGCCAATGCCGCTCCCCTCCAGACGTCGGCTGCCAACCGACTGTTCCAAGACCGACCGCCTGCCCCCGCTCGACCGACCAAAATGTCGCTCGGCCCACGCCACAGGAACCCGGCCAGTTTCGTCTCGGCCGAGCCACTCAACCGTACTCAACGCGACGGCCTTTTGCCAGATTAGTGAGCGGTTCCCGTTTCCCGCGCCGACCCGCTCACCGCCACATAGGGCCGGGTCACCGTCCCCGAGACCGACCGCGACACCCGAAGGCAGTCGCCTGCTTGGTTGCAGCCACAAGCCGCGTTAGGATAATGCCTCGCAGGCCGACGGCTCGGGGCGTCGGCCGAGTGGCCGAGCGGCTGGGTTGACGGGCAGCTCGGCGAAGCGGGCCGGGACACGGCGCCGCCATTGGCGGGGAAACGGCTTGCCCACGGCGGAACAGTTCCACAGTCAGTCCACACCGAAGGGAGGAAAGCAGCCATGACCGACAAGTGGCCGATCGGCGTCTTTACTTCAATCGATGCGGGGCTGGGCGTCTACCTGGACGTCGCTCAGGAGTTGGGAATTCCCAGCGTCCAGCTGCACGCTCCGCACAAGCAAACGCGTACCGAGCAAATGGCCAAGGACTTTTTGGCCCGCTGCGCCGACGCTGGCATTACGATTACGGCTGTCTTTGGCGGTTTCGAGGGCGAAAGCTACGCCGACATTCCCACGACACGGCGGACAGTCGGGCTCGTCCCGGAAGAAACCCGTGCCGCTCGGCTGCAGGAAATGAAAGAAATCGCCGACTTCGCCTCGCTGCTCGGCTGCGACGTCGTCGCCCTGCACATTGGCTTCATTCCCGAGGACCGTGACAGCGACGCCTACAAGAGCCTGGTTGACGTGACGCGCGACCTGCTGGACTACATTCGCAAGAACATGCAGAAACTGCACCTGGAGACCGGGCAGGAGACGGCGGACCATTTGCTGCAATTCATTGCCGACGTCGACCGCGACAACCTGTTCATCAATTTCGACCCGGCGAACATGATTCTGTACGGAACGGGTGACCCAATCGAAGCGCTGAAGAAAGTGGGCCACTTGGTCCGCAGTGTCCACTGCAAAGACGCCAAGTGGGCACCGCCGGAACAGCGGGGCAAAGAGTGGGGGACGGAGGTGCCGCTGGGCGAAGGAGACGTTGGGATCGAAACCTTCTTGGCCACGCTGAACGAGCTGGGCTACACGGGACCGCTGACCATTGAGCGAGAGATTCCGCAGGACCGCGAACGACAGAAGAAAGACATTCAGCACGCGGTCGACCTGCTGACACGCCTGCGCGAGAAGTTCGCCTGAGGTCGGACGGGCGGCCAGAACGGGCCCGCGGAGTGGAGGCCGCCCGGGCTGCTTCCAAACGCCGCAGGGACAACCCGCCGCGGCCCCACGGTCGGCGGCCCTCCGTCACCGAGACGGCCGTCGGTCACCGAAAAATCGGCTGACCGATGGGTAGCCGTTTGGGGTTGAAGGGGAAGAGCGCCTCTTTCAGTGGCACGCCCCGTACCTCGATGTCCTCCACCCGGTTGGTGCCCACGCCGACCTCGGCCAACAGCTTCAGGTGGTTTTCGCCTCGGAACGGAAACTGGTAGTGGTCGGCCGTTGGGTCGTAGCCCATGACGGCCGTAGCGACGGCGTCTGTGCACACTCCGTTTCGTCCGGCCAGCAGCAAGTGGGGCTGAATCGGTTCGACGCCTTTGATCCACGGCCCCTCGCCGCCCCGGTTGGTCTCAATGCCGTCAATCAAACACAGGTCGGCGGGGCGAATGCCGAACAGGTCAGCCGTAATGCGGGGCACGCGAGTGTGCCAGGTTCGGGCGTTGCAGTCGGGGCGTTCCTGCGGAGCTCCGCCGGGCGGCTTGCGAATGCCCTTGTGGAAGGTGTCGCCTCGGGCTCGCGTGGTCTCTTCGTCCACGACCGGTCGGCCCGCTTGGTCGTAGTTGTCGCCGTAAATGGACGTGGGGGCAATCCCGAAAAAGTTCTTGACCGACAGAGTCACGCCGGCATTGGCGTGGTCTTTCATTTTGCCGACCGAGACGAGCACGTCGCATTTTTCGTAGCGAGCGTTGACGTCGAAGGCCGGGTAGACGAAGCCGCCCCACGGCACTTTCAGCCGAGAGTAGCCGGGCCAGCGCCCCTTGTGACGCGTGTCCTCCCACACGACTCGGTGGTCGCCGGCCGCGTTGATGCGGTCGATGTCCCAGCCGGCCGCTCGCATGACCTGCTCCAGCGGCTGACGCGAGTAGCCGCTCTCCACAAGCACAATGCGTTTCGCTCCGGCGGCCGCCAGCGCTGCGCAGGTCGCGGCCACAAAGTTCGGGTGGACGTGGTAGGTGCGGTGAGCGGGCAGACCGCCCAGTTTCCACCGAGGTCCACCGGTCAGGTTCAGTTTTACGGCCACTGTCTTCCCGCGAACCAGTTGGTCGACGCCGCCAATGAGCTGCAACGCCGCTCGAACCCGCTCGAACACCACTTGCGGCTCGTAAGACGGACACTTCTGAATGGCCACCGGCAGGCTGGGCGCTTTGGCCGGCGCTGGCTCGGCAGCGGGCAAAACCGACCGTCCAGAGACCAACGCCGCAACCGCCGTTCCGCGCAGGAAGTCGCGACGAGTCAACCGCGAGTTCATGTCAACCCCTCTCGCTCTGAGCGTGTTTGAGTTCCCAGAGTCGCAACGGACGCCGAGACGGTCGCTTTGGTCGACTGAACGGCCACCGTGCTCGTTCGGTCGCCCCAGCACGGCTCACTGCCGTTTGTTCCCCTCCCGAAAGGAACTGCCGACTGCGACAGCCAGTCAGCCAAGCTCCCCTCCAATCGGCGGCTTCCGTCTCGAACTTGTCGTGACTAATATGCCCGTTTGAGCTGGCGGCTGCAAACAAGAAGCAGCGTGCAACCGTCGACGGACCGGCTCGCCGCGGCCGCGTGCGGACGCTCGAGCGGGGGCGGCCGCCGCTCGCGACGTCGAGCCGCCCAGCTTTGTTCTTTGACTCCTTGTCCTGGAGCGTGGTTGACCAGCCTT
>CAYSAG010000425.1:0-3834 GCA_964428935.1 uncultured Planctomycetaceae bacterium | reverse complement strand
AGACTCGTTGGTCAACTGGAAGGCCGCGGCGCGAGAGAGTCGGTCGCTGGAGGTGTACCTGCTGGGACTGGTGGAGTTCGACTCGGCGCTGGCGTTGCAGGAGCGGTTTCTTTACGAAGTCTCGGGACGCTCCGACACGCAGGGCGTCCTGTTGTTGGCCGAGCACCCGCCCATGGTCACGTTGGGTCGGGAAGGGCGGTCGGTCGACTTGGCCGACACGGCCGAGGAAATTCGTCGGCGGGGCATTCCCGTTCGTTGGGTCAGTCGGGGAGGCGGGAGCGTGGTTCACGGCCCGGGACAGCTGGCGGTCTACCCCATTTTGCCGCTGGAGCGGTTGGGGGTTGGAGTGGCGGAGTTCCGTCGGCGGTTGGAGCGTCTGGCGGTTCTGGTGGCGGCGGACATGAAGTTGACGGCCGTCTCTCGCGACACCAGCGTCTTCGTGGCCGTTCGGGACCGGGCGTTCGCTTTCGTCGGAGCCGCCGTTCGAAGCGGCGTTTCCTGCCACGGCCTGTTCATCAACGTGGGTCCGGACCTGTACTTGGTTCGGCGGCTGCTGCGGCCCGAGCTGGGGAAGCGGGTGACGTCGCTGGAGGTCGAGCGGCAAAGACCGGCGCAAATGCACGTGGTCCGGGAAAGCACCGTGCGACACGTGGCGGAGCTGTTTGGCTACCACCAAACTCATTTGTACTCAGGCCACCCGCTGCTGAAGAGAACCCGGAGACCCATTCATGCGTACGCTTGAGGTCGTGGACCGGCCGCGTCGTCGGCTGCCCCGGTGGCTGAAGCGGCCGCTGCCGCACGGCGAAATGGCCTTCACCAGTTCGGTCGTGGCGGACTTGGCGCTGGAGACGGTTTGTCAGAGTGCCAAGTGTCCGAACCGCACCGAGTGTTGGGCTCACCGAACGGCCACGTTCATGATTCTGGGGGCCGTCTGCACGCGGCCGTGCGGTTTTTGTTCGGTTCGAAAAGGCAAACCGGAGGCGGTGGACGCGGACGAGCCGCGTCGGGTGGCCGAGGCGGCGGAGCGGCTGGGTTTGCGGCACGTCGTGTTGACCTCTGTGACACGGGACGACCTGCCGGACGGGGGCGCGGAGCACTTCTTCCGCTGCGTGACGGCGGTGCGCGAACGGACGGGTGCAGCGGTCGAGGTGCTCACGCCGGACTTTCGCGGAGACCGCCGAGCCATTCGGCGTGTCGTGGAAGCCCGGCCGGACGTCTTCAACCACAACGTCGAAACGGTGCCTCGGCTGTACCGGCTCGTTCGTCGCAACGCCGACTACCGGCGAAGTCTGGAATTGCTGGAGTACGTCAAACAGCTGTCGCCGGAAACGCCCACCAAGAGCGGGCTCATGCTGGGTTTGGGCGAGACGCTGGAGGAAGTGCTGGAGGTCTGTGCCGACCTGCGGCGCGTCGGCTGCGACCTGATTACAATCGGACAGTACCTGCAACCGACTCCGCAGCAGCTGCCGGTGCAGCGGTTCGTGCCGCCGGAGGAGTTCGAGCGGGTGGGACGGCTGGTCGAGGCGTTGGGTTTCCAGCAGGTGGCCAGCGGTCCGTTCGTGCGGTCCAGCTACCACGCCGGTGAAATGGTTCGGGCATTGGGGCGGTCGTCGTGAGCCGGTCGGCCGGTCGGTCCGAGGCCGCCGTTGGAGAGCTGGTCGAAGCCTGGTCCGCTGCAGCCGGTGCGGGGTCCGGCCTCTTGGGTGCGCGACAAACGCGTGCGTCGAGCCAGACGCTGCCGGTTGGCGACCCGGCGCCGAAGGCCGCCGGCGGGGCGTCGGTCTTGTTTCCACAAGCCAGGGGTGGAGGCGGGGCGGTCATGGAAATTCCGATTGTCGTCCCGGACGTGGGCACGGAAGAAGAGCCGATTTGGGTGAGCAGTTGGCTGGTCGACCCGGGAATGGAGGTCTCGGCTGGGGAGCGGGTGTTGGAGCTGCGCATTCCGGGTGTGACCTTCGAGGTGACGGCTCCGGCCACGGGCGTGTTGAAGCGGGTCGCCAAAGGGCCGGGCCAGTCGGTGTCGGTGGGCGAGACGGTTGGTTGGGTGGAGCCGTTGTCGGAGCGGAGAGAGTGAGCTGGTCGGAAGTTCGCGGGCACCGGGCGCAGGTGGAGCTGTTCCGCAGGGCCGTTCGCCGCGGCCGGCTGGCTCACGCCTACCTCTTCACCGGACCGGCCGGAATCGGCAAGCGACGGTTTGCGCTCAAGCTGGCTCAGTGTCTGTTCTGCGACCAGGTTCCGGACGTCGAGCTGGAAGCGTGCGGGCAGTGCCAGGGGTGTCGAATGGTGCTGGCCGGGTCGCACCCGGACTTGTTCGTTGTCGAGCGGCTGCCGGGTCGAGCGGGGCTGAGCATTGAGCAGTTTGTCGGGTCGCGCGAGAGCCGAGGCCGGGAAGGGCTGTGCTACCAGCTGACGTTGCGCCCCATGGCCAGCTCGCGCCGCATTGCCGTCATTGACGACGTCGACAGCATGTCGGTGGAGTGCGCGAACAGTTTGCTGAAGACGCTGGAAGAGCCTCTGCCGAACTCGGTCTTGATTCTCATTTCGGAGAACGTCGAGGGCTTGCTGCCGACCATTCGGTCGCGGTGTCAGCAAATTCGGTTTGCGCCGCTGAGCGACCAGGATGTGGCGGAGCTGCTGCTGGAGCAGGGTTTGGTGGACTCGCCCGAGGAGGCTCGACGCGTGGCGGCGCTGAGCGGCGGCAGTTTGGCCATGGCCAGGCGGCTGCAAAATCCAGCCTACCGCGAGCTGTTCGAGACAGTGTACGGCTGCCTGTCCAGCGAGAACTACGACCCGGTGGAAGCGGCGGAACAGGTCAACCGGTTGCTCGAGCGGGTGGTCAAGGAAGAGGAAAAGGAGACCGGTCGGCCGGCCGACTCGAAGGAGCAGCGCCGGGCGGCCTTGCTGGTGGTCAACTGGTGCCGGGAGTTCTACCGGAACGCGTTGCGGGTGTTCGTGTGGCGAGCGGCCGACCGGCTGTTCCAGGCCGACACGGAGACGGCGGCGGTGGCGGAGGGAGCGGGCCAGCTGCCGGCGGCCGTGGAGGCGGAAGCTGGCGGCTCGGAGGCCGCCTCGGAACCGAACGTGCCGGAAGCGGTGTGTCGGTTCGTGGAACGGTTCGACGTGGGTTCGCGTCACGACCTGGATTGGTTGGTGTCGTTCATTGAGCGGACCAACCGAGCGGAGGAGCTGCTAGACCGGAACGTTTCGACGGCGCTGTGCCTGGAGTCGCTGTTCACCAGCTTGGCTCGAATTGCACGGACCGGTCCCCGTGGGGGCAGCTGAGTCGGCGGAGAGGGACGCGGCCGGCGGCGGCCATGACGCGGTTGGTGACGAAGTCGGCCGGCCGCGAAGGCGGCAGCCGGCGCATCGGCGGTTGGTCGGGGGCCGGTCTGGGCGGTGCGTCGAGCGTGGACTTGGCAGAGCTCGACGAGGGCTCGGGTTTCGGCGTTGCGTGCCGCAGCGAACGTCCGGCATAATTCGTGGTCGCCCGTCGGGAACGTGGAGCAGGTGGGGCGGGTCGTCCGGGAAAACAGGTCGTTCGTCAGTCTGGGAAGAGCCATGCCGAGTTCGTACGTGGTTCGGTACGGAGCCACTCGCAACGTGGCCGAGTTCGTCGACCGGGGAGACCGCAACTTCAAACGTGGCGACGCGGTGGTTCTGCGCACGGAACGCGGCGTGGAGTGGGGCGAGGTGCTGTGCCGGGCCGACGAGCGGACTCGCCAGTACCTGGGTGCGTCGGAACCGGCCGGGCGAATTCTTCGGCTGGCGACGCCCGAGGACCACTGCCGTCTGGACGAGTTGCGACAACGGGAGCAGGAGGAAGTCGAGGGCTGC
>CAYSAG010000424.1:0-3838 GCA_964428935.1 uncultured Planctomycetaceae bacterium | reverse complement strand
GCGGTGCTCCTGCACCGCTTTGGATCCAAAGCGGCAGAGGACTGCCGCACTCCAAGAAGCGCGAACGTTGTTCACGTTTTTCGCCAAATAAGGGTCTAGTCTCACGTCACACCGGAACCGTGGAGTGACTAGCTTCGCCCGAGCCCGACATGCCGGAGCGACACGGGCGACGCCGTCGCGACTTTGCCCTGTGACGAACCACCAGCCGACTACGCAGCCAGCTCCTGGGTCAGAAGGCACGCGGCGTCGGAAGCTCGCCCCAGCTTGAGAAGCAGGCGCAGTCCGAAGCTCAAGCCCGGCTCGAGCCACCTGCGGCCGGTCAGCGCTCGGTGCTGCTGGAGCGAACTCTGTAAAGGTGCACGTCGTAGCCGCGAAATTGGTCCGTGAAGCGGCCGTCCGTGGCCGTCAGCGTGCGCTGCTCGCCCAGCACTTCGACCTGCCGCTGTCCCGTCACGCCGCGCAGGCTGAAACGAGCCGTCGTCGGCAAGTGGAACAGCGACACGGCAAACACGTACGTGTCGCCCTGGAAACGCCGGACGGTCAGACACACGGGCACGCGTGGGTCGGAGCTACTGACCGAGGCGGCGTCCGGCACCGGCGGGCTGTTGATGACCGCGGCCAACGAATGAATCTGCCGGTTGATTTCCGTGACCGCCCGAAGCATTTCCGCGTCCGCCAGCAGGCCCGCCTCAATGAACTTCGGCTTGAACTGGTGGACGAAGTAAATCAGTCCGCGTGACCCGAAAACAATGGACATCCACACTTCGGCCCTCACCTGTTGCGGAGTGGGCTTGACGTTCGGATTGCTGATTCGTGTGCACTCAATGCAGTTCCAAACGATTTTGCGGTCGCCGGTCCACTTGCGCAGCCGGGTCACGCCGAAGGGAACGTACCACAGGCGGCCGGCCACGTCCGGGTGCGAGTGGACCGCCGGGTAAATGTCGAACGAAATGATGTCTCCGCCCTGCACGTACTTCGGGTAGTCCTCGGGATGGTTCGTCCGCACGCCCCGACCCCGCCAGTGGTCCCACGCCACGCCTTGGCCGAGGTTGAGCAACACCGGACGGGTCGGGTCCTGCTTCACCAGTCGCTGGTAGTCTTGCTGAATTTTTTCCGGTGGAATGGGCGGCCCGTAGCCTTTGCCGTCGGGACGCTTTTGGGCGTTGTCCGGTTCGTCCCCGTGCATCCAACCGACAATGATTGGATCGGAGCGGTGCTGGAGCCCCACGTCGTTTTGGCTGCAAATGACCGGCATGCCCGCTTCGCGCAACGCGGCCAGTTGCTCCTCGGTGGGACCTTTCCACAAACCCACGTACAAGTTGAAGCCGGCTTCTTTGTAGCGCGGCGCGTTCCGCGGGTCTTGCAGCCAGACGGCAATGGGGAAGAAGTCCGGCCGGGCGGGCGGGCCGTTCGTCCAACGCTCGAACGGTGTCGGAGACCAGTCTCGTGGGGGCGGCAACGGAGCCAACGTCTTGGGCGGCGGAGGCGGCCAAATCGGCTCGACCCGGGGTGGACCGTTCAGCTTCACGCTCAAGTCGTCCACCCAAACCGTCTGCTTGGCCGGCGTCTTTCCTCCGAACAACACGACGCCGGTAATTCCACGCAGCGACGTCCGGTTCCAGTAGAAAACCTTCCGCTTTGCGTTGACGTCCTGGCCGTCGTAGAGGAGTCGCAGGCCGTCGTCAGGGTCGAACACGAAGCTCCACTTGTGCCAGCCGGGGCGGCGTTTCAGTCCCAGGTACTGCACGTGCCACCATGGCCGTTCGTTCTTGTCCGGGTCGAACGCGCTGACGGCGTAGGTCCGGTCGCCGGACAGGTACGGAGCGTAAATGGCACCGACGACCAGCACGCTACCGTCTGCCTGCGTCACGCCCCACAGCGGACCGGCGCCGTGTTTCTTGGGGTTCGACGGGGCCGAGCCGTCGTCGTAGACCCACATTTCGACCGTCCCGGCGACGTTCCGGTCCGACAGCCGCCAGACGACGCGTCCGCCCGGGCCAACCTGCAGCGCGCCGCCCGACGAACCTTCGCGGTTCCGCTCCGTCGTGACGCGAACGTCGCCGCTGACTTTCAAGGCCGACGGAACGGACGGACCGTCGAAGCGGAGCACTTCGGCTCGCTGCGGCGCGGTCGCCTGCGTCCAGCCTCGCCCCAGACCAACCGTTCCGGCGAGCAAACCGCTTGCCACGACCACACAGACGACTTTCCGTTTCATTGGTCGGCTCCCCAAGCATCAGTGTCTCCTCGCTCCGTCGACCGCCGCGGCCGGCGCGTCGCACGCTCTCACTCCAAACGCGTTCTCGAAAACGCCACCGGCGCAAGCCCACCGCCCTCCTCGAAGCCCGCAACGCCAGACTGTACCGCACCGAAGCACGCCTCGCCAACCAAGCAGGCGGAAGACGCGGTCGGACTGTCGTCCTTTTGGTGTTGTGGCGGCCCGTCGGAGAAGAGCGGCGCCACGACGCGCGACCGACCGCGTCCGCTCTCTGGGCCGCCCTCGCCGTCCACGCCCGGCTCGGCGTCCAGCTCCAGACCGCTCGGCGGCCGGAGCGCCACAAGGCCCTTCCGTTCCGCTGCCGGCGGCTGCCCGTCAGGTGCCTGCCCTGGCTTTGTACGAACGCCCGAATTTGCAATGATTTGGCCTTCGCAGACTGCCGCAGGTCCCACCGGGGCGGGTGGAGCGGCCCATTGGGGCCGCGGGCTGAGCCGCAGCGGAGCGGCCGGCCGGGTCGTCCAGCGGCTCTTTTGCGTCCCACCGGCGCCTCTTGACAACCCAGTCAACCGGCCCAAACCGGGCACGACGTTCAGAACCATGAAACTGTTGCGGGGCTTCGAACAACCCGACGCGTACCGGGGCGGAGTCGTCTCGATTGGAAACTACGACGGCGTGCACCGCGGACACCAAGCCATGGTCGCCGCGTTGGTGCGACTGGCTCGCGAGCGGGGCGTGCCCGCCGTGGTCTTCACCTTCGACCCTTCGCCCATTCAGCTGTTGCGGCCCGAGCACACGCCGCCCAGCTTGAGCACGCTGGACCGGAAGGCGGAGCTGCTGGAGCGTTGCGGCGTGGACTGTGTCATTGCTTACCCGACCGACCTGGAGCTGCTCCGGCTGACGCCTGAAGAGTTTTTCCAGAAGGTCGTGGTGGGCGAGCTGCAAGCCAGCGGACTGGTCGAGGGACCGAACTTTTTCTTCGGCCGGGACCGCGCGGGCAACGTGGGCCGGCTGGCCGAACTGTGTCGGCAGCACGGGCTCCTGTTCGAAGTGGTGCCGCCGGTCGTCGTGGCCGGAGAAATGGTGTCGTCGAGTCGAATTCGCCGACTGATTGCCGCTGGTGAGCTGAACCTGGCCGTCGAGCTGCTGGGCCACCCGTACCGGTTGCGCGGCCGAGTGGGTCGAGGTGCCGGACGGGGCCGCACTTTGGGTTTCCCCACCGCCAACCTGGAACAGATTCCCACGCTCGTGCCCGGCGAAGGAGTGTACGCAGGAGTGGCTCGTGTGGGCGAGCAGACCTTCGTCGCGGCCGTCCACCGCGGCCCGAACCCAACCTTCGCCGACCACGTGCAAAAGCTGGAAGTCCACCTGGACGGCTTCGACGGCGACTTGGTCGGACAGGAACTGGAACTGGACCTGTTGCGACGCCTGCGGGACATTCGCAGTTTCGAGTCGGTCGAGGCGTTGAAGCGGCAGCTTCGAGCGGACGTCGAGGCTGCTCGTCGCGTCGTGGGCGCACGACGGACTTTGGGTTCTTCTCAGAACTGCGCGCGGTAAGCAATTCAGGTCGACGGCCGCTGCGAACTTGCTGGTCCTTCTGCGTCGAGCCATTGCGGACCCGCCGGC
>CAYSAG010000423.1:2381-3841 GCA_964428935.1 uncultured Planctomycetaceae bacterium | reverse complement strand
AAACCGATTAGGGACGAACGGCAGCGAAAACAGCCAACGAAGACCGAAGTCGTTTTCCAATTTCATGGAGAACTACCCTCGAAGCAGAACAGCACGTTTCGGACGGTCTTGTGGAACACTTGGCGTCCGCAGACCACCGGCGGCGAGCAGGTTGCGTGGAAGGCTCCACCGTAACGACCCTCCGCCACCGCTCGTCGCAATTGGGACGTGTCGGGGCTCCAGTAGGCGTCCCGTCCCGTGTCGAGGTCAATCAGTCCGTAAGCCGGCTCCTTTTCCGGCCACCCCGGGTCACGAACCGTCAACAGCAACCGGCCCGCCAAAGCCACGCCCCAGGATTGGTCGTTGACGCAAAAACCGACGGCAAACGGACTGTGACGGTCGAACCGGGTTCCCGGCTTGGGTTGCCACTCCCACTGGTCGGCGTCGACCCAGTAGCGGCCTTGAATGAGCGGTTCCAGTTGGCCGGTGGTCAGGTCCAGCCGACCGGGGAAAGCCCACCCGGAAGCCTGCAAGCGGACGTTCGCGTAAATCAGGTAAGCGTTGCCGTCGGGGGCGACGGCGGGCAACGGGCCGACGCACCCGCCTCCGTGAACGGGCACGACGGGAGCTACAAACCGCCGTCGGCCGGTGGACGCGTCGAGCACGTGGAAGGTCTGCTGGTGCGGGTGGTCGACGTACCAGCGACGAATCGCTTCAATCAGCTCGCGCTGGACCAACATTTGGCCGGAGTGGGCTTCGCGGTAGGGCCGCATGACCGCCTCTTCCAGCATTCGGTAGGTCGGGTGGGCTCCGTAGACGAGCTGAGTGGTGGCGACGACGGTGTCACGCGTGGCGACCAGCCAGTAGTCGCGAATGGCCGCACCGGGCAACGGTTCGGAACGCCAACGCAGTCGGCCCGTCCGGCCGTCCAAAGCGTACACGCGGTTGTCTCCGCCACCGACGAACAGCGTTCCTGCGGCGTACGCCGGCGTGGCCAAGACCGGACCGCCGACCGACGCGCTCCAGAGCCGTCGCCCTTGCAGCGTCAGTGCGTAGGCCGTGCCGTCGCGTCCCGCCAAGAAAACACGCCGGTCGGCAACGACCGGGGCGGCCGAGAAGCCTTCGTCGATTTCGAACCGCCACCGCAGCTTGCCCGTGGCGGCGTCCACCGCGTAACAACAACGGTCCATCGACGCCACGTAGACCGTGCCGGCGTAAAAGGCCGGTGCGGCCACGATGGGGGCACCGGTCCGGTAGACCCAAACCCGACGCCCCGTCCGGCGGTCCAACGCAACCAGGTTGCCCCAGTTGGTCGTTACGAAGACCTTCTCGCCCGCCACAATGGCAGGACAACCGGTGTGGGTCGGCTCGGCCAACTGGCACACCCAGCGCAGACGAAACGGTGGCTGAGGCTGGTCGGCGGTAAAGCCCGTGTGGCCGGGGTCGTGTTGCAACTGAGGCCAATCGTCGGCCCGGCTGCC
>CAYSAG010000423.1:0-2281 GCA_964428935.1 uncultured Planctomycetaceae bacterium | reverse complement strand
CGGCTGAAGCGACGCACGGAGTCGCTGGGAGCAGTCCGTGGAGTCACTCGAGCGCTCGAAGCCATTGTGGGGTTGTCGGTCTTCCGCAAGCAAGTTCACGGGGGCAAGGCGGCAGGACGGGTGCGTCGTCAGGCGGAGCCGCTCGTGTCGGGCAAACGGACGCGGCGGTTGTTCGCCGTCCGCCGTGGATTGTTCCGCGCGGCCACCTCTGGCATCATGGGTGGCAGGTTGTGCGAGTTGGGCGTCGGGGGCTCGAGCCTGGCCGGGCGGAAAACCGGCGCAGAGCCCGTGGCCGTTTCCAAGCTCACAAGACGTCGAAGTCGAGTTGCTGTGGCGGAGCAAGAGGGAGGGCCCATTCATGCTGAGTCGCGTTCACTGGGCGTTGGCGGTTGTGCTGGTACCGAGCGTCGTGTTTGCAGGGGAGCCCCAGCAGGCAGCGTTTCGCCGTCTGCCGCTTGCGGTCTACCGCGACAAAATGGCGGGGGGCTGGCTGGGACAAATGGCTGGCGTGGGTTTGGGCGGACCGACGGAGTTCCGGTTCAAGGGTCAAATTGTGCCGGCCGAGCGAGTGCCCAAGTGGCGTCCGGAAATGGTTAACCAGTTCCGTCAGGACGACCTCTACGTCGAGATGACCTTTTTGCGGACGTTGGAGCGGTACGGGCTGGACGTGTCGATTCGGCAGGCGGGCATTGATTTCGCCAACAGCGGCTACAAGCTGTGGCACGCCAACCGCGCCGGTCGGGACAACCTTCGCCACGGAATCGCTCCGCCCGATTCCGGCCACCCCAAATTCAACCGGCACGCCGACGACATCGACTACCAAATCGAAGCCGACTTCTCCGGACTGATCGCTCCCGGCCTTCCTCAGTTGGCAATCGAGCTGGGCGAGAAGTTCGGCCGGCTCATGAATTACGGCGACGGGTTGTACGGCGGTCAGTTCGTCGGCGGTCTGTACGCGGCAGCCTTTTTCGAAAACGACCCGGTGAAGATTGTCGAAGCCGCACTCCGGTGCATTCCCGAGGGCAGCCAGTACGCCGAGTGCATTCGAGACACGCTGCGCTGGTACCGCCAGAACCCGGACGATTGGCAAGCCACTTGGCGCCGAATCAACAAGAAGTACCACCTCAACCCGGCTTACCGACGGTTCTCGTGCAGCGGCCCCGACAGCGCCTTCAATATCGACGCGAAGATCAACGGAGCGTACATCGTTTTGGGACTGCTTTACGGTCGGGGCGACTTCGAACGCACCATTGTCATTGCGACTCGGTGTGGGCAGGACTCGGACTGCAATCCCGCCAACGCTGGCGGAGTACTGGGCACCGTCTTGGGCCGGTCTGGACTGCCAGAGGAGTTCACTTCGGCCCTGGACACTCAAACCAAGTTCAGCCACACGGACTACAACTTCACTCGGTTGTTGGAAGTGTGCGAGAAGTTGACTCGGCAGGCCGTTCTGCGAGCGGGCGGACGAATCGAAAGGACGGGCGAGGGCGAAGTGCTGGTCATTCCGATTCAGACGCCCAAGCCGTCGCCGCTGGAGCAGTCCTGGGCACCGGGCCCTGTGACCAACAGCCGGTTCACTCCCGAAGAAATGAAACAAATTCAGGCCCGGTAGGGCCAACGGCGGGCAGACGCGCTGCGGCCGTTTGGTGCGGGGGTCGGGTTTGATTCCCGTCGGAGCCCGCGGTACGCTGGCTGGGTGGAGACGGGGGCAGCTCTCGTGCGGGCCCTTTCTGATCGGAGTCGCCTTGGTCTGGTTGGACCGCTGTCGTCCGAAGCCAGACCGCTCGTGGCCCCTTCTTGTCTGTTCTCGAACGCGTCACATCAAGCAAAGGGGGAAGAGCCATGACCGACTCGTCTGCGTCCTTCCAATCGAAACGCCTCATGTCGCTCGACGCCTACCGCGGCTTCGTCATGTTGCTCATGGTGTCGGCCGGATTCGGACTAGCCAAGGTGGCCAACAACCCCGAGGTTGTCACTCGTTTCGACGGGACTCGGCTTGCTGGAGTGTGGAGTGGTCTTTGGTACGTGCTGGGGTACCAATTCAGCCACACCCCGTGGGCTGGCTGCTCGCTGTGGGACCTGATTCAGCCTTCGTTCATGTTCATCGTCGGGGTGGCCATGCCGTTTTCGTTCGCCCGGCGAGTGGCCGAAGGGCACACGACGCTGCGGCTGTGGGGCCACGTAATTAAGCGGGCGGTCGTGCTGATTCTTTTGGGCATTTTTCTTTCGTCCGCCTGGTCGTCTCGCATTACGAACTTTACGTTCGTGAATGTACTGACTC
>CAYSAG010000422.1:0-3849 GCA_964428935.1 uncultured Planctomycetaceae bacterium | reverse complement strand
TTCGTCGTGCTCGCCACAAACGGTATCCCGAATCTTCGATTTGACAGACCACTAGAGAAACGGGGACAAATTTCCGAACGCCCCAACCGACTGGCCACCACACACGCTTTGCAGCCGCAGCCGTGCGGCTTCCCGTGCACGCTTCCCTTTTCGCTCACGGCAAGTCTTGCAACTTCGACCGCAAGAGTGTCTCGACGGCGACCGAAGCCCACAGCAAAGAAACGTCGGCGTCGCGAGCGGCCACCAGCTGCAGGCCCAGCGGAAGGCCGTCCGACGCAAAGCCGGCTGGCAACGTGACCGTGGGCACGCCGAGCAGGCTCCAAGGAGAGTTCAGCCGCGGGTCGCCGGTGGTCGAGACGTCGGGCGCGGGGCCGGGAGTCGAAGGGAGGGCGAGCAGCTCGCAGTCCCAAAAGAGCCGTTTCCAAACGTTTTCCAACTTTTTCCGCTCTTGGACCGCCGCCACGTACTCGACCGCCGAAATGGTCATTCCCCGCTCGACCAGCTCACGGATTCGCGGCGGGTACCGTTCGGGCCAGCGTTCGTAACCATCGCGGTGAACCCACGCGGCTTCGGCGGCCAGAATGGTGCTGTGCGCGTGGAGCAGGTCGTCCAGTGACGTCGGACTGGCGACGGCCTGCACCGTCACCCCGGCTTCCTGCAGACACCCAGCGGCCCGTTCGACCACCGCCCAAGCTTCGTCGGTCACGTGGTCTCGGCACAGGTCGTGCAATAGACCCACGCGACGAGGCAACCGGCTGACCCGGGCCGGTTCCAGTCCCGACTCCGTGAACAACGTGTGCAACTTGACAATGGCGTCGTTCCTCTCCGGCAGTCGACACCACCAGGCCAGGTCGAACACAGAAGCGAACACGCGGGCGACGTCGTGAGCGGTCGCGGCGATGATTCCGACGTGGTCGAGCGACGGGGCCAGCGGAAAGACTCCCGAACTGTAAACAGCTCCGTAACTCGGCTTGAACCCGACCACGCCGCAGTACGCAGCGGGCCGAATGATTGACCCGCCGGTCTGAGTCGCGAAGGCAGCCATGCACATGCCCGTGGCCACAGCGGCGGCCGAGCCGCTGGACGATCCGCCCGGCGTGCGGCTCAAATTCCAAGGGTTCCGCGTCGGCGGCGGGTCGAGGAACGCAAACGGGGTCGTGACGGTCTTGCCCAGGTCGACACCACCGTCGGCTCGCAAGCGGCCAACGACTGTGGCGTGCTTTTCGGCGGGCTCGCTCGGTTGCTCGTCCAGGCCCAGTCCCGTGGGCCAGCCGGCCCGGTCAATGATGTCTTTAATGCCGAACGGCAGGCCAACCGGCGAGAACACTGGAGAAGCTCCGGACCGAAGCTGCTCGGCCCTCTCCTGCACGCGACGCGCTTGGGCACAAGCGCCGTCCGTGTCGAGCCAAGCCCAGGCGCGAACCTTCGGCTCCCACTGCTCAATTCGTTCCAGACACCGCTCGACGATTTCCACGCACGTCGTCCGACCTTGGTACAGGTCGCGTTCGGCTTGCACGTAGGAGAGAGGTTGAGGTCGGCTGCTCACGACAACCCCCGCTGCTTGCGTCAGACCGGTTTGTCGGACGGGGCCCGGCTTACCCCTTCGACCCGTCGCCGACGCATGTTCCAGACCGGCGGCTGCGGTTCACTGGTCGGAGACGCTCTGTCGACGGGCGTCGAGACCGAACGGCCACGGCAAGCAGGCTGCGACTTCGGCGCAGCGGCTTGCCGCACGAGCTGCCGCCCGTTGCGTGTTCGGGGGAGCCGGCGACGTTGTCGGCCGACGTGCCGCACGGCGCCGTCAGCCACCAGGACGGCCAGCCTCACCCGGCGCTCAAACGAGCCGCGGTGACCGTGTTCCGCAGCAGCATGGCAATCGTCATTGGGCCGACGCCCCCCGGAACGGGCGTAATGGCCGAAGCCACCTCTCGCACCGGCTCGAAGTCGACGTCGCCCACCAGCTTCCCGTCGACGCGGTTGATTCCGACGTCGATGACCACGGCGCCCGGTTTGACCATGGAGGCTTTCACAAACTGAGGAACGCCAATGGCGGCGACCAGAATGTCGGCCGAACGTGTCAGTGACTCCAAGTTGCGGGTGCGGCTGTGGCAGACCGTCACCGTCGCGTTCGCCCCCGGTCCTTTTTGCATGAGCATGATTGCCAGCGGCTTGCCGACAATTTCACTGCGTCCAATGACCACGCAGTGGGCGCCGGCCGGGTCCACGCCGGTCTCCAACAGCAATTGCTGAATGCCGCACGGCGTGCAGGGAAGAAAGCGTGGTCGTCCCTGCACCAGCAGGCCGACGTTTTCCGGATGAAAGGCGTCGACGTCCTTGAGCGGCGAGACGGCGTCCAGCACGCCCTTGGTATTGATCTGCTCGGGCAAAGGCAACTGCACCAGAATCCCGTGGACTTGGTCGTCGCGGTTGAGCTGGTCGATCAGCCGTAGAAGTTCTTGCTCGGTGGTTGAAGCCGGAAGCCGGTGGAGCGTACTTCGAATGCCGGCCTTGTCGCACGCCTTCTGTTTGTTTCGCACGTAGACTGCACTGGCCGGGTCGTCGCCGACCAGCACCGCCGCCAAGTGCGGAACGACGCCCGTCTGCTGTCGAAGCTGCTGCACTTCTTCAGCCACCTGCTCGCGGAACTTCGCGGCAATGGCCTTTCCGTCAATGATCCGTGCTGCCACGTCGGTTCCCCTCCTTGCGCTACACCAGTAGAGTCAGAGTCGCCTGGCTTACCCCGTTCCCGTTTGCACGGACTGTCGGGCCGTGTGGAGCCGTTTGACACGCCCTCGGCAACGTGGACAAACACAATAGTTGAGCCGCTCACGGGCACTTTGCACCGGCAACCACAAGCTATGCCCAACCGCAGAGGAACTGAGTCCCCAGAGTGGCCACACCAGCCAGAACGGCTGCGGCGACGTCGTCGGCAACAATGCCCCACCCGCCCGGCCAACGCTCGACGACCGCCACCGGCCACGGCTTGACAATATCGAAAAGTCGAAACCAAAGAAAGCCGACCGTAGCCGTCTGCCACGTGAACGGAACCAAGAGCAGGGCAATGGGCATGGCCACCAGTTCGTCGAGTACCACCTGGCTTGGGTCCGGTCGGCCGAAATGGCTGGCAGCCCACGAGCAAACAGGGACGGAGCCGAGGACCAACGCCAGCAACAGCGCGGCGCGAATGGCGACGGAACCGATTGCCAGCGAAAGCAGCCAGCTCAAGAGAAGGCCGACCAGCGAACCGAGCGTTCCGGGGGCGACGGCAGAGTAACCGACGCCAAATCCTGTCGCCAGCACCAAGAAAAACGGACGTCGCACTTTGGCTCTCCACCTCGGCAGGGTCCGGCGAAAAAGGAATCTTGCGACCGAGGCATCGCCGGGTCGACGCGCATGAAAAAAGCCGTTCGACCACTCGGTCGAGCCGGCTTGCCCAATGCCGTGACGCGGCCCCCAATCTGCGCGCTCCAATAGGTCCGCGTCAACCTTCTGAATATCCCCGGCAGGATTCGAACCTGCAACCTTCGGCTCCGGAGGCCGACGCTCTATCCGGTTGAGCTACGGGGACCCGTCTTGCTGGCCGGCTTCTACCGTCACTGCCGGCTCACCAGCACCCAACGATTTTAGGCAAATCCACGCAGCCGTCCAGTCTGCGAACTCTGGGATTCCGGTCCAGAATGTCTGTTTACTTGCGGACCCTCTCGGCGGACATAACAATCCGCACCACCGCGGGGCCGCCGGGGCGGTTCGGCCTGTCTGGATGACCCTTTCCCGGAAGGTAGAGCCTGCAGTCTGCAAGGGCGGCTGTGTTGCTGAGCCTGTTGTGAGCAAGGAGTCCAATCATGCGTT
>CAYSAG010000421.1:0-3855 GCA_964428935.1 uncultured Planctomycetaceae bacterium | reverse complement strand
GAAGCGAAAAAGTACGGCGCTCGCGCCGCGCTGTTCGGACGCAAGATCAACAACGCCGAACATCAGTTGGCCTTCATCCAGTTCCTGCGCTGGATCGCCGACGGCGAAATTGAGCCGGTCGAAGCGGTCAAGGCCTACCACGGCGTGCTGCAGGAACTCGGAATCCAACCGCACCGCTCGCTGGAAGAGGACCTCACGCTGCAGACGAACGTCATGAGCTACAGCGGCAGCGGAACGACCATCAGTCTGCCGGCGGCGTCGAGCGGTGCGGCTGGGTCGAGCCGGGACGGCCGTCGTACACTGACGGCCGCTCAGAACCGGCCAGCCGCAGGTTCAAACCAGACCGACCGAAAGGCGTCCACCTCCCGGCCGTTCGTCCCCGCAGACGTTCCCGACTTTTCTCGAATGACGCCGGAAGAAAGGTTGCAGTACCACCGCCAGCGGCTGAACCGAATGTTTGGCGAGCGGTACTGAGAGAGCAACGGCGCGGGGCGACGTCGAATAACCGGGGCCAAGAAGCGACAAACCCGCGGGTCCGTACACTCACGCAGCGGGACGAATGCGGAACGCTTCGGGACCCTCGTCTCGGTCCTCTGACGTTTCTCCACCGCGGTCCCGTCGGGTTCGCCGGCTGTCGCGGTAAAACTTGCAGATGCCGCGTTTCGACTCTTTGATGAACTCGCAGAACTCGCGGACCAGTTCGTGAGGCTCCCCTTTCTCCAGCTCTTCAATCGCCCGCTTCACCGACAGTCCCGACCGAAAGAACAGGTCGAACGCCTCCTTGACGGCTGCACGGTCTTCACGGCTGAAGCCGGCCCGACGCATGCCGATGATGTTCAGGTTTTGAACCGTGTTGGCCGACAGACTTTGAGTCATACAGAAGGGCGGGACGTCCATTTGGACGGCCGACCCGCCAGCCATCATGGCCAGTCTTCCAACCCGCGTAAACTGGTGAATCAAACAGTTGCCGCTGATGACGGCCCGTTCGCCGACCTGAGCGTACCCGGCCACCAGCGCGCCGTTGGCCAACATGGCTCCGTCACCCACCCGGCCGTTGTGGCCGACGTGGCTGTTGGCCATCAAAAGGCAACGGTTCCCCACCACGGTTTCGGTTTCGTCGCCGGTCCCGCGATGAATGGTCACCCCTTCTCGAATGACACAGTCGTCGCCAATGCGGACGTAGCTGCGTCCGCCCTTGAAGCTCCAGTCTTGAGGCAGGTCACCGAGCACGGCGCCGGCGTGGATGCGGCAGCGGGCGCCGATCGTTGTGTAGCGCAAAATGACGACGTTCGGCCCGATTTGACAGCCCGGTCCAATGCGCACGTGCTCGTCAATGAAAGCATGCGGGCCGACGACCGTGCCTTCGCCGATCTCGGCCTTGACCGACACAATGGCCGTGGGGTGGACGCGCACACCTCGTCGGGCGGGAGCCACCGGTTTCGTGTGAGCTCGCCGAAGCAGCGCGAGCAGACGGTCTAGCAGGAACGTCCAGCTGGCCATGAAACACCCGGTAGGAGGAGAACCAAGTTTGTTGAACACGCGACCGCAGCGCCGACCCGTCTTCCGTCGCCCGGTCGCGGCCCGCCATCTATCGCCGTACTGTCCGACCCCGTCTGACCAGTGAGGCTCCGGGAGCAGCCGGCCCTCGTGCCGTCCGCACGCGGCGGTCCGACACGCACCTTTCCGGAAAAGCGGGCCGAAAGGTACCTTATTTCACCGAGAGAGAGCAAGACTTTCTGCAGCTGGGATTGGACTCACCGGCCGCCGAAGGAGTGGCCGTCGGCGTACACGCGAGCGTCCGTGGTCACGTCGATCGGTCTGCGCAGCAGCGATTTGCCTTTGCTCTGGATCACACCGTCGCCACCGGCCGTCACGTGGGCTCCCGCCACCCCGGAGAGACCACCAGCGTCCCCGAGCGTCCACTCTGCAGCGTCCGCTGCAGCCTGCTCGACGACGAGGCCAACGCTTCGTCGCCCGGTTCCGGTTCCAACGCCGGCGCGCCGCCCAGCGCCACGGCCGTCCGTTGCTTCGGAACGGCTTGGTGTCTGCGGAATGCTCTTTCAACCTTGTTCGGAGGGCCACGACAGCGTGTTCCGTTGTGCCTGGAGTGTCGGCTTCCGTTTGGACCGCCCGAGTGAGAAGCCTTGGGGTGAGCACCGGCAACTCGACAGCTTTCATCCCAACTGAGCGGACTCAGTCCCTGCTGCAAGGCCTTCCTCTGGTACCCAGCCGGCCCACGAGCCACAAGAAGCCTCCCAACAACACAAGCAGCGGACCGCCGTCGAAATACCCAGTGTAGATGAACCAGTAAAACGGCTCAGCTAACCTTCCAAGCAGTGCGCGGACGCTATTCTGCCCGGAGTCCGCTCCGACAAACGCCACCACAGCGTACCCCAAGATGGCCAGGCCAATCCATGTGACCCCGAGCAGGAACAAGAACCGTCCCCATCTCCGAGCCCACATCAGTGCAAAGGCCATATTCCGTTTCACCGAACCCCCTCAGTCGATCGGAGTCGAGAGAGCGACACCCGAGATTGTGATTGAGTCCTGCGACGCCTTTCCGCAGCTCGTAGCAGTCGCCCACTGGGCCAGCTCGTGACACATGGAATAAACAGCGCACTTGTCCGAGCGAGTTCGCTCGTAGGTCTGCTTGAAGAGGCGGATGGCCGTGACGACTCGATGTTGCTCACCGCGTTCCAATGCGATCTGCACCATGTTGAGAGCATGCCTGTGCATCACCAACAGGTTCTCTGTTGAATACAGCACGGCCCAGATCATGAGCAATAACCCGATCTGACCGCTCGCCACGATCAGCAGACGCAAGCCGCGGTGGCGCACCAGAGAACCCCAAAACACAACGATGCACATGAGTATCGGCGCGAGCAAGGAGCCTTCGTAGCCGAGTCCGTGAGCACACGTTGTCACGACGAGGTGTTGGATCATGTTGGGGTCTCCAGACGAACACTTTGGCTGCCGGCCGAGGCTGCAGCGGTGGGCGTGAAGACAGAGCTGAGCTCAGGGGGCAAACAGTCTGGCATAGTCATCGAGTACATCGCGTCATGGAGGATGTCGTGGCTGAAACAAAGGGTTGCTCACGTAATTCCGCGCGGTTTGGAAGTTCGTTTCTGTCGACGATGTTACGGCAATCGCCTGCCGAGCGGCGTTTGTCTCGCCGTCGCCTCGGCCTCTCACCGCTCCACTGCGGGGCAAGTCGCCGTTACGGGTGGCGGGGCGGTCCCGTTTGTGAAGCCCGCGCCGAGGTCGCGGCCATTGTATGGCCGTCAGGCCCTGGCCGCGCAACCGTGGTGATGAGCCAGGATTCCAAAGTGCCGTTGCTGCCGGAAGAGACCTTCTTCCCGGAGCCCGTCGGCTCGTTCGATTGGCAAACTTGGCGACGTGGCGTGCCAGTGTGGGCCCAGCGGCCGCGTCCTGTCGTTCGGGGATTCATTGTACCGCGCTTCCGTCGGGACGCACAACCAGGTAGCGTGTGTGGAGTGGACGACCAATGTGGTTGACGACTTCCGGGACTTGGGCGGCGTCTGCGCGGTGTTGGGAGCGCGAGCGGACGGCCGGTCGGGACGTCTTGGTGGAGCGCAGGAAGGCGCCGGCTGGCTCACCGCACGGGGCCGGTCGCGAGAGCAAACTCTTCCAGGCTCGCGTGCGTTTCCGTGTGCGGGAACGCCAAAGGCCGTCGGACCTTGGCGAAAAGCCGCCGCCGGCACGGGACCGGTCGCTGAGCCACGTGAGGCCAAAAGAAAAAAGCCCTTGGAGTCCAAGGGCTTGCGGAAGTCTATTCCCTTGTTGAAAGTGGACGATGCAGGACTCGAACCTGCGACCTCCACGATGTCAACGTGG
>CAYSAG010000420.1:0-3857 GCA_964428935.1 uncultured Planctomycetaceae bacterium | reverse complement strand
CACTTCCGCCCGATCAGCCAACATCAGTTCGTCACATAGCGGTAAACAATTACGCTCTCGACGTCCGACGGTCGTTCCACGCAGCGGCGCGTCGTGGAGCTGTTCCCGCTCGCGGCTCAAAGACTGCGCCCCAACGTCCCGTTGCATGGGCGAAGAGACACGCCACTGGGGACGGCCCGGCTGTCGCGTCGAAGACACTGTCACGCTAAAACGTCGCCCCTGGCCTTCCAGCTCCAACACCGAAGCCCGCGCTGTCCGCGAACCAGCAGCTGCGGTGAAAAACTCAGACCGTCGTCAAAAGGGGGTCACCTTTTGGGCCGGGTACGGGGCTTTTTCTTGCGGGAGCGGGAGTCGCGGGACTTTTGAATGGCTGGCTGCTGGTCGAGCTGCTTCAGCCGCTCCTCCAGGTTGAACCGCTCGGCCAAGCTCTTCAGCCACGCGGGCGTCTTTCTGGCCGTCTTGGCTTCCGGCTTGCGTGGTTTTTTTTTCGGCGGAGAGGACTGAGCTTTCGAAGGCGTCGGGGTGTCGTTCGAACTGGTGTAGTCGAGCAATTTCCGCTCGCCCATTCCCCACAAGCTCGACGCAATGAAGTACAGACACAGTCCGGACGGCAGCCGGTAAAACAGGAACCCGAAGAAAATCATCATGTAGGTCATCATTTTCTGCTGCATTTCGGACTGCTCGTCCGTCGGCGGTGGCATGAACATTTTCTGCTGCCAAAGGAACAGCACCACCGTCAAAATGGGCAGCAAGTTGAACTCCGTCCAACCGACAATGGGCACACGGAAGGGCAGTTCGAAGAGGGCGTCGGGAGCGGCCAGGTTGTCAATCCAAAGGAACGAAGCCAGCCGCAAGTCCACCGACATGCGCAACGCTTGGTACAGACCAATGAAAATCGGAAACTGAATCACAATCGGCAGGCAGCCGGACAGCGGGTTGTACTTGTGCTTGGCAAACAGCTCCATTTGAGCCCGTGCCAGCTTCTCCTTGTCGTTCGCGTACTTCTTGCGCAGCTCCTGCAGCTGTGGTTGCAGGTCTTTCATTTTCTTGGCGCTGAGAGCCTGTTTCCGCGAAATCGGAAACATGGCCGCTCGCACCAACACCGTCATGATTAGAATGGCCACCCCGTAAGGAATGCCCACCTTGTGCAGCGCCTTCAGCAGCCAGAGCAGCCCCTTGCCCACGTAGCCAATGCCCAGCCACGTGCTGAAATCCATGACCGCTTCGGCGTTCAACGGTCGCAGCAACTCGGGCCGCTTCGGTCCCGCAAACAGCGCGTACCGGTGAACTTGCTCCTGACCCGGCTCGACGGTGACCGGGTACGAATGCAAACGGACGCTAATGTCGCTCCGCGCTGGGTAACGGGGGTCCTTTCGGATCAGAACCGGCTTGGCGTACTCAATGTAGGAGTGGTGTTTCGTGCCAAGCTGCTCTTCTGAAGGCAACAACAAAGCGGCAAAGTACTGGACGTCGACGCCAATGAACTGGAAGGCCCGGGGAGCTGGCTTGAGCTCCTCAATCTGGTTCTCGTCTTTCGTCGCAATTTCCTTGCTGCGGACCACCGCGTAGTCGACCGTGCCGTCTGGTTCGCGAAAGCCCACTTTGATGTCCCGGTACTTCCGAGTGTTCTCGACGTTTTCCAGAGGAAGCCCCACCGGTCCCAACAGCACGTAACGCACCGTGGCCGGCTCGTCGCCGCGGTTTCGAATGCTCCACTCGAACTGCACCAGGTAGCCTTCCGGCGTGGCGTCGCGAATGTCCTCCTCCCGGCCCCTCTCCAGCGTGACCTTCTGTAACCAGAACCGCTTGCGAACCTCGTAGCGGCCGTCCGGCGACACGAACCGAAACGTCACTCCCTTCAGAATCGCCGGGTTCTCCGCGTCGACCTCCGTCTCGGCCACCTGCCAACTGACCGTGTTCAGCGACGCCCGGGGGTCGAGCGTTTGCAACTGCAAGTCGATGCCGGGCACGACGGCTTGCAACGTGAGCGGCACCGGGGGTTGCCGGAGCGGTTGTACCTGGAACAACGTCAGGTGATTGCCGACAACTTTCAATTGCGGCCGCTTCTTGGCACCTCTCGGTTTCTGCAGAGACGTGTAACGGGGGTCGTTCAGCTCAATGTCCAGAATGGCCGCGCCGACGCTCGTCAGACGCACTTTCAGGAAGTAGCCGGAGTTTGGGTCGTCGGAGCCGAGCGTGACGACGCGGACAGGGTGCTCCGGCAAAGCCCGCTCGCGCTTTTCCTGCTCTGTCCGGCCGGCGGTCTCGGCCTGCTCGGTTGTGGTCGGCGAGCGGCTTTCGGCTTCGGGACTTCCTTCGCTCGCACCGCCCTCTTCAGACTCGCTCTTTGCCTGGCCGCTTTCCTGCTCCGACGACACTTCCCGCTCACCTTCCTCCGAGGGCGACTTGGTCTGCGCAGAGCCCGCTTGTTCCCCCTGCTCCCTGGCCGTTTCCGAAGGAGCCTTCTGGGCTGGCCGCTTCACCGGCTTCGGAAACCAGGAGGGGAAAAGCTTCGGACCGAGGCTCGTCCAGCCAATGACGACGAGCATCGAAAGCAACAAGAAGAGAAGAAAGCGTCGTTGTTCCATGTCTTACCGACCGTCTCGCAACCGGTCTCCGAGGAAGTTGTCGAGCTCGGCAATGGCGTAAATCTTCTGAATCGTCTTCTCGACGTCGTACTCCACCCGCCGAAAGCGAACGACTTCGCCGTCGAACGTCACGTACGAAGCCAACGGAATGCCGTCTCGCGGTTGACCAACCGAGCCGACGTTGATGATGGCCTTCTCATTCCCCAGCTTGTACTCGTAGTCGATTTCCTCAGGCGAAAGAAAGTTCAACGTCTCAGTGAAGACGCCCGGAATGTGCGTGTGGCCCACAAAGCACGCTCGCTTCACCAAGCCAAAAATCCGCTCCATTTTCCGCTGGTTGTAGATGTCCTCCGGAAAGACGTACTCGTTCAGCGGGTTGCGCGGTGAGCCGTGCACGAAAATGATGTCTCCCTCTGTGTGAACCCTCGGCAGCTCGCCAATGAAGTCCCAGCGTCGTTGAGCGTCCCGCGAAGGTGCGGCGTCCAAAGTTTTCCGCGTCCAGAAAATGGCCTGCTCCGCCCCAACGTTGAAGCCTTCCGGGTCGAACAAAGCTCCCTGATCGTGGTTGCCCAGCAACGTCACGCTGCACTTCTTCATGACCAGGTCGACACACTCACACGGATTGGGACCGTACCCAACGACGTCTCCCAGGCAGTACACCTGCTGAATGTCTTGCGACTCGATGTCCCGAAAGACCGCTTGCAGCGCTTCCAAGTTCGCGTGGATGTCGCTGATGATGGCTTTTGCACTCACCGATCTCTCTCCACAGCCGCAACGCTGTCAGCCGTTACTCCTTCCGCGCCCCACGTGCGCGCCGCCCATTCCAACCGAGACGCGTGTGGCCGTTCTTGTGCCGTCCGGCCGCACGCGTGTTGCCAGCCCGCCGACTCGTGCCCGACACTCAAGCGCGGCAGACGTGCCCAGCCGCTCGCTCGCAAAGCCGCCCCGTCAGCCCGACCTGCCGCTGCACTGGGCGACCGGACCGGACCTGCGTCTCCCCATCTGACGAACAGCAGCCTCTTGGACCGCCCCTCTTGACCCGTCGACTCCCGAAAACAAAACGGCCACGGCTTCGCCGACTTCACCCTCCTGCGACCGACCGTGGCGTGCTCCAAGTTCAAAACTTCACCACACTTCAACAAGCTGTGCAGTCTAGTTCCCACTCGCGAGCCAGGTCAAGCTTCCCGTTCCCACCGCGGAGGCCGGGTCGGGGGCTTGTCGGCTCGCGGGCGGGCTGGCGGCGCAGAGTGTCCCCGTTTGACCCGTTGC
>CAYSAG010000419.1:0-3904 GCA_964428935.1 uncultured Planctomycetaceae bacterium | reverse complement strand
ACGGCGACCGTTCGGCCTGCTCACGGCTTCCCGCAAAGAAAGCCCGGTCCGGCAACACCGGGCGGTCCACCACGAAACGGCACGTGGTTGGAACGGGCGTCGGCTGTCCCGTGATTTTCACTTCGCTGTCGGCAGACATGAACGTGGCTCCTGAACTGAGACGCGTCGCGTCGAGGTGAGAAGGACTTGCGTGCTAGCCTCGACCGCTCGTTTTGTTCTTTCGCCGGTCGGCACGGGGGAGACCGGCGAAGGCCAACACGTTCGACGGCCGGCCGCTTCCCTGGCTTCCCTCGCCGTTCTCCACGACGCCCGACCGGACCGCGGCGTCCAGCCTTTCGTTCCAAGTGCGCGGCACAGCTTAAAGACTTCAACAGGCACCTGCAAACCACGCCAAGCGGCCCACGGTACCGAACCCCGCGCAGTGGAACCCACGACGGAGCAAGAAGCCGGCGGCAGGCGCGTGTTCCACCGCGACAGTTCCGCCGGTCCTTTCGCGCTGGCGCAACGGGCAATCACTCAAAGTGCCGTCAATGCGCCACTGGGATTTCGTAAGGGTTCGGCTTATACTTTTGAGCGGAACGACTGGAACGGAAGGGGCAGTCAGCGGGGCTCCGCAGACAGCCAACACGCGTGGTGGTCGGCCCCTTCGTGGTTCGAGGACGAGAGCGTGCCCGACGTCACGCGGGCGACCAAGTCGCTGCAAGGAACGCAGGCACGACCAAACGCGGGGAGTGGAGAAATGTCCGACGTGGGCGACTCCTTGAAGGGACAATTCTTGATTGCGGGCAGGTGGCTGCGGGACCCCAACTTCTTCAAGACGGTTGTTTTGATTGTCGAGCATGGCCGCGACGGTGCCATGGGGCTGGTCATGAACCGCCCCTCGTCGATTGCTTTGGCTCACGCCTTGTCTGAGCACGTCGACCTGTCGCACATTGACGACGTCGTTTACGTGGGAGGGCCGGTCGAGCCGGCGGCGCTGTTCATTCTTCACAACGGAGCGAAGTACGACCAACCGTCGGCGTTGGTCGTGCCGGACGTCTACGTAGGCAGCAACGCTCAAGTCTTCGAACGGGTCGTGCGGGCCGCGGCCAACGGAGACCCGGACTTGCGGTTCCGCGTTTTCTGTGGCTGTGCCGGCTGGGGGCCCGGGCAGCTGGAAGGGGAACTCAGCCGGGGCGACTGGCACCTGTACCCCGCCACGGCCGACTTGGTCTGGCATTCCGACCCGTACATGATTTGGGACGAGCTGCTGAGCCGCGTCTACGAAAAGAACCGTCTGCTGCCTCACACGGTCAAGAACCCCGAATGGAATTGACACCCATGGAGACGCTTGAAATTCGGGACGCCGCCAGCGGGTCTTCGGCGAAGATTCTGCCGGAACTCGGTTTCAATTGCTACGCCTTTCGAGCTGTGGTTCGCAGTCCGGGCGGCCGGGTGTGGAACGTCGACGTCGTTGACGCGGCGCCGGAATTCGCACAAGGGCAAGGACGTCCCAGCGGCCACGGCATTCCCATTCTCTTTCCCTTTCCGAACCGAATTCGCGACGGCCGCTACGAGTGGGCGGACCGCCAGTGGCAGATTCCCTTGGACGCCGTCTGTTGCGACGAGAACGGAAACGCCATTCACGGCTTTTGCCTGGACCGACCGTGGCGGGTTGTCGACCAGTCGGACGACTCGGTCGTCGGCGAGTTCCAGCTCAGCGTCGACGCTCCTCACTTGCGTCCGTCCTGGCCGGCCGACTTCCGAATCCGAGTCCGCTACCGGGTCCAAGGCCCCGTCTTGCGAGCCGACGTGCTCATTCAAAACCCCGACCAAGTCCCGCTGCCGTGGGGCTTCGGCACCCACCCGTACTTTCGGCTTCCGCTGGCCGAAGGAAGCGACCCTGGCAAGTGTTTGGTCGAGGTGCCGGCGCGGGAGCAGTGGGAGTTGGTCGACTGCTTGCCCACGGGAAAGCGGCTGCCGGTCGGCCCCGCGTGTGACTTGCGCGAAGGCGGCTACTGGGGCGAGCTGAAGTTGGACCACGTGTTGACCGGCCTCGAACCCGAAGACGACGGCACCATTCGCTGCAGCGTTGTCGACTCCGAAGCAGGCCTGCAGGTCACTCAGCGGTGCGGCTCCGAATTTCGCGAAATTGTCGTCTACACTCCGCCGGGGCGGACGTCTGTGTGCCTGGAGCCGTACACCTGCGTGACGGACGCAGTCAACTTGCAGTCGTGCGTGGCCGACACCGGCTGGCGCGTGCTGGAGCCGGGAGGCGAGCAGAGGTTGTGGATTGAAATTCGCGCCGGGCTGGTCCTCGCTTGACCCTTTCTCCGTTCTGCCGCGGACGGTCCACCGACGTGCGCAAGAGCGGCCTTTGGCCGGTGCCGTCGGCGCAGGCGGCCGAGCTTTGAGCGGCGAGAGCCTCGATCGGACCGGCCCGTCGTCGTTTCACACCGGTCGCCAGCGGCCGCGGTCGCGGGACTGCGTCGACCAGCGCCGGACCAGGCGTTTTCGAACCGAGCGACCGCAATGTGTGGCTTCGTCGCTCCCACGTTCGGTTCCGGCCACCAACTCCCGGACGGCGAAGCAACTCGCAGGGCGACGGAAGAACGTTTCAGGGTGGAGGGCGAGCATGTCGAGACGCGTAGCTCGCTGGTTCGTCTGCGGTGGAAGTGAGCGGACGCGGCGCAATGGCCGGTCGAGCGAAGTGGCGGCGCCGTTGGCGGACTCAACCTTCACTGCCGGCGGCTCGCCTCCCGGCCGCGTGCGGTGCCCGAACGGGCCAGCCGCTGCGGTGGGCTTGCTTCTGGTTTTCTCAGCCGTGTGGTGTTGTTCGTGGAGGCTCGGCGTGGCCCGAGCGGCCGACAGCGCTGAACCTCCAGCGGCACACTCGCCGTTTTTTCCCAGCAAGCTTTCCGCTCCCACGCCCGACCAGTTCCGGCGCCGTTTCGACGAGGTGCAGCGGGAGCTGGTGCGGCTGGGCGCCGTCTCGCGGTTCGTTCCCGCAGCCAAGCGCAGTGGCCAGCTGCTGGCTTTGCTCGAGTACCCGACCTTGCTGGCGGTCAACGTGGGAGACGGTTCGAGGAAGCGGGCCTTTGCCGTCCGTCTGGTGTTACTCAACCAGACCTCGTCGCCCGTCACGTTGTCGGACCCGGGCATTCAACTGCAAGTCGACAACCAGCGAGTCTCGCAACTGGACTGGCGGAAGCTGTCTGGTTACGTCGTCGGCGAAAAAGTCATTCCGGCGTCCCAGCTGAAGCTCGTCGGACGGTTGACGGTTCCAGTCGGGCAGGTCCGCGCCACGCGGTTGGTGTTCGGGCCGTTCGCGGCTGGCCGAACCTTGCCTCGAATGACTCTGGTGCTCGACTGCAAGCCCGGCCCTGTAAAAGTCGACGTCAACCGGTACTTTCAGGCGTTGCTCAAACTGACCGTCCACCGGTTGGGGCCGCGGAGCTGTTTGGCGGTGCTGCAAATTGCCGGCGAGCTGAACGTGGTCAACGTGCGAGACCTCGAGCACCGGTTGAGCGAGCTGCAGCGCAGCGGCACGCGGCGGGCGGTGGTTTGGTGGACGCCGTCGGCGTTGCCCGTCTCGCCCGGGGTCGTGCGTTTGCTGACGCGCCCGCCGGAGCCGCCCGAGTCGGTTTTCGTTTCCCGCCAGTTCGGTCCGCTTGGGGCACCGCTGGACGTCGACCTCGAGGTTTTCTTCGCGGGCCTGAAAACGCGAGCGCCGTCGTGCCGCGTTTCGTCGGTCCCCCGACCGCTCACGCTGGCCGCGGCTTGCCGGCAGAGCAGCGAGCGGTTTGCCGAGCCCCCGCGCCAGCGACCCCGACTCCGCGGGCTCCCAGTTCTTCATCATGCACAACGACTCGGCGGCCTGGCCCAAGATCCTGGATGGCAAGTACACCGTCTTCGGCGAGGTCAC
>CAYSAG010000418.1:0-3909 GCA_964428935.1 uncultured Planctomycetaceae bacterium | reverse complement strand
CGTTTCGTGTGCGCTTGCGTCGCCGCAGTCCGCGGGCTTTAATGGAAGAGTCATCTGTCAGCCTGTGTAGTAGCAAGTCGGGCAACGCATTCTTCTCAAACAGCGGTCCAATCTCACATGAGTCAGCGCACGCTGGACGTTCACGAGAAGCTCGCTCAACTGCAACAAAACCTGTCGGCCGTCATTCACGGCAAGGACGAAGTCATTCGAATGCTGTTGGTGGCTTTGGCCGCCGACGGGTCGGTCCTGCTCGAGGACGTTCCGGGGGTCGGCAAGACGACCCTGGCCAAGACCCTGGCCCGCTCCATTGACGTCGAGTACCAACGCATTCAGTTCACGCCCGACCTGCTGCCGTCGGACATTCTCGGCACGCCCGTCTACAACCCGCAGGACGGCAGCTTCACTTTCAAGAAGGGACCGATTTTCTGCAGCGTCCTGTTGGCCGACGAAATCAACCGAGCGTCTCCGCGAACACAGTCGGCTTTGCTGGAAGCCATGAACGAGCGGCAAGTCACGATTGAAGGGCACCGCTACAAGCTGGAGGAACCGTTCCTGGTGCTGGCCACGCAGAACCCGGTTGAGTTTCAAGGCACGTACCCGCTGCCCGAAGCTCAGTTGGACCGCTTCCTGTTGGAGCTACACATTGGCTACCCAGACCCGGAAACCGAAGTGGAAATCCTGTACGACCAGCAAACCGAACACCCGCTGGACCGCATTCAGCCGGTCATGAACCGCGAGGAGGTGTTGGCCTTGCAGGACCGGGTTCGACGGGTCCACGTGGACCGTTCCGTGTCGCGGTACATTGTGGAGCTGGTCCGCCGGACTCGGTTGGACGGCCGGGTGCGGCTGGGGGTCAGTCCGCGCGGTTCGCTCATGCTCTTCCGCGCAGCCCAAGCCGCCGCTCTGCTCGACGGACGCGACTACGTGAAACCGGACGACGTCCAGCAAATGGCCGTCCACGTGCTGCCCCACCGGCTGCTGCTCACCTCTCAAGCCCGTTTCGCCAACACCACACCTCGCCAAATCATTGAAGAACTGTTGCAAGAGGTGAAGGTTCCCACATGAAGCGTGCGCGGCGGACAAAGCCCAGCCCGCTGACGTACCCACTGCGGCGCTGGCGCGACCAAATCACGCCAGCCGGCAAGCTGCTGGTGGCCGGCGTGTGCCTGGCGTCGGTGGGAGCGGTCTCGGTGGACATGCCCATTTACCAGATTTTCTGCGCCCTGTGCATTTTGTTGGGGCTTGCCGAAATTGTCGCCGTCCTATTCTTTCCGCGGCTCGAACTGAGCGGACAGCTGCCGCAAAAGACCGTCGTCGGACAACCGGCGACCGGAACGGTCTGCGTGCGGAACCGGTCTAGGTGGCGGCCGGTGCTGGACCTGTCGGTGGGTTTCATGGAGCTGCCGTCGTCGGTGGAGCACCTCAACGCCGACGACACGGTCCGCTACCTGCCGCCCAACGGAACCGCTCAGCTTTCCGTCACGCTGCTTTGCCGACGCCGAGGCCTGCACCAGCTGGCGCCGCTGCGAGCCTACAGCACCTTCCCGTTCAACCTGGTTCGCATGGGGAACCGCCGGTTGGAGGTTCGGCCGGTGTTGGCCCTGCCGACCTTTCGCCCTCTGAGCAGCCTGGAAATTCCGTTGCGCAGCCTTTACCAGCCGGGTGGTCCGGCGGTGAGCGCGAAGGTGGGGGAGTCGTTGGAGTACGTCGGGAACCGCGAGTACGTCCCCGGCGAGCCGGCTCGACGGCTCGACTTCCGCTCGTGGGCCCGACTGGGGCGGCCGGTCGTGCGGGAGTTTCGCGAGGAGTACTTCGTGCGGCTGGGTTTGGTCGTCGACGCGTACGTGCCCCGGACGGAGCGGCGAGGCCCTAGCGGCGAGTCGGTTCGGCTCGAAGCGGCCGTCAGTCTGGCCGCCGCCATTGCCGACGCCACGTTCCGCTCGGAAAATGCCGTCGACGTGGTGGCGGCCGGCTGCGAGGTCCAAATGCTACGCCAGGGCCGCGACCGGAGCTACCTGGAGCACATTCTGGAAATTCTGGCGTGCCTGGAGCCTTTGCGAGACGACCCGCTGCCTCGGCTGCACGCCGCCTTGCAGCCGCACCTGCGCAACTTGTCGGGGCTGGTCTGTGTGCTGCTGCACGCAGACCGGCAGCGTCAGCGTTTCCTGCGAGACGCCCTGGCCCACGGTTGCTCGGTCAAGGTCGTCTTGATTCAAGGCTCCCGACCGGACCGGCAAGCTACGGAGCTGGCCGCGCTGCTGGACGCAGGCGGCAGTTTCTTCCGAATTTTGTCTGCCGAAGACGTGCTCGCCGGACGAGTCGAAGAACTGTGAACGCCGCGTGCCACCTGAGGAGGCCGCGGTTCGGAAAGCAAGACCGAGCCGGCGCGGCGGGCAAGACGAAGCGGACACGAACACGACCGGCTTCGGGAGCCGACAAGAAGGTCACCAGGCCGACGGCGTGAGGGGGCGAGAATGGCTCAACGCTTGCTAGCGGCAGCACTGGTTACGGTCCAAGTGGCCGTGCTGGGTTACTTCACCGGCACGGTGTCTTTGCCGGTGTTGCTGGCCGGAACCGCCTGGCTCGTCGCCGTCCGCCGTCATTCCTGGCTGGTCTCGCCCAGGCAGCTGTTCTACGTAGTCGTTCTGGTCGTTCTTTTCGTCGCGCTCAAACACTTGGCCGCCCCCTACCAGTTCGACTGGTCGACGACCATGGTCAACTCAGACCTGTCGTACAGCTTTGGCTTGGCGGCCATTCTGTTTCAGTTGCTGCCTTTGGTCGTGCGCCTGGCCCCTCCCGGCAGCGGGCCGCTGCCGAGAGCGTCGAGGTTGGCGACGGTGAGTAGGGGGAAAACGTGCGGCACGGTGCGCGAACCGGCACGTCGCGCCGCCGCTCCCCGTCTGCAGCGCCTCCCCTTGTGGCTGCCCTTCGCCGGCGTGTTCGCCCTGGTCTGCTTCGGCGACGTCCGGCTGGACGCCACCAGCCGCTGGGTGTTTCAGGCCGCCGCGGTCTCGTTCGTCTTGCTGGCCGGCCTGTACTGCAGCTCGTGTCGTCGCTACGTCGACCAGCTCACGCCCAAAGGCTCCAGCTTCCGTCTGGCCACCACTGCCGTCGTGCTGTTTCTGGCCGGAGTCACGGCGTGGACGGTCACGACGGCCATTTACGTTTACGAGCCGGAAATCAGTCGCTGGTTGATTCGAATGTCTCAGTCGTGGTTCATGGACCGACTGACCGGGTTTTCGGGCGTGGCCAACTTGCAAAGTCTGACCGCTCGAAAAGAAAGTCGAGCCATTGTGCTGCGCGTGCAGTCGATTGAACCGCCGGGCTACTTGCGCGGCAAGGCGTTCGACTTCTTCACCGAGTCTCGCTGGGAAGTCCGGGTGCAGAGCAACTTGCCGACGCCCGTGTACGTTCCACCGGAAATTCGCGAGCAGGCCGAGGCGCCGGACCAGCTGCGGGGCGCGTTACAGTACGGACTGTCCGACGCGGACTCGGTCAACTGGCACCTGCTGGACGTCTACCGGGTCTGGCAGGACGACACACTGGCCGGCCGCTTCTTCACGCCGCTCGGAACGCGAGTCCTCCTGACGGCCGACGACTACCTGCAAGTCGACGAACACGGCATTTTTCGGGGCGTGGGCCGACACGCGGACCTGCCCTACGTGGTGCTGGCTCGACGGGGCCTGCCGTACCGGCCCCTGCCCGACCCGCTCCGACACCAGCTGCTCCAAATTCCCGCCGACCTGGACCCACGCATTCGAACGTTGGCCGACCAGCTGTTCGCCAACTGCCGAACGCCTCGCGAAAAAATCCGGGCGGTGGTGAACTTTTTCCACACCCAGTTTCGCTACAGTCTGAAAATGCGACTGCCGAAGGGGGCCGACCCGGTGACGTACTTCCTGCTGTCGC
>CAYSAG010000417.1:0-3913 GCA_964428935.1 uncultured Planctomycetaceae bacterium | reverse complement strand
GGTTCGGTAGGCGAGTCGAAGCGACCGACGGTCCGTGGGCGGTGTCGGCATGGTGTTGCGGACGCCGCGACGCGCGGTGCCGGCACGTTCCTGTGGACGCCGCGCCCCGCAGGCCAGTGGACGACGCCAGGGGGAGGCGGACAAATGGCCTTCGTCCGCGTGGTGAAAGGACCCGACTCCGGACGCCGCTACGCCGTCGAGGCTGAAGTCGTCCGCATCGGACGGCACTCCGACAACGACTTGGTCCTGACGGACCCGACCGTCTCGCGCCGACACGCCGAAATTCTGAAACAGGGCGACCAGTACTTGCTGTTCGACTTGGGCAGTCGGCTGGGGACGTACGTCAACGGTGTGCGGGCCGAGGAGGGGCAGGTGCTGCGGTCGGGCGACCGGATTCGGCTGGGGAACACGGAGCTGGTGTTCCTGGCCGAAGCGACGCGACCGTCTGCTCCGCCCGGGGGCGACGAAACGTTGGTCCCCGCGGGCCTGGCCGAATCGAAACCGTGGACGGCTCCGGACGGCACCTCCAGCGTCCTGCTCAGCATTCCCAGCGAACAACGGGTCGACGAGGTCGGGCTGTCGAAGCACCTGGTCGAAACGCTGTCGCGAGTGGCCGAGGCGTTGCAGTCGATTACCGAGCTGGACGAGCTGCTGGCCCGCATTCTGGACTTCGTGTTCGAGATTTTCCGCCCGGAGCGCGGGGTCATTTTGCTGTGCGACCCGGCCGACGGTCGACTGGTCGAGCAGGTGCGGCGTCCGGTGGACCAAGACTTCGTCATTAGTCGGACCATTGTCAACCACGCAGTCGAGACGCGTTCGACCGTCCTGGTGCCGAACGCGTCCCAGGACGAGCGGTTTGGGCAGGCCGGGAGCGTCGTGAGCGAAATGATTCAGGCGGCCATTTGCGCGCCCATGCTGCTTTACGGACGCCTGCTGGGGGTCATTTACGTCGACACCCGCATTAACCCAATGGCTTTTCGGTCCGAAGAGCTGGCGCTGCTGAACCTCATGGCGGCGAACGCAGCCATGGCCGTCGACCACGCGTTGCTGTTGCGCGAGAAGGTCGAGCGGACGCGGCTGAGCGCGGAAAAAATCGAGCCGGTGGTGGCCGAGTCGCCGGCCATGAAAGCCGCCGTCCAGACGCTGGAACGACTGGCCCACCGGCCCGGACTGACGCTGGTGTGCGGCGAACCGGGGACCGGAAAGCTCTTTCTGGCCCAAGTTCTGCACACGAGGTCGGAGGGCGCGGACAGTCCGTTCTTGGTCGTGGACTGCGCCGAGCTGACGGCGGAGCAGGCACAGCAGGTGTTGTTTGGTCAGCGCCCCGACGACGGGGCGGCCAGTTTGCCACGCACCGCTCAACACCGACGTCACGGTGCGTTCCAGAAGGCTCGTGGCGGGACGCTCGTTCTGCGGCACGTCGAGTCGCTGGAGTCCGGCGTGCAACTTCGGCTGGCTCAGTTGTTGGACCAGCCAGACGCTCGGGGCACCGAAGGGCCGCGCCGGGTCGTGCTGACGGCGTGGGAGCGGCCGGAGGCTCTGCGCAAGAGCGGCTCGCTGGTTCAACCCCTGGCGGACCGCTTGAGCGAACGGGTCCTGGAAGTGCCGGCGCTGCGCGAGCGGCGAGAGGACCTCCTGCCACTGGCTCGACTGTTCCTCAGCCTGGCTCGTCAACCCGGCTCGGCCGCTCGATTGGACCCGTCGGCCGAGCGGTTGCTGTTGCGACTGCGGTTCCGACAACAGAATGTGGCGGAGCTGCGGCGGGCCGTGGAGCTGGCTGCGGGGTTGGCCGAGGGCGGAGCCGTTCGGGCGGAGCACATTTTTGTCGGACCGCAAGGGGCTGGGCCGCGGACCGAGCTGGACTTGTCGAAGTGGCGAGTGGTTCGGTGGTGGACGGCCGGAAGGTTGGCCACCGTGGCTCGAGCGAGCGTCCTGTTGGTGTTCGCTGTCATTGCCGGCCTCTGTCTGCTGCGACCGGCGACGCTGGCCGGGCAACTGGCCAACCAGTTGGTCTGGGGCTTGTGGTGGCCGCTGTTGGTCTTCTTGTTCCTGTTTGCCGGCCGCGTGTGGTGCACAGTCTGTCCGCTGAGCGAAGCCGGGCGGTTGGCCGCGGGTGCCGTGTCTTTGGGGCGGCCGCCTCCGCAGTGGGTCAAACAGCACAGCGGCTGGCTGTTGGCCGGACTGCTGGCAGCCATTGTCTACAGCGAGCACGTGTTCGACATGGTCAACGAGCCGCGAGCGACCGGTTGGCTGCTGGTCACGTTGGCAGCGGGGGCAGCGGGGCTGAGCGTTCTGTTTGCTCGCCAGGTCTGGTGTCGGTACGTTTGCCCGTTGGGCGGCTTGTCGGCGACTTACGCTCTGGCCGCTCCGGTCTACGTTCACGCGGACCCGGCTTCGTGCGCTCAGCCGTGCGAGACCGAATGCTACCGCGGGAACGGAGCTCCCGGTTGCCCGGTTTTCCAACACCCGCTTTACGTCCGCGACAGCCCGCACTGCAAACTGTGCTTGACGTGCTTGTCGGCCTGTCCGAACGGTTCGGCGCGTTTGTTCCTTCGAGCGCCGCTGGTCGACGTGTGGCGGCTGGAAGACGTGACCGAGACGCTGACGCCCACCGCGCTGACGCTCTTCTGTCTGGTGCCGGTGCTGTTGGCCTCGAAAACCGTGCTGCACGCACGGTGGGCCTTTACGGTGGCCACCGTGGTGGCGTTGGCGGCCGCCGTGGGACTGTACTGGCTGCTGCGGAAGTGGGGGTCTCACGACCGTGACCCTGCTTTGCCGAGCCGCTTTGCGGCCGTCGCGGCCGTACTGGCGTGGGGACCTTTGGCGTGCTTTCATTTGAGCCAAGTGCCCGCACTTCGGTCGCTCGCGGTTCAGGTGGTTGGACGCGGGGCGGCTGGAGCGCCCACGTCGTTGTTGACCGTCGTGCAGGTGCTGCTGCTGGTGGCGGCCTTCGTACTGGCCTTGGTCACGTTGGTCGGGCTGCGGCTGGCCTGCCGCCGACGGGGGCTGCGTCTGCCGCCGGCCTTGTGGGAGCTGACGTCGCTGGTGTTCGTCGCCTACACGGCCGTCACCGTGTGGCTGGTGGTCGGCACGTGAGCCAGAAGCGAGCGGAGGGGCCGAGGGGCCGCCGCGGCGCGCACCGCAGTCGAGCGGGCCGACTGGTTCGCAAAAGCAAAGACGCGTTGATTAGAACAGCGTCAGAAGCTACGCTTCGCCTCGCCGTCGAAACGACAGGCCAGTGCGAGTGAGAAGGTCAGTGGCAACGAACGGGGTTGGTTCGAGCCATTGGCCAGAACGGAGCGTGTTTCGTGCGTCAGGAAGGAGGTGTTTTCGTGGCGAAGAACAAGGACGAACAGAAGGAAATCGAGCAGCAGGAGCAGACCGGGCGGACGGAGCAGCCGACCCAAGAGCAACAGGAAGCAGCGGCTCAGGCAGCGGCGGCCGCGCAGCAGGCCGCGACAAGCCAACCCGCTCAGCCCCAACCGACGCTGCAGCAAACCATTAAGGTCGACGACTCCGAGGCAATGGCCAGCTACGCGAACTTCTGCCGCGTCTCGAGCACGCCCGAGGAACTCATTTTGGACCTGGGGTTGAACCCGAACCCGTTCGCGACCGGTGAGGTCACGGTGAAGGTCGCTCAGCGGGTCATCATGAACTACTACACGGCCAAGCGGTTGCTGGCGGCGTTGTCGGCTGCCTTGCAACGGCACGAACAGATTTTCGGCGTGTTGGAGACAGACGTTCGCCGCCGGATCCGCACTCGGTAGACGACCGGCCGCGCGGCCGTCGGACGCAGCGTCAGGAAACACACCAGCATTCGGACTCCTCACGAAAGGCGGCTCTGGCTTCGCGGCCACGCAGACTGCCGGTCCGCGTGGAGAGACGGAGCCAGAGCCGTCTTGTCTTTGCGCAG
>CAYSAG010000416.1:0-3914 GCA_964428935.1 uncultured Planctomycetaceae bacterium | reverse complement strand
CCGCTGCCGAGACAGTTCCCCACAGTCGACTGAGTCCCAACTTTTCGGCGTGACAAAGCACTAGAATGAGGGACGAGAACCGTTGGAAGAAGCGTGGAGCGAATGTCATGGCGTTCATCCTCCTGTGGGCCTTTCATGGGACTTTCCCATCACGCCGATTGTGACGGATGAACGCCGCTTTTCGTACGGCAGTTCGGTGTGTACGGCACTTCGGCGTGAGACCCCCTTCTTGGCTGCGGCCGAGCCCCCGCGAGGCCGCGTTGGGGATTCCGGGTTGCGGGCGCGCGGGACCGCGTCCCTTCCGCGCGCCCCCGAGCCCGGTTCCGCCGTAGCCGTGTTCGGCCGGGGCGCAGTTGGCCGTGGCCGCTTTCCGGATGGCCGCGGTTGGTGGTGGCGGTGCTCCCAGTCAGCCGCGGGGCGTCAGCCCGCGGGCGTCGCAGCGAACGGTCGCTGTTGCCGTGGTCCCGTTTAGAACTCTTTCCAGAAGCCGGGAATCGGAACGGGGAAACGTCCTTCGGCGTCCGCCTGGACCGGCGGCGGGCTGTTGTAGTCCAGCTCGTCGACGTAGTCACAGAACTGGAAGTTCGAGTTGAACACCTCGTCCCAGGTCACGGTTCGGTTTAGGTGAGCCGCCGCCCGTCCCATGATGGAGGCGAAGTCGCTGAAGACCGCTCGCTTCGCTTCATTGTGGTGCCGGTCGTGGCGAATGCTGTAAATGAAGTCGTTCCACTCGTACTGCCACGGGCTGTAGACGTCCTTCGGCGGCTCCCAGACAATGTTGTCGTCGTTGATGTGTTGGTCCTTGTACATTCGGACGATGGCTCGGTGCACCGGTCCGGAGAATTGAGCGGCGCACTTGCTGCCGTGGACGTACGTCGCAAACTCCCGCTCCGACTGGTTGATCCGACGGAAACCGCAAAACGCCCGGGTGCCGTCGGCGAAAATGAATTCCATGGAGTAGACGTCCAAATTCTGTCCGCAGTCGTCGCTGCGCGGGACGCGAGCCCCCATGCCACGAGCGGCGACGGGCCAGCCGTCCTTGATCCAACAGCACTCGTCAATCTGGTGAATCAGGTTGTCGACCATGTGGCCCGACCCGACCCAGAACAGATGGATGCGGCCGAATTCCAATTGACTGAGCAAGTTGTTCGCCTTCTCGCTCTGGTTCCGCAAGGCTCGCCCGCCGGTCAGCCGGTTCGCTCGGACCAGCAGAATCTCGCCCAGCTCGCCGTTGCGAATTTTTTCAATCAGGTACGCGCGGGCCGGTGAGTGTCGACACTGCAGGCCGGCGGCAATCTTGACGCCTTTCTTCTCGGCTTCCTCGCCGGCTCGAAGCATTCGGTGCAGTCCGCCCGGGTCGGGAGCGAACGGCTTTTCCATGAAGACGTTGATTCCCTTCTTGACGGCGTACTCCACGTGCACCGGACGGACGTAGGCTCGCGTCGTGCACAAGGCCACGTCGATGCCGGGACGCAACAGGTCAATGGCCTTCTTGTACGCGTCGAAGCCGACGAAACGCCGCTCCGGCGGGACGTCGATCTTCTCGCCGAACTTCTTCCGCAGCGCCTTGTAGCGGCTCAGAATCTTCTCCTCGTACAAGTCCGCCATGGCGTACAGCTTGATGGGGCCGCCGTCCGGGACGGACAACGCGTCTCGGACAGCGCCGGTCCCACGACCGCCGCACCCAATCAAGGCCAGCCGAATGGTGTTGTCTTCGCCCGCGTAGACGCTCTTGGCCAGACTACCGACCAACGTCGTCGCCGCAATGGCTTCGCCGCTGCGACCCAGAAACTCTCTGCGGTTCGCCGTGTGGTTGCTCTTTTGACCCATCGACGCTTCTCCTTTTTTTTCTGGCTGGCGAAGGTTTCTGACCGACACGAAACCGAACAGCACGCGCCGACCGGTGGAGCGTCGGACGAGCGGGGACCAGCCGTCCGTGGTGGGCGTGTGCCTTTTTCTCGTGGCCGCCGCAGCTTGCAGCTCGCTCTTGCTGCAAGCCTCTTCCCGCCCCTTCCGCCAGCCGGACCGCCTCAGGGACGGCCGCTCATTCGTGTGGCGGAAGGGCTAGCGTATCCCGCGCGGTGTGCGGAACGTCTTCGAGTCTCGGGTCCGGTTCCAGTCGTCCGCCCACTTCTCGAGGGTAGCCGCTCCGTCCCGTCCACTCGGCCTAGTCGCAACTGGTGGCCTCCTTTCTACCACACGGCACGCAGAACTTGCAAATCAGAGTGGAGGCGTCTGTGAACTCGTCGGCGGCCTCGCCGGTGGGGCACGCGCAAGGCCAGCCCCTACGGTTCGGACGCTGCCTTGGCGTCCCCGCGTCCGGCGCCGCGAATTGGGAACCCACAGACCCGAATTCCGAACCGGCCACGACAGAGCGTGGCCTTCCCGTGCGGCAGCCGCACCGGGACGTGGCCCTTCGAAAGGCCGCGGTTCTGCGCGTCCGCGTGCCGCTTCGAGCCGGTCAGCCGGACGGGCTCGGTTTGGCGTCGGCGACGGTCGCGCCGGTGTCTGTGGGGGAGCCGTCGGCTTGTTGGCTTGGAGGAGGGTTGTGGGAGGCGTCGTTCGGTGACGTGTCGTCGAGCAGCTCGGCCACGGCCGCTTCCAGCTCCTCCAACGTCGCGTCGAGTGACGGCGAGTCGTCGAAGCGAGAGCCGTTTTCCGCGGCCGGTTCGTTTACGGCGGGTACGTCGTCGGGGACGCCGAACAGTTTGACGTACAGTCGCTCGACCGCCGACGGCCTGTGGCTCTTTTCGTTCAGCAGCGACTGCCACAGTCGCCGGTCGACGAACAGCACGGCTGGTTCTTCGAGCTGGCAGCGAGCGGCGACGGACAGCAGCGTGTGTCGTTCGGCGTGGCTCAGGCGGTGGGCCGCAAACAGTTCTTCCAGGAGCGAGGCCTCTTTGCGGGCTGGCCGTCGAGCGACCTGGCGCTGGTCCCACCAGTAGAGCAGCAGCCAGAAGAGGGCAATGGCCACGAACGCGCCGACCAGCGGAAGGTTGTGCTTCAGCGAGCCGGACCGCTGCAAGTACTCCAACGCGGCCTGACCGTTGTTTGCGAGCAGACTCCACCCCATGGCAGCAGCTCCGCGTCGTCACGTGCCGGCTGGCTGAGGCAGTCGCGTCTGCACGGCCAGAGCCTGTGCGACGGCCTCACGGATTCGCCGGTTCGGGTCTTTTTTGAGGTTGGCCAGAGCGGCGGTGACTTTTTCGCCGGGCACGGAGGCTAGCACGTCCACGGCCGTCCGTCGGACCGCGACGGAGGGGTCGTCGAGCATCTGAATCAGTTCGTCGACGAGGTGTCGGTGGAAGTCCATGGCCGCGGCGGCTCGAGCCGCTCGCAACCGACGCCACTGCACCGGCGAGCGTAGTTCCCGACGCAGCTTGTCGACGACGTACGGGTCGACTTTTTGCAGCAGCCGTCCGGCGCGTCGGCAGGTCTGCCTGTCCCACTGGTCGATCAGTTCCAGGACCCGGTGCAGGTCGAAGTCGCGCAGTTCGTGCCGAGCGGCGTCGCGGACGACGGGCGACGAGTGGTCGAGCAGCTCGACCAGCGTTTCCAGCGCGTTGGAAACGTCCAGCCGACGCAAGTTCTGCACCGCCCAGGCGACGACGTCGGGCGTTCCTTGCGAGAGGGCTCCCAGAATGATGTCGCGCGACGTGTCGGCGTCGAGTTGTCCGAGGGCGTCGGCGCAGGCTTGTCGCCCCGGCACCGCTCCGTAACGCAGAATCAGCTCCAGCAAACGCAAACGCGTGTGGTTGGGCAGCCCCAGCGCACGGACCAGCGCGGCCAGCTTCCCGTGCAGCACCGGCGGAACCCGCTGCAACAGCGACAGGTCCGCGTCGGTCAGCCACGCCACGTGTTCAATTTGCTTGAGGTTTTCGGCCTGGGTGCGCGAAAGCGGCTGCGGCAGCCAC
>CAYSAG010000415.1:0-3921 GCA_964428935.1 uncultured Planctomycetaceae bacterium | reverse complement strand
ATTTACCGCGTTATTGGAAAGAAAATCGAGAACGCTCCACACGAAAGCCTGCTCGTGCTGGACGCGACCACCGGGCAAAACGGCATTAGCCAGGCCAAACATTTTTCCGAGGCCATTCACTGCACGGGCATCATTTTGGCTAAGTTGGACGGCACGGCCAAAGGCGGCATTGTCGTTGCCATTCGGCAACAAATGGGCATTCCGGTGAAGTACGTGGGCGTCGGCGAAAAGCTGGAAGACTTGCAGCTTTTCGACCCAGACGAATTTGTCGACGCGCTGTTCGAGTGACCGTCGGGGGCTTTGAAGCAAGACGACTCCAACCGCCGATCCGATTGTTCGGACAAGGGCTGCCATTGGAACGAAACGAAAGGGAGGGCTCTGGTGATGCCACGAACTGTGCTCAGTTGCGTGTTGGTTTGTGTCGCGTTTTGGACTGCCTCGGCAACCGCTCAGTCGCCGCCGAACATTGTCCTCATTATTGGCGACGACCAAGCCTGGACCGACTTCGGCTTCATGGGCCACCCAGTGGTCCAAACCCCCAACCTGGACCGACTGGCTCGTGAGGGCGTTTTGTTCCGCCGCGGCTACGTACCAGACAGCCTGTGCCGCCCCAGCTTGGCGACCATCATTACGGGTCTTTACCCGCACCAGCACAAACTGGTTGGCAACGACCCGAAACGACCGCCCGGAACCACCATTCGGTCGGCTCGAAAAGACCCCAAGTACTTGGCTCTTTGCGAGCAAATGATTCGGCACATTGAGCAGGTGCCGACGTTGCCCCGGCTGCTGGCCCAGAAAGGCTACCTCAGCCTGCAAACCGGCAAGTGGTGGGAGGGCCACTACAGCCGAGGCGGTTTCACGCACGGAATGACCCACGGAGACCCGAAGCGTGGTGGCCGACATGGAGACGCTGGGCTGAAAATCGGCCGGGAAGGACTGCAGCCCATTTTCGACTTCATCGAAGAGGCAGGCGACCGGCCCTTCTTCGTTTGGTACGCTCCGTTCCTGCCGCACGAGCCGCACACGCCGCCCGAGCGGCTGCTCAAGAAGTACACCACGCCAGATCGACCGATCGAGCTGGCGAAGTACTACGCCATGTGCGAGTGGTTTGACGAGACGTGCGGGCAATTGCTCGACTACCTGGACCAGAAGGGACTGTCCGAGAACACGCTGGTCATTTTCGTCGTGGACAACGGCTGGATTCAGCGAACCCCAGAGACGAAAGTGCCCAAAGGCTGGCGTTTCCATTTCGCTCCCAAGTCGAAGCGCTCTCCCTACGACGGCGGCCTTCGGACGCCCATCATTCTTCGGTGGAAAGGACACCTTCAGCCAGGCGAATGTGACGTTCCGGTCAGCAGTGTCGACATTGCTCCCACCGTTCTGGCCGCGGCCGGCATTCAGCCGCCGAAGCAGCCCAAGCTGCCCGGGGTCAACCTGCTGGACGTCGTTCGCCAAGGCTGTCGCTGCGACCGTCCGGCCGTCTTCGGCGAAATTTTCTCGCACGACGTGGTCGACCTCGAGAACCCCGCTGCCAGCCTGCAGTACCGGTGGTGTGTGTCCGGCCAATGGAAGCTCATTGTCCCCGTCGACCCGAAGCAGTCAGTCGAACTGTACGACTTGCAGGCTGACCCGTTCGAGACGAAGAACCTGGCAGACAAGCACCCGGACGTGGTCGCTCGCCTGAAGAAACTGTTGGACGACTGGTGGCCGGGCCGTTGAGCTTGGCGCCAGCCGTTCGGCCCGCCAAGGCCAGTGCCGACCGAACATGAAGTCACACGGCCGGACAACTGCCGTGGATTGAGGCAGCCTTGAGCGGTGTGTTTGCGCGTCGGGTTGTGCGTCACTGCTGAAAACACCTTCGAGACGGAGCGCAGACACCGAGAAACGAGGGACATCCCGCGTTTCGTAAGCTTTGGGCTTAATGGAACGCAAAGGACCTGTTGTCCGGCGAACGCCGGCGAGTGCCCATAGATCGCCATAAGTCACCAGACAGTGCCGACTTGTGTCCTGGCAAGGTGTTTACAGTAGTGGCGGACGCCCCCTCATCCGCCCTTCGGGCACCCGCCGGGGGAGAAGGAACTTCTTCCTGGCCGCTGCCGAGACAGTTGCGCCACGACGACTGAGTCGCAGTTTTTCGGTGTGACGCAGCACTAGACGGGCATTCGGCGAAAGACGTGAGCAGCGTTCGCGCTTTCCCCGCACGGACCTGCTCCGTCCCGTCCCGTGTCACGGGCCGCCCGTCCCGAACCCCGGGATGCCGAATCAACTGCGGCCACGGCAGAGCGTGGCCCTCTGGCGCGGCGAACACTGGGATACCGAGGGTGTCAGTCCTTGGCTACACCTTTCGGGTGTAAGGAAGTGTACAGAAGCTGCCAATGGCTAGAAAGCCGTAACTTGTTGTGTCCTTTTGGGTTGTGGAGCAAGCAGCATGCCTGCTCCACGTTAAGAAGGGGCGACGCTCATGCGAGACATTCGAATTGCGGCCGTGCAGTTTGAGCACCGAGACGGCGACAAGTCGTACAACTTGTCGCGCATTGCCGAGCTGACGGAGCGGGCAGTGCGGCTCGGGGCAGAAGTCGTCAGCTTTCACGAATGTTCGGTGACGGCCTACAGCTTCGTGCAGACGCTGTCCCGGCAGGAGTTGTTGGAGCTGGCCGAGCCGGTGCCGGACGGACCGAGCACGCGTCGGCTGGTGGAAATTGCCGCTCAAAACGGCGTCCCCGTGCTGGCGGGACTGTTCGAACGAGACGGCGACCGAATCTTCAACACCTACGTGTGCGTGACCGGCGACGGCCTGGTGGCCGCTCACCGCAAACTGCACGCGTTCGTCAGTCCGCACCTGTCGTCCGGAGACCGCTTCACCGTGTTCGACCTGCTCGGTTGCCGCTGCAGCATTCTGACCTGCTACGACAACAACTTGGTCGAGAACGTTCGCATTGTGACGCTCATGGGAGCCGAAGTGGTTTTCATGCCGCACGTCACCGGTTGTCTGCCGTCGCCCATGCCCGGCCGGGGAACGGTCGACCCGAAGCTGTGGCACAACCGACACCGGGACCCGGTGCCGCTGCGTTTGGAGCTGAACGGGCCCAAAGGCCGCGGCTGGCTCATGCGGTGGCTGCCGGCTCGCGCTTACGAGAACGGAATCTACGCGGTCTTTACGAACCCGATTGGAATGGACTACGACCAGGTGCGGAACGGCAACGCCATGATTCTCGACCCGTTCGGCGAGGTGCTGGCGGAGTGCCACGAGCTGGGGGACGACGTGGCCGTGGCGCTGTGCACGGCGGAGAAGTTGGAGCGGTCGAGCGGACGGCGGTACATTCGAGCTCGGCGGCCGGAGCTGTACGGGAAGCTGGTGGAGCCGCCGTCGGAGCCGCCGGTCACGCAACCGGGCTGGCAGCTGAAACGGCCCGCCGACGCGTGAGCAGCCGTTCCCGCCGGTTCGAACCGAACCCGCTACGACGGACGCGCCGACCGCATTCGCCCACGAACCACTCGCTCCAACCGCTCCAGCACCTCCTCGGGACTCAGGTCCGTCGTGTCCACCAGGACGGCGTCGGGAGCGGGGCGGAGCGGGCTGTGCTGGCGCTGCGAGTCGCGCCGGTCTCGTTCGTGAATCTGAGCCAGCACCTGGTCGAAGGTCGCCTCCGCGTGACCGGCCCGCTGCAAGTCTCGTAGACGCCGCCGAGCCCGCTCCTCGGGTGAAGCCGTCAGGAAGAACTTGCACTCGGCGTTCGGAAACACCACCGTCCCCTGGTCGCGGCCTTCCGTGACGACGTTTCGTCCAGCCGCCAGCCGCCGCTGCAACTGGACCAGCACGTGCCGCACGTCCGCGTGCGTGGCCACCAGCGACGAGGCCTCGGAAACCTCGGGAGTGCGAATGGCCTGCGTGACCTCCTGCCCGTCCACCCACACCCGTCC
>CAYSAG010000414.1:0-3951 GCA_964428935.1 uncultured Planctomycetaceae bacterium | reverse complement strand
CGGCCACGACGGAGCGTGGCCCTCCAGACCACCGGCCACGACGGAGCGTGGCCCTCCGGCGTGGAGGGACGCGGTCCCTCGCGTCCGCGTGCCCGTGCGTCGAGTCCGGTTTTGAAACACGCTCTAGGGGAGACACTCCATGACTGGTGAACTCAGAAGGCACAAGGTCGGCCGCTTGTGGTTGGCTTTGGTCGCCGCAGTGGCTGTCGTGGCCCTTGGTTCGCCCCTGTCGGCCGCTCCCACCGTCTCCAACCGACACACCCGAGTGTTGCCGGTGGGAGAGCTTGGCCGGTGGACGGGGTTCACCGTGCAGACCGCTGCAGGCCGGCCGGTGGCCGAGGTTCGCTTCGGCAGTTTGCGAAACCTTTGGGCTCGACGCCTGAGTTGCCAGCAAGAGAAAGACGGCACGGCGGTGCTCCGCTTTACGGCCTTGCAAGCCGACCCGACGCCGCGGTTTGGTCCGGGGTCGTTTGTGAGCGTGCGTCTGGAACCGGACGAGCCCTTTCCGCAGGTGCGGTTTCGGCTGGAGCTGACCGAGTTCGACCGGGCGGGCTGGCAACAGGCGTTCGGCACCGTTCCGTTTCACTTTCTGGCCTGCTCGGTGCCGGGAGCGGAGGTTTTTCACCAGCGGGGCTGGAGCCTCATGACTCCGGTGCTCGACCCGTACCCGTTGCACGGCCAGGCGACCGGCTACGGCAAGCAAATTGTCAGCGAGTGGTCTGGCGACTGGACGTACGCGCCGCCGGTTGGAGCCTACCCCGTGGCGACCGTTGGTTTGTGGAAGCCGTCCGAGAAAAAGTACGTGGCGTACGACTTCCACGGTGCTCGGCTGACCGACCACAGTGAAAAAGACGTGGGCTCGGCCTACTGCTGGCGTCTGGAGCGGCTGGACCGGTCCAACCACCGGCCGCCGCAGCCAGCTGGACCGGAGTCGGCCAAGCCGCCGTCCCGCTCAGCTTCCCACCGCGGCCCGAACCGGTTGACCCAGTTCTTCACGTTGGTGTGGCCGGCCGCTCGGCCCTACCGCGAGGGACTGCGCTACCCCAACGTGCCCTCGGTCGTGGCCACTCACTTTCGCTTGCTCTACAGCCTGGACCTGCCCGGTGACGACGACCCGAACTACTTTGTGCAGCGGTTTGTGTGGAAGCACTACGCGGACCGTTTGCCGCCGGCTCCGAAGGTCGTCGACCTGTCGTGGCTTCCGGAGCCGTACCGACTCAAGAACTTTCCGCCCCAGCGAGTGCCGCGAAGCTTGTTGCACCGCGTGTCTGGTCGAGCGGCACGTTGGTGGGAGCCGGGCACGTTGGTCTTCAGCGGTCTGACGTGGGACGGCGACCCCGTGACGCTGGCCTACCAGCGCGGCGACCAAGCCGCCGTCGAAAGGCTGCGCTCGCAGATTCGGCAGCTCTTGCCGTACGCGCGACACTTCCAGGTGGAAGGCCAGCCGTGCGTGGCCTGGCAGCAGTGTTTGGAAGGTCAAGGCAAGTTGAAGCTGTTCGGCACGGGCGTCCCCACCGTCCGACACGTGGCCAACTGGCAGCTTGGACTGGCGCTGCTGGACGTGTACCGCAACCAGCCGCAGGCGGAACGCGAGCTGTTGCCGTACGTCGACGGTTTGCTTCGCTTCACCCGGCACGTCCTGACCACTCGCAACGGTTACGCCGACGTTCCCACCTCGCCCTTTTGCTGGAGCTGCGGACCCATTACCACGTTTTGTCTGCGTTACTACTTCACGTTTCGCGACGCCAAAGACGAAGAGCACCGACGGCTCGCCCACGACGCTCTCCAACTGGCTCACCGAATGCTCTTCCGGTTCCTGCCCGTGTGGGCCAGCGACAGCGACCCGCTGGACGACTTGGACAGCAGCTTTCTGTTGGAGCCCAACGGTGGTGTGAACTGGCTGGGCTCCGCCTGCTCGAACGAAGTCTGGGTCGTGGTTTACGCGCTGGCTCAGGTTTACGTCCACACGGGTGACCCGCTGGTCGGGCACTACTTGCTGGGGGCGTTGGAGCGGTGGCCGCAGCTGTTCCGAGAAGAGTACTTCGCGACGCTGCGGGAGTACGACGGAGCGTTCACGGAACGACTGGGGCTTTACGACGGAGCCGCTCAGCCGAAAGGCACGCGAGCCTCCTACGGTGGACTGTGGGGACTGGCCGAACGACTGCTCTGGCCCGTCGGCTCGGCGACCGTCCGAGTGCTCTGCGGCGAAAAAGCCGCTCTGGCCTTCAACCGCCGCGGCGTGCACACCGACTTGGCCGACTACCGGTTCGAGAACGGCGACCTGTCGTTTCGGCTGGTGCCGGTCAGCGACCAGGCGCGTCAGGCCGAGCCGTTCGACGTGGTCGTCACCGTGCCGTACTTCGACGTGCGCCGGAAGCCGGTGCTGGTGGTCCGAGGTGGTCGGGCGGAGCGCTGGCCGGAGGAGCGGGTTCAGCGGTTCGAGCACCGTCCGGACAGCTTGCTGGTGAAAGGCCTTCGCTACGGAGACACGGTGGCCCTCGGCTCGTACAAACCCGACCGACCCGTCCTGCCTTGCCCACTGGCCAAACCGCGCCGCTCGGCCGTGTGTGACAACGTTCGCCTTCCGGCCGGTTTTCACACGGTGTCGTTGTTGCCGTACTTGAACCGTCGGTTCTCGTTCGACTGGGACGACCCGTCGTCGTGGGCCGGCTGGCTGCCGGGTCGAAGCACGCTGTTCGGCGTTCCGTTCGACTTGCTGGACCCGGTCTTCACCGGCGGACGGCTGGCCGTGCGAGACGCCGAGGTGCCGGTCCGCGTCGACGTTGCCGGCACGTTCCTTTTCGCGCTGGTCGGCGAGTTGTCGCCGGACGCTCGCTTGACGGTCGTGTTCGACGACGGCAGCCGTCGGGACGTCGACCTGAGCGAGACCTTTCCCGTGCGCAAAGGCTGGCCGCCTTGCTTCACGTGGCACGTGGACTGGGCGGCCACGCCGCTGGAGGGCAAGCGGGTCCGAAGTTTGGAGGTGAAGGGACTGAGCCTGTTCGCCGCGACGCTCAGCACGCTCCCGCGCGACGAGCTGTCAGCAACGCTGTTGGCGGTGTCCGAGCGGCTGGAGCAGGCTCGGCAAGAGCGTCGGCGACTGGAGCGGGTTCGGCAGTTGCGGCCGTTGCTGGAGCGGCTGTCGGGCCCGGTGGGCGTTTTGCCCTCAGCGTCCGGCAGCCGGCCGCAAGGGCACCCGTTGGTGAAGTTGGTGTTGCGAGCGGGGCTGTTGCGACACTTCCGGTTCCTGAGCGTGCGCGAGGCCTCGGACCCGCAGCAGCTCACGCCGCGCCGCTTCCCGCTCCTCTTGTACCTGGGCGGCGAAGCCTACCCAACCGCGGTGGACTCGGCGCTGCAAAGGTACTTGCAGAGCGGAGGCGTGCTGCTGGTTCTGGCTCGTCCGGGCCAGCCGTTTCCGTTTTTCTACGACGAGCGGGGGCGACCGGTGCGGGCGGCGCGTCGCTTTGGCCTGCACGTCCGGCACGGTTGGGAGCGGCCGCCGAGCGGCGTGCGGCTGGCGTTTCGTCGAAACGAGAAGCAGCAAGTGCTGACGTCGGTGCCGGAGCGGTTTCCGTTTCCGACCGAGGGCGACTCGCGGTGGCGACCCATTGAAAACGACTACGGTCCGCAAGCTCGCTACACGGCCCTGCTGACACTGGTCGACCAGTCCGGCCGCCGGTACGGCGACGCGGCCGCGTGGGTCGAGCTCACAGCAGGGCCTTTGGCCGGCGCGTCGGTTGGCTACGCTTGGTCGGGACTGCTGGACCAGCCAGACTGCGCCGACGGGTTGCTGGTGGACTTGTTGAGGTTCGCGTTGTCGCGAGCGGCGGAAAAGTGACACGTGGACGCGAGGGACCGCGTCCCTCCGGCGTGGACCGCCTCGTGCCTGTCCGTCTGACTCGTTGAGGGCGGCCCTTGTGGCCGCCCCGGACCGCCGCCTCGGCGCCCAAA
>CAYSAG010000413.1:0-3952 GCA_964428935.1 uncultured Planctomycetaceae bacterium | reverse complement strand
CCCTCGCGTCCGGCTGCGGCCACCACAGAGCGGGGGCCCTCCGGCGCCGGGAGCTGATTGCGACGTTGCCGCCCGGAGCCGCTCGGTTTGCGCGCGGGGTGAAACGGCTGTTGCAAGAGGGGCTCCGGTGGCGGGACCGTTGGCTGCGGGGCGAGGTCTCGGCGGAGCAGCTGCGTGAGCAGGGCGAGCAGTTGAGGCAGTGTTTGGTGGGACGGCGAAAGCGGTACGCAGACAGCGAGCGGTTGGCCTCAATTCTTGTCTTGTTCCAGCACGTCGAAGGACACGGCCGTTCGACCGCGCCGAGGCGAGCCTTCTCGGACACGTGCAGAGCCGGCTGGCTGGACGGCGTGGAGTTCGACCGAGGCGACCGGGCGTTCGCTCCGCCAGATTGGGGTGTACCATCGACGGCTTGAGGCGCCCAGGGGGCGGCGGAATGGTGCCTTCGTCCGGCGGTGGTGAACCGGAAGGTGTGGGGCGGCAACCGGACGTGGCGGGGAGCCGAGGCGCAACAGATTCTGATGTCGGTCCTTCAAACGTGCGTCCAACGCGGCCTCTGCCCGTCCGCTTCCTCCACGACCTGCTCACCTCCCCAGCCGCGCTCCTCCTCCCTGCACCAACGCGGTAAACAATTACCGGAAGACAGGACAGTTCAAGTCACAACCGCCTCGCGTCCCAAATATGAAGCACACGGGCGCCCGCTGAAAGGTGAAGCCCCCTCGGTGGGACAGGGCCAAGCGAACCGAACGGCACCAGGGGTCGCTGAGTCCGTGCGCAGAGCAGCGGCCGCGTTGTCAGTTGGTGGACGAATTGTCTATTCTTCTGTGGGCGACGAGACGAAGGTAGACGGAGCCTCGAGACGACTCTGCCGAAGTCGGCAAGACGACGCGTCCCCTTCGTTCCGTCGAACGAGCTTCGCCCGTTCCCTTTTCGGAATCGACCGACCCGAAACCACGAAGCGGCCATGGCGCAACGACACCCGTCGTCGACACGGCGTTCCATTCCCTTGCGGCGCAAGCTTCTGTTCTCGCTCGTTACGGCCGTCGCCTTTTTCGGTGGCTTGGAACTGGTGCTGGCGCTGGTCGGCGTTCGTCCGCTGGGCGAACAAGAAGACCCGTTCGTCGGCTTCAGCGGCTACTCGCCGGTCTTCGTCGAACAGACCGACGGCTCCGGACGCTCTTTCTTGCAAACAGCCCCCAACAAGCGGCCGTGGTTCAACGACCAGCGTTTCCTACGCGACAAGTCGGCCGACACGTTCCGCATTTTCACGCTGGGCGGCTCGACCACTTACGGCCGTCCGTACGACGACGCCACGTCCTTTTCCGGCTGGCTGCGCACGTTCTTGCCGCTCGCCGACACGAGTCGTCGGTGGGAAGTGGTCAACGTGGGAGGCATCAGTTACGCCAGCTACCGAGTGGCTCGGGTCATGCAAGAGCTGTGTGGCTACTCGCCGGACCTGTTCGTCGTCTACTGCGGCCACAACGAGTTCTTGGAACGCCGGACCTACCCGCAGTTGACAGCCACGCCGGGCTGGCTGCGAAACCTGGGTGGTTTGCTGAGCCACACGCGTCTGTTCACGGTTTTGCGACGGGCCGTCCGAACACGACCGGGCTCGCGCGCCCGTGACGACCGCTCGCGCACCGTCCTTCCGGAAGAAGTGCACACGCTGCTGGATTCGGCCGTCGGCCTGGAAGCCTACAAACGCGACGACGCGCTGCGCCGCCAAGTCGTTCAACACTTTCGTCTGAACCTTCGGCGAATGGTTTCCATGGCCCGGTCCGTCGGAGCGAAAATCGTTTTCATCACGCCCGCCTCGAACCTGCGAGACTGCTCGCCGTTCAAGAGCCAGCACCGGGACGGTTTGTCGCTGTCGGACGCTCGGCGCTGCGACCAGTTGGTCGCGCAGGCCCAAAAGACGCTCGCGTCGGGACAAGTGGACCAAGCCGTCACACTAGCCCGTCAAGCTGTGTCGCTGGACGACCGGTACGCCGCCGCGTGGTTCGAGTTGGGACGAGCGTTGTGGGCGGCGGGGCGCTACGACGAGGCGAGACAGGCGTTTGTCCGAGCGCGAGACGAAGACGTCTGTCCACTGCGCGCCCCGACCGAACTCGTGCAAGCTGTCCGGGAAGTGGCCACTCAGACCAAGGCGCCGCTGGTTGACTTCGTCGCCTTCGTCCAAGAGCGTTCAGACCACGGCGTGCCGGGTAGCGATTGGTTCCTCGACCACGTTCACCCGACCGTGGAGGGGCACCGTCAGCTCGCGCTGTTGCTGGTGAAGAAGCTGAGCGAGCTGGGAACGGTTCGGCTGGGAAGCGGGTGGACCGAGCAGGCCGTCGCTCGGGCCACGGAGCTCGTTCTGCGCACACTGAACCCGCGCAAGCAGGCGGCCGCTCTGCGAAACCTTTCGAAGGTTTTGAGCTGGGCGGGGAAGCGAGACGAGGCGGACCGGTTGGCCCTGCAGGCCGTCGCACTGATTCCCGACGACGTGGAGGCTCGCCACCAAGCCGGAAACGCGTGCTTGCGGCAAGGCCGGTTTCAGCAGGCGGCTGAACACTACCAGGCCGCATTGAAGTTGGACCCAAGTTACGCTCCGGCCGCCTACGGCCTGGGACTGGTGTACCTGGAACAGAACAAGCTGAAAGAGGCCGTTCGGTGGTTCACGAAGGCCGTCGAGCTGGACCCAAAGTTCGCTGACGCCGAGTACAACCTGGCCAAGGCGTACGACGGTCTGGGCCAACTGGACGAAGCCGAGCGGCACTACCGGCGGGCGTACGAGCTGTCGCCGCAAGCCGCCGACGTGCTCAACGACCTGGGCGTCCTGGCCGCCAAGCGGGGAAACACCGCTCAGGCCGCGGACTACTTCCGAAAAGCCCTGCAGCTGGACCCGAACCGGCCGGAGGTGTTGGGTAACTTGGGAGTCGCGCTGGAGCAGCTCGGTCAGCCCACGGCGGCGGCCGAGTGCTACACGCGGGCTTTGGAACGGGGACCGTTCCGAGTGACATTGGCTTGTCGACTGGCCGCACTGCTCGGCCTGAGCGGCCAGAGTGGCGAACGGAACGCGGAGCTGGCGTTGTTCTGGGCTCGACGGGCCGCCGAAGCGACAAACTTCCAGGACCCGCGGGTCCTCGACCTGCTCGCGCAACTCTGCGCCGCCGCCGGCCGCTGGCAGGAAGCCATTCGGTGGCAGGAGAAAGCCGTCAAAGAAGCTCCGCCAGACGCAGCCGAGTCGTACCGGAAACGTTTGGCGGAGCTGAAGAAGCGCGGCGCCGAGGCCGCTTCGAACCGCGGCCCGTAGCTCCACCTACTGAGTCGGCAGCTTGTCGGCCAGCGACTGCAACTCTTTCAGTTTCGCTTCGACTTCGCTTTTCTTCGGTGAGCCTTGCAGCAGTTGCTGGAGCGACTGGACCCCCTCGGCAATCTGCTTGTACGTCTCTTCGTGCTCCCCGACCGGGTTCTCTTCGTACGCCTCCATGTTCTCGACCGCACCTTCAATCCCCGACTTCAGCCCGTCCAGTCCGGCCTGTTTGTACGACTGAGCCAAGTCGGCGACCAATGCCTTGACCGACTTGGCGTACTCGACCTCCGGCGCGCCCATTCCTGGGGCCGGAACGTCCGAGGAGGAACCGCAACCGACCAGCCCAACCAGCGCCAGCGAGGCGCTCAACACAACGGCCCACCTTGTCATTCTCACCACTCCTTCCTGACAGCAACCTTCACCTTCGACCACACGACACCGCGACGCTCGTCGGCACGCTCTTTCGAGCCGCTGCCCGCGCCAACCAGCCTACCCCGAGAAGCCACAACGGTCGGCTGCCTTTCCACAAAGGCTGCGGCGCCCACTGCCTGGAACCGCTGGCCGAACCGGCACTGGAGACAAACCTGTCCCAGTCAACCGGCGGCCGAGAAGCCAGCCCGTTCTGCTCGACGGCCAGAAACAAGAAAGCGACGCAGCGAG
>CAYSAG010000412.1:0-3983 GCA_964428935.1 uncultured Planctomycetaceae bacterium | reverse complement strand
AACAGCATTCGCGCCGGCGAGTTTTCGCGTTCCAGTCTTGCGTGCAGGTTGACCATGGCCGTTTTAATGAGGTCGGCCGCGGACCCTTGAATGACCGTGTTGATGGCTGTCCGTTCGGGCATGTTTCGTTGCAACGGCCGTTCGGCTCGAATGCCGCGAATGGGACGTCGTCGGCCCAGAATGGTGCGGGCGTAGCCGGTGCGTCGGCACTCTTCCAGCAGCTCTTCCAGGAACTCCGCGACTCGCGCGTACTTGGCAAAGTACTGCTCAATGAACTCCGCCGCTTCCTCCTGCGAAATTCCAATGGCCTGCGACAGTCCGTACGGACTTTGACCGTAAATGATTCCGAAGTTGACGGCCTTGGCGACGCGACGCAGGTCGGGGTCGACCTGTTCTTCGGGCACGCCGGCAATCTGCGCTGCCACAGCGGCATGAATGTCCGCTCCTTTGGCAAAAGCCTCGCACAACACCGGGTCGCCGCTCAAGTGCGCCAGCATTCGCAGCTCGATTTGTGAGTAGTCGGCGCACAGCAGCACCCAGCCCGGTTCCGAGGGCACGAAGGCCCGTCGAATCTGTCGTCCTTCTTCGGTGCGAATGGGAATGTTTTGCAAGTTCGGGTTGACGGAACTCAGCCTTCCCGTTGCGGTGGCGACCTGCTGGTACGACGTGTGGATTCGGCCCGTCTCCGGGTTGACCATTTGGGGCAGCGCGTCCAGGTAGGTGCTTTTCAGCTTGGCCAACTGGCGGTGGCGAATGATTCGCTCGGGCAACGGGTGCAGCAGCGCCAGCTTCTCCAGCACACTTTGGTCGGTGCTGGGGCCGGTTTTGGTCTTCTTCAAGACGGGCAGTTGCAGTCGGTCGAAAAGGACTTCTCGGAGCTGCTTTGGGGAGTCAATGTTGAAGCGGCAGCCGGCCAGTTCGTAAATCTCGTTTACCAGCTCTTGCAACTTTCGACCAATCTGCTCGCTCTGCCGGCGCAGTTCGTCGACGTCCACACGGACTCCGTGGAATTCCATGTCGGCCAGCACGCTAATCAGCGGCCGTTCCAGGTTCCAGTACAGGTCCCAAAGGCCTTCTTTCCGCAGCTCCTGTTCAATGATTTTGGCCAGTTGCCACGTAATGTCCGCGTCTTCGCTGGCGTACTCCGCCACCGACGCCACGTCCACCTCGGCCATCGACCGCTGAGCTCGACCGGTGCCAATCAGGTCTTTGATCGGAATCATTCGGTGTCCCAGGTAGACCTCGGCCAGCGTGTCCAGTCCGTGGCTGCGAGCTCCCGCGTTCAGCAAGTAGCTGCCAATCATGGGGTCCAGGCCCACGCCTCGCAGACGCACGCCGGCTCGCCGCAGCACCAACATGTCGTACTTGATGTTTTGGTTGACGATTTCGACGTCGGGGTTTTCGAGGGTGTCGCGCAGAGCGTCCAGGACGCGGTCCGGGTCGAGCGTTCGCTCGCCGGCGGGCGCTCGCACCGGAATGTAGTATGCCTCGTGGTCTTTCCAACAGAAGGCCCACCCCACAATGTCCGCTCGCAGCTCCTGAAGACTGGTGGTCTCGAGGTCCAGGCAGAACTTCTTTTGCCGTCTCAAGGCCTGCAGGAACCGTTCGAATTTCTCGGGCGTGTCGACCACGGTCCAGGTTCGCTTTGGAACGAGCTCGGGGAACAGTGTGCCTTGGCGGTAGTCGGCCTTTCGCTCAGCTGCCAGTTCGGGCCGGCGTTCCACCAGCCGACGGACGTCGTCGCCGAACCGTCGGAAGCCCAAGTCGCGGAACAGGCGGTTGAGCTTTTCCAGGTCGATGCGTCCAATGCGAGCGGCTTGCAGGTCGAGCTGCAGGGGAAGGTCGTCGCGTAGCAGGACCAGTTGGCGACTGAGCCGAGCCTGGTCGGCGTATTTCTTCAGGTTTTCGCGGACCCGTTTCGCTCGAACCTGGTCGGCGTTCGCCAAGACGTTCTCCAACGTGCCGAACTGCTGCAGCAACGCGGCGGCGGTCTTGGGACCAATGCCGGGAACGCCAGGGACGTTGTCCGAGGTGTCTCCGACCAGGGCTTGAAAGTCGACGACCTGTTCCGGTCGAATGCCCCACTCCTGCTGCAACGCCTGCTCGTCCAGCACCGTGCCTTTGCGGACGTTGTACAGCCGGACGCTGGGGCGAATCAGCTGCCGGGCGTCTTTGTCGTTGGTAACGATGTAAACGTCAAAACCCATTTCTCCGGCTTGGCGGGCAATTGTGGCCGCCACGTCGTCGGCCTCCCAACCTTCGTACTCCACCGTCGGGAAACCGAACGCTTCAATGATTTGCTGGACCAAAGGAATTTGGGGGGCCAGGTCGTCGGGAATTTCAGCCCGGTTCGCTTTGTAGCCTTCGTACACCTGCTGACGCTCGCTGGGGCCGGGAGCGTCGAACGCGCAAATCAGGTGCGTAGGCTGCTGGTCGCGCAGAATATTCAGCAAGTCTCGGGTGAAGCCGTAAACGGCATTGGTCGGCTGGCCCGAGGGGCTTGTCATGAGTGGAATCGCGTGGTAGACCTGGAACAACAGCGAAAAAGTATCGACGACAAAAAGTTTGGGTTTCATGTCGAGTTCCTTGCTTGTTCGGCCTGTGGCTTGCGACGCAAGGAGCGGCACAGCCGGTCGGTCGACGACGTAACGATCTTAGCGGTTGTGCCGGCGTGACGGCTACGGCACCGACGGCGACACGCGGTAACGAGCCGACAGGGGGGCGGCGGGAGCCGGGGCTGGTCGCTTCGAGGAAAGGTCGGTCCGGGTTGACGTGGGGCCCACGGAGCGACCGGGCTAGACTGGCGGGAACCGCAGGTGGTAAGACCGGTCCGCACCGGAATCCGGGGCGTCTGCACGAGCCGACAGACGGTTCGGTGTCGACGGCGCGGGTGTGGACTTGCCTCTTTGGGGATTGACAGTCTGCAGGCGGTGCAGAGCCGGCAGAAACGGGTTCCCTTCCGTCGCGGGGCGCTAGTCGAATGGCGGCGTGGAAAGGCTTTCTTGACAGAGGGTTCGGCCGGTTTAGACTTTAGCGCGGAAGTCGCTGGTACGTCTCGCGTTGGGGGGATCATCTCGAAGCTCTCGAATTGCAAAGGAATCTGGACATGGCGTCGACGGGCAAGCCTACGGCGGTGCATTTCTCGCTGATCTTCTTCGTCATGCTCAGCATCATTCTGGGCGTGATGTTTTTTCTGGAACTGCGGCACGTGAACGAGAACGAGGCGGCTTGGGCGAAGGCCCAGGAAGACCTCAAAGCGGCCGAGCGGCTCGCTCGCGAGCAAGACGAGGCCATTCAACTGCTGAAGCGGTACATCGGCTACGTGTATGACGAGGTGGGAGCCGAGGGAGGCGGCAAGGGCACGGTCATTGGAGCCATCGAAGCCGACTTGGCTCGAGTGGGCGACTTGCCAGAGCAGAGCTACAAAGCCGCGGTGGCCAAGTTGCTGGAAGACGTCAAGAACTTGACGAGCGAGCGTGACTCGCTGCAGGCGAAGCTCGACGCCGAACACAAGGCTTTCCTGGCCCTGCAGCAGCAGTACGAGGCCAAGGTTCAGGAGCACACCAAGGCGCGGGCGCAGCTCGAGAAAGAGCTGCAAGACCTGACGGCCAAGATGGACGAGCAACTCCGAAGCAAGCAGCGACAGATCGAAGAGCAGGTGGCGATGGTCCGTCAGCTGCGAGCTCAGCTGGAAGACGAACGGCTGGCCAACGAGAAACTGGTCAAGCGCCTGCAACAGGAAATCACCGACCTGCAACACGCCAATGACCTGCTCAGACAGAAGCTGGACAACGCGACGAAAGTCAGCTTCGAGCACCCGGACGGGGTGATTCGGTACGTCGATTACAGCAGCCGAACGGTGGTCATCAATTTGGGGCACGCCGACGGCTTGAGGGAGCGAACGACGTTTGCCGTTTACACGCAAGACCACCACGGAGTCGCTCGCGGACAGGACGACATTAAAGGAGCCATTGAAGTCATCA
>CAYSAG010000411.1:0-3991 GCA_964428935.1 uncultured Planctomycetaceae bacterium | reverse complement strand
TTGGGAGTCGACGGGCGAGAGACCTCGACCTCCGCCCCGGCTTGTTGTTGGCTGTTGGCGTTCGAGCCGGCACCGCACGAGTGTGCGTCCAACGCGGTCTCTCCCCCATCCGCTTCCTCCACGACCGGCTCACCTCCCCAACCCACTCCTCCTCCCGGCTTCAGCGCGGTAAACAGTTACTTGTAGACTGTGCCACTGTCTGCTTGGCGGATCGTCCGCCGTCGGGTAATGGCGAAACGAGTGGCTTCGGACGGTCGCTGGGGCGAAGGTGAGCCAAGGGACTGCGAGAGATTCCGTCGCTTGCCGCGCAGGGAGCCAGCCGGTATTGGCGCGAGGGCGCGGTCGCCGCCATTTGCCTGTCCGGAACATGAGACTGGCCAACGGACATGTCGGGTGGCCCGGCGTCTCGGGCAGCGGTCGGGACTGAACGCGCCGTTCGTCCGGCTACGGTGGATCGGTAGGTGCGGGCTCAAACGCGCACATCCCCGCACCAACGCGGTAAGCAGTCAGCTGGGCTTTTCGGGCGGAGGCTGTGCGGCGCGACGCTGTGCGTCGTGTGCTCGTGGCGCGGTTCGTCGCACCAGAAAGAACCGCGCGGAGTGCTTGCCTCGCGTGGCAGGGACCAACCTCACTACTGGAGTCCGGGTGGTGTGCGGCCGGTGATTCGGTAGACGTAAGCCATGATTTCGACGAACACCTCGTAGAGCTCGACCGGAATCGGCTGGCCGACTCGAAGCGTCCGGTAAAGCACTCGAGCCAGCTCTTTGCGTTCAATGATCGGCACTCCATGCTCGGCCGCAATCTGCCGAATCCGTTCTGCAATCGGCCCCATGCCTTTGGCCACGACGGTCGGAGCGGGCATGGTTTCCGGGTCGTACTTCAAAGCGACGGCAATGTGCGTGGGGTTCGTAATGACCACGTCGGCGTCGCGAACGGCCTGAAGCTCGCGGGCCTGGGCCAACTTGCGGTGGGCTTCACGGCGACGCTGCCGAATCAGCGGGTCCCCTTCCATGTTCTTCAGTTCTTCGCGAAGCTCCTCCTTCGTCATTCGAAGGTCCCGCTCGTACTTCCATTTCTGGTAGCCCAGGTCGAGGACGCCCAGTGCCAGAAGGGCTAGCGACAAGAAGAAGGCCAGGCTGACCACCGCTCGTCCAATGCTCGAGGCAACCGCGTACGGGTCGGTGTCGACCAGTCCGACCAAGCGCGGCAGCCACTGCGTGACGAACAGCCCGGCCACAGCGCACAGCACGACCAGCTTCAGAAGGTTGACGGCCAGCCGAACCAGGCTGCTCAACGACAGAAGCCGTTTGGCTCCTTCAATCGGGTTCAGTCGGACCAGCTTCGGACGGACCGCCTCCGGCGCGAACAGGAAGCCCACCTGGACGACGTTGACGAAAAAAGCCGCTGCCAGCAGGAACAGCAATAGAGGCAGGACGGCCGAGGCCGACCATTGGCCCAAGTGCCAGAACTCGCGGAGCAGCGTGTGGCGGTCCAGTTGCAACCAGCGAGGCTGCTCCAGGTACTGCTGCACAAGCTGGCCCAGCGAGGTGAAAAGGCCTCCGCCCAGCAACGACAAGGCCGCTGCCACGGCCACCATGTGGCCGGCTGCCGTCAGGTCCACGCTGCGTGCTACGTTGCCACGTTGCCGCGCCTCTTCTCGTCGACGCGGCGTCGGCTGTTCGGTCCGTTCTTGGTAGTCGTCAGCCGGCACTTCTCAGGCTCCCGAACAGACGGCCGAGACCCGTGGCTCGAACGCAGGCGACCAGCGTCTGGGGACCACCCTCGGCCGGGACCGGGCGCGTCTCACGGTAGTCCGGTCAGCGTCGTCCGAATCAGGTCCACTCCCGCCGCCACTCTGTCGGCCACCTCGTAGCCGACTCCAGCCAGAGCCGCCGCCAGGACCAAAAGGCTCAGCATGGCTCGAACGGCAAAGCCGATGACCAAAATGTTGATTTGTGGAACGGTGTGGCTCAGGAAGCCCATGGCCAAGGCGACCAACGACATGGCGGCCAAAACGGGAGCTGCCACTTGAATGGCTAGGACGAACGAGTCGTGGACCAACGCGCGCAGCAGCTCCCACGTCGACAACAGCAAGAACGCTTCTCCGGGGGGAAGCGTTCGGAACGTGTCGAGCAGGGCCGAAACAATGAGCAAGTGGCCGTTCAGCGGCGTCGTGACCAGGAACGCCGTCAGACCGAACCAGTACAAGAACTGGCCGCTCAATGTCCCGTCCAGCTCCAGACCCGGATTGAAAATTTCGCCCAGCACCATTCCGGTTTGCTGGTCAATGATTTGCCCGGCCAGCTGCAACCCGGACAGAAGGGTCAGGACGCCCAGGCCGAGCACGAAGCCGAGTCCCAGTTCTTGCACCAGCTGCACGGTCAGCTCGACCAACGTTCGAGGAAGCTGGACGGCCGCGCGAAACTCGTCGACCGTGAAGGCGGCCTGCGCGGGCTCGACGCCGGCACGGCGAGCCAACCGCTCGAACCGCGGCTGCAGTTGAGGGGGCGTTTCGGCCAACGTCAGGCGACCGTCGGCGTTCGAGTCCAACTCGCGGAAACCGAGTCGGGCCTGTTGTTGGACGAGCGGCGTGACCAGAAAAGCCAGCGCCACGACCAAGAGGGCTCGAACGTTGGCCGGCACGACGGCTTGTCCGAAAACCGGCCCAACGACCATGAGCCCGCTCAGCCGCACCAGCACCAGCAGGAACGTGTAGAACGTGGTCAGGGCTGAGTGGACCAGCCAAGTCTGCCAAAGCTCCGCCAAGCGTGTCGCCCACAAGCCGTCCACTGCAGTACGGCCTCGCTTTCTTACAACAGCGACGGAATGTCGTGGAAGAGTTGCGACGTGTAGTCGACCAATTGCGTCACCAGCCACGGAAGGAAGTAGAGCGTGGCGAGCAACATGGCGGCAATTTTCGGAACGAACGTAATGGTTTGATCCTGGATTTGGGTCATGGCCTGCAGAATGCTAATGACCAGTCCGACGGCCACCGACGTCAACAGCACCGGCGCGCCAATCAGCAACGTCAGAATGATTGCCGTCCGACCCAGTTCGACTGCTTGGTCAATGTTCATGGGTGAGCTCCGTCTGGAGGAAGTTCGACGTTCGGTTGGCAAAGACGTTCGGACGCCGAGGGCCAAACCCTCGTCAGCCGGCGGCCACCCGAACGCTTTCCAACAGCATGCCGACGGTCAAGTACCAGCCGTCTACAAGGACGAACAGCAACAGCTTGAAAGGCAGCGAAATCAGCACCGGCGGCAGCATCATCATGCCCATGCTCACTAACACGGACGAAATGACCATGTCGAGAATCAGGAAGGGCAGGTAAATTTGGAACCCAATGACGAACGCTGTCTTCAGTTCGCTGAGCATGTACGCGGGAAGCAGGACGCTGAGCGGGACGTCGTCGTAGGTCAGTTCTTGGTTCGGGTTGAGCTGCGGGTTCTGGTAAGACAGAAACAACCAGACGGCGTCGAAGTTGTTGGTCCGTTCGATTTGCTGGAACATGAAGCGTCGCAAGGGACGCACCGTGTTTCGAAAGGCCACGGGCAGCGGCGGCGCCGACGCACCCGGCGGCGGGTTGGTGTAGGGTCGGATTCCCTGCTCGTACGCTTCGCGCCAGACGGGAGCCATGACGGCGAAAGTGAGGAAAAGCGACAGGGAAATGAGCACCTGGTTGGGCGGCAGTTGTTGAGTCCCCAGTGCCTGACGCAGCAACCCAAAAACGACTACGAACCGCACGAAGCAAGTGGTCATGATCAAGATGGACGGCGCGAGGCTGAGCACCGTCAGCAGGAGCAGGATTTTCAGCGTAGCGGTCAGGCCGGTCGGCGAAAGCAACCGGTCGGCGTCTAGCAAGGGACTCAACACGTCGTCGCCAGAGGGCGAACCGTCGGTTGCCGACGCGGGTTGGTGCGGAGCAGGCTCGGCTGGAGCGGCTTGTGGGACTTCCAACGCTCCGTTCGGCTTGGCCTGTTGACTCAAGGCC
>CAYSAG010000410.1:0-4011 GCA_964428935.1 uncultured Planctomycetaceae bacterium | reverse complement strand
AGAAAATGCTCACCGCGCGTCGAGCCCGGACGTTCGGCCGGCTGAGCGTTGCGACGCGCTGGAAGGTTTCGGCCTACCTGATTGGCATGCTGCTGATTCGAGCCATGGGGCGGGCCGAGCGGGTCCACGGAGCGATGTGTGCGCGGGGCTGGGACGGCCGCGTCCGGACGCTGGACCAGTAGCGGCTTCGGCGGCGGGCCGACAACCCCGGTGCGAGCCGTTGCGTCTGCTCGCCCGCTGGCGTGCTGGCTGACGCCAACCCGCTCGCAGCCACATTCATTCCACAAAGCACTTGAACGACGGCTCGTTTCAGAAAACACCCCGGTCGGACCGGTTGAGTTCCCATGACAGAGACTTCCGAACGTCGAGTGGTGCTGGAAGTTCGGCACCTGAGCTACAGCTACACCGACGGGTGCCGAGCTTTGCAAGACGTGAGTTTCTCGGTGGCTCACGGCGAGCGTGTGGCCTTGGTCGGGCCCAGCGGCGCCGGCAAGTCGACGCTGCTGATGCACTTGAACGGTCTGCTGCCCGAGCGGCGTCGGTTGCGGCTTCAGCGCGAGGGGCCGGCGAGCGTGGTCGTCGACGGCGTACCGGTGCGCGAAGACACGTTGCGCGAAGTTCGTCGGAAAGTGGGCTTCCTCTTTCAAGACCCCGACGACCAGCTCTTTTGCCCAACCGTACTGGAAGACGTGGCCTTCGGACCGCTCCACCTGGGCCTGCCGAAAGACGAAGTCTTGCGGCGGGTGGAGGAGAGCCTGCGAGCGGTCGGGCTGGAGGGCTTCGAGCAGCGCAGTACGGTGCGGCTGAGCGTGGGCGAGCGGAAGCGGGTCTGTCTGGCCGGCGTGTTCGCCTGCCAGCCCACGCTGTTAGCCTTGGACGAACCGTTCAGCAATTTGGACCCGCGTGCTCGCCGTGGCCTCATTCAAATTCTGCTCGAGTTTCCCGGTGCGCAGCTCATTGCCACCCACGACCTGGACCTCATTGTCGACTTGTGTGACCGCGTCCTTTTGCTGGACCGCGGGCGTCTGTGCGCCGACGGGCCGACCGTCGAAGTGCTCTCCGACCGGAAGTTGGTCGAGGAGCACGGGCTGGAGGTTCCGTGGCGGCTTCGAGCTGGTGCGGACGTGGGAGCGGCCTTTTCCGCACCACCGGCGCAGCCCGAACGCTCGTGACGTGCTAGACTGAGCGGCTGTAAAGGCGGGCGGCGACAAGCCCCGGTCGTCGCGAACGGGCCGTAAAATTGGTCAGCAAACGCCGACCAAAGCGGCACAGCGGCCGAAGAGGTCAGACTGGCACCCACGAGAAGGGAAAGCCATGCGTGGCGAGCACAGGCGGGCACAGAACGGGGCAGCCGAGCGCGGCCGGTCCGGCGGCTTCACCTTGGTCGAGCTGCTGGTGGTGCTGGCCGTCATTGGACTGCTCACCGCCCTCCTGCTGCCGGCGGTCCAGTCAGCTCGTGAACGGGCGCGGCAACTGCAATGCACGAACAATCTGAAGCAATTGGGCCTGGCTTTGCACAACTACGCCGAGGCTCACGGGTCGTTTCCCCCCAGCATTGTCCGGCAAGCGGACGGCGACCCGCCTCCGCCGCCGGGAGGCACCATGCTCCAGTACCGGGGCCATTGGACCGGCTACCATCTTCTCTTGCCCTTTCTTGACCAGCAGGCGTTGTACGAACGGTTCGACTTCAACGGCACGTGGCTCTCCAGCCTGAAGGACGTGAACGACCGAAGGGTCTGGCGGCTGAACCAAACCACGATTCCCGTCCTGTTGTGTCCCAGCACACCTCGTTCGGGAACTAAAATCGGCTCGGACGGCACCAACCCGGGTGTCCACTGGATGGGAGGCTCGCCAACCGACTACTCGTTCTGTCACGGTGCGGACATCATTCGGGCGCTGCCGGGGCCGGAGGAACGGTGTCCGGGGGGAGCTCGGCACTACTGGCAGCAGTACCCCAAGACGACCCGCGGTGCTTTTGGCTACAACAGCACGTGCCGGTTGACGGACATTCGCGACGGGGCTTCCAACACGTTCCTGTTGGGCGAGAAGGCGGGCAGTCTCTTGCGCTACCCAGGGTGGCGTCCGGTGGACCCGACGTTGTTGGTCGAGTACCCGTGGGCCATGGCCGCTTTGATTTACTTTGCCGCGACGGGGACCGGAGACGACGACACGTCCTACTGGGTTGCCGCTCCCTTTGCCGTCACGCACGACATTAAGCTGCCCGACTGCCCGGACGCCCCATTGGACCGAGGCGAGCCGTACCCAATGAACCCGCGGCCTCGCAACTTGCCGCACGTTCCTTTGCAGCGTCCGTTCTACTCGTTTCAGTCCGCGCACCCGCAGGGAGCTGACTTCTTGTTCGCGGACGGACACGTGAGTTTCCTCAACGAATCGATCGACCAACGCACGTACGAGGCCTTGTCGACCATTGCAGGCGGAGAACAGGCGGGAGGAAGCGGGTAATGCGGGAGATTACGAAACGACTTTGGGGCGTTTGCGCCGTAGTCGCCTTGGCGGCTGGGTGCTCGAGGCTGGTCCCGGGAGCTCCTCGGGTCTACGGAACGGTGACGTTTCAAGGTCTGCCGGCCGTGGCCGAGCTGGTGTTCGAACCGACGGGTGAAGGTGGACGTCCCGGCCGACCAATCTCCGTTTTCACCGAGAAGGACGGTACCTACGAAATCCGTCCGCCGTCCAAACAGGACTTCGCTCCCGGCCCCTGTCAAATCACCGTCAAGGTGTTCGGAAACACGCAGACGCTGGCCACAAGCACTCGGACCGACCCAATCAAGACCGTCTACCTTCGCCGCCAAATCCGCTCGGGACGCAACCGCCTGGACTTTCCCATTCGGCTGTGAGGCTGGTTGGCCTCCGATTCGACAGTCTCGGGCAGAAGTCGCGTCGCCGTGCCCTGGCAGTCCCGCTTACTTTTTTCCTTCGCCACTGTTTTGGTTTCTATTGCCCATGCTCCGACAGGCTTCTCCAGCACTCGTCGTGGCCTACTGTCTGCTTGTGTCGCTTGTCGGCGGCTGCCACAACCCGCAAGCAGACCGTCTGGTCGAACAGGCGCGACGTGAGCTACAGTTCGGACGCAACCGCCAGGCGTTGAACACACTGGCCGGACAGGAGCGGCTTTCGGCCGAAGGGCACTACTTGAAAGCCGTCGCGCTGGCCGCGTTGAGCCAGTACGACGCCGCACAGGCAGAAATTCAAACGGCGCTGCAGTCCGACCCGCAGAACGTCAAGTACCGCGGCTTTCAGCTTCGGGTTCGCCTTTTCCAGCGAGACGAGCAGGCCATTGAGCCGTTGATTGAGCTGTCGCGGCAGCACAGTTCGTCGGCCGCCGTCTGTCTGTTTGCCGTTTTCGCTCGCGAAGCCAAAAGCGTCTCGGCCGCTTCTCGCGGACAACCGCGAACGGCTCAGGCTCAGCTGGAGTTCATTCGCCGCTCGCTCCGGACCAGCCTGCTGCTGGCTGAAGAGATTCCGGAGTTCCATTTGGAGCTGGTAGCGTTGGCGTTGAAGTACGGATTCCCGCACGAGGCGCGACGGCTGGCCGAGCAGTTGGTAACTTTGGAGCCGCACAACGCCGACGTAGTCACGCTGTTCGTCCAAACGCTGGCGGCGGCCGGGCAGTTCGACGAGGCGGTTCGTCAGGCGGAAAGCCTGTACCGTCGAGACGTGAACGACGTCGAGTTGGCTCACCTGCTGGCTCGCGTTCTGGCCCGCTCCTCCTCGTCGCCGGACCACGACCGAGCGTTTGAAGACCTCGCCGCTCGCTTCCCGCTCGACGCCGACCTGGCCCTGCAGCACGCCGTCTACTTGACCCGAGCGGGTCGACTGCGCGAGGCGTGTCGGGGTTTGAATGAGTTGGTGCAGAAACACCCGAAGCAGGAGGTCCGGCAACGACTCATGACCGCGTCGATTTCGTTGCCGTTGGAGGCGGAGTCGCTGTCCCCGGACCAGCGGGTGGAAGTCGCCCAACAGCAACTGCAGCGCTACCGCGACCAGTTGCCC
>CAYSAG010000409.1:0-4045 GCA_964428935.1 uncultured Planctomycetaceae bacterium | reverse complement strand
CGGCTTCTAGACAAACACAGACCGGATGTAGCACGGGCTTCCGCCAGCAGTTTCTAAGACGAGTCGGAACATTCGGCGTAAGCTGGCGGACATTGTCGAATTCCGAGAGAAGAGCACGGCGGCGCTGTGGCTAGCGTCGCCGTTTTTGCTTTGTCCAGGGCAAGCTGGACGCGACGCTTGAAAGGGCATGACTGGGGAGGGTGCCGATGCGGTGTTTGGGTTTGGCAATGGCGTGCTTCGTGACCGCGTGTGGCTCGCTGGTCGGACCGTGGACCCGTCGCGCCTCCGCAGACCGGCCGCGGATCATTGCGACCACCGACGGCGAGATCGACGACCGTTGCTCCATGGTGCGCTTCCTGCTTTACGCCAACCAATGGGACATCGAAGGGCTCATCTACAGCAGCTCGAAGTTTCACTGGAAGGGCCACAACTGGGCCGGCGAGCAGTGGATTCAACGCGACATCGACCTTTACGCGAAGTGCTACCCCAACCTGAAGCAACACGCGCCGGGCTACCCGTCCCCCGAGCAGCTGAAGCGGCTCGTCTACGTGGGCAACATTGACGACGTCGGCGAGATGTCGAAAGACACGCCGGGCTCGGATCGCATTGTCCAGGTCCTGCTCGACGACGACCCCAGGCCGGTGTACTTGCAAGCCTGGGGCGGAACCAACACGATCGCCCGGGCGCTGTGGAAGATTCAGCACGCGCACCCGGATGAAATGGCCCGAGTGTCACGCAAAGCGGTCCTCTACATCATTCTCGACCAAGACAAAACCTTTCGCGAGTACATCCAACCGAACTGGCCGGAGCTGCGTGTCTTGGGCAGCTTTCGGCAGTTCGCAGCGGTGGCCTACCGGTGGCGTCGATTGATTCCAACGCGCTTGCACCGTTTTTTCGACGGACCGTGGATGAAGGAAAACATTCTTCAAGGACACGGGCCACTGTGCTCCGTTTACGAAGCTCACGAGGACGGCAGTTTTCGTTCGGAAGGGGACTCCCCTTCCTACTGGTATGAAATCGACGTGGGGCTGGGCAGCCTGGAGCATCCCAGCTACGGCGGTTGGGGAGGTCGGTTCGAGCGCGAACCAGGCACCAGGAACGTCTGGCGCGGTGCCAAGGACGACGGCGACCTCTTCAAGCCGCTGTGGCGCTGGGCCGAGGCGATTCAGAACGATTTTGCCGCGCGAGCGGACTGGTGCGTCCGGCCCTACCGACAGGCGAACCACCGACCTCAAGTGGTGGTCAACGGACAGCCCGGCACAGGCATCGTGCACGTGACGGCTCGTGCCGGTGGGTCTGTCTCGCTGTCTGCTCGCGGCAGCTCCGACCCCGACGGCAACGGACTCTCTTTCCGGTGGTGGTTCTATGCGGAGCCGAGCACGCCCGGTGGCGAGTTGAGAATCGTCGACCAACACTCTCCGCAGGCCACCGTGCAGATTCCCCCCAATACACCGCCCGGTCAGTACCACGTCGTGCTCACCGTCAAGGACGACGGTGAGCCGAACCTTTTCGCATACCGTCGCGTAATTGTGATGGTGCAGCCGTGAACGATTGACGGAGCCGCGCCGCCGGCAGCAGCACGTCCTTGTGGGGCCGTTGAAACCCTCTGTCGGCTCGCACCTCTTGCCGATCGCGTCCGGCGCGGCCGAAGCCGCACGCTTCGGCAGGTCGCCGCGTCGCCTCTCTGCTCCTCGCTGGCAGCCTTGCCGCACCGACTGGCCGGTCGGAGTTGTACTGGGTGGGCAATCCGCTGCGTGCACAGACAGTGCTGCTCGCCGGCAAAGGCTGGCTGTGGAGCTGATTGTGGTTCCCAGGTCAGCAGTGGTAATATTGTTTCCATCTGAGGGTTGCGGACTGGGGTTCCGCAGTCGGTCGGATCGTGGCTGCGCTGACCCGTCTGACTCGGCTCAGCTCGATTCCTGGCAGGACGAGCCAGATCAACAGGCCGAAGCCAATCGAAGTCGTCTTCTGACGGAGCAACCGTCTCCAGTTGGCGGCGACGGTACGCGACGGGTGACGCTTGAAACGGGGGAGGGGGACATGTCTGCGTATGTGGTTCGTTGCCCAGGTTGTGCCTCGGCGCTGAAGTTGCGCGATCGCCGGGCGTTTGGGCGGACGGTGCGATGTCCGAAGTGCGGTGCACGGTTTCGCATTCGTGGTTCGCCGGCGACGCACAACGGCTCCGCTGCGGGCCAGAAGGGCGACGCTAGAAGCTCAATTGCTGCGGGTGAGCCAAGCGGCGAAGCTGCAAAGCCTTCGCTCCGTGAGGTCAGGACTCCGCAGCGACCAAGACGGCAGCGTCAGACGTTGCCCTCGTGGAGCAAGTGGGTGTTGGTCGGCGGCGCGGCGTTGGCGCTGGTCGTGGCTGTGGGCTTGTGGTCGTTTCTGTCCGGTCCTTCGGCGGGTTCGCAGACGGCGGGGCTGAAGGAGCAGTCGGACGCGGGCAGGGCTGGCTCGAAGGAGAAGCTGGCTCGGTCGAGCGGCGGGCCGCAGGCCGGTTTGTCCCCGAGGGACGGGGGCAAAGGTCACGGCGGCGCCAACAGCTCGGTGGTGGAACGCGGCCGACTGCAAGGCGAAGTGGCGGTGGTTCCGCGCGAGGTGGAAATCGAGAGTCGACCGCTTCCAGACTTTGTCGCCGACGATTCGAAGCCGGTTTTCGAGGATCGGTTCGACGGGAATCGGCTCGGGCCGGAATGGAAAGTCCTTTCCGGCCAGTTCCAGGTCAAAGGTGGCCGGCTGGTGTTCTTCGAAGAGTCTGGGCCTGGCGAAATTCAGTGCACGAAGGGCGTCTCGCCCCCTTGCGTTGTCCACGTGAAGGTCTGGCAAGAACACGACTCGGATCGCGTCGTGTGGGTAGAACCGCGGGCCGGCGTTCGGATTCGCTCGGCGGACGACCCGCACAAAGTGCTCACCATTCGCGTGTCGAGCGGCGGGAACATTGAGAAGGAGGCGGATCCGGGCGAGCGAGACCGCACCATTCTCGGTGCGTGCCGGTCTCAACCGACGCACTTGATTCTGGAAATCACTCAGACCGGTGTGGTGGTCTACGCCAACGGAGGCTACGTGGCCCGGGTTCGGCCGGCCAAAGGCGAGCGCCTGAAAATCTCGTTGTTTGCGAACAAAGGCCACACCTCTTTCGACGACTTTCTCCTTTCGTCCGGAAGCTACCGGCCTCGGTGGACTTGGAACCCGGGACCTCTGGCCCGTCTGCTCGATCCCGACACGCTGGCGACGCTCGATCAATGGTCCAAGGCCGCTCAGGAGATCCGGCAACGGAACGTTTGGCAGTCTCGGATGTGTCGCGGCACGACCGACCCGTCCGAAGGGTTTGCCCACGCGGTGTGGCACATCCAGCAGCAGATTGACGCAGCGACGACGCCAGCCAAACAGAAAAAGCTGGCCGAAACGGTGCAGCGTCAAGTCAAAGAGTTTGGTTTGACGACGTGGTACTTCGACCCATGGCTGCTGGTCCGCAAGGGAGCGCTGCCTCCGGGGCTGGTGAATCTGAAGCGGGTGAGGATCGTGTGTGCCCAGGACGAGGTCGAGCCGGCTGCCTTCTACGTGACAAATCTGCGGTCCGATCCTTGTCGAATAAGAATCGCGGTCGACGGCCCGAAGGAATGCACCACGCTCTACTTCGTCGACGCGGTGGAGCGGGTGTCTCCGAACCTCGTGGCCGTCATGCGTCCGATCAAGCCGAGCGGGCAGACGAGGCGAGCTTCGGGCCCACCTGAGCTGGTGATTCCGCCGATGGAGTCGCGACAGATTTGGGTCAGCATCGACACCCACCGCCTCGAGCCCGGGGTGCACGAGTTCCAAGTCAGCGTGGTGCCGGAGGAGGCGCGGTGGCCCACGAAAACCGTGGTTGTTGAGCTGCAAGTGCTGCCGCTTCGACTTCCCGAGATGCCGCCGTTTGACACGTTTACTTTCAACTTCGCGCGGCAGCAACCGGAACTGTACGAGGACCTGCGGTCGCACAAGGTCAATTGGGTGAGCATGGGTGAGCCCAATTGGCGCCTGGAAAACGGCACGCTGCAAATGGATT
>CAYSAG010000408.1:0-4063 GCA_964428935.1 uncultured Planctomycetaceae bacterium | reverse complement strand
GGACACCTTCAAGCGACTCAAATTCAAGCGACTCAAACTGGCTGGTTGGCCCATGCTGTCTGACATCGAGAAGCTGTTGCGTGCTGGTGAGCTGAACGAAGAGCGGGTTCGGCAGGTGCTGGAGTCGGTCGGGTTTTTGGACCCCCTGACGGCTCACAAGCGACTGCTGGCGGTGTGCGACGACGGTCGGTGCACGGAGCAGCTGGAGCGGTGTCTGCCCATGCTGCTGGCGGCCCTTTCCGAGACGCCGAACCCGGACAGCTCGTTAGTCAACTTCGAGCGGTTTGTTCAAACCGTCTCGGACCGTGAGGGACTGTTCCGGTACCTGTGTGAGAACCCGCGAGCCGTCGAAATCTTGATTCGGCTCTTCGTGGCCAGCCAGTTTTTGACCGAAATCCTGCTGCGGAACCCGGGCTACCTGCAGCGGTTGGTGCAGCACAGCCGACTGGCCGACATTCAAAGCCGCGAGGAGTTTCGCGACGAGGCGCAGCAGTGGATGGCTGAGTTTCAATCGGCCGAGGAACGGCTGGACGCGTTGCGCCGCTACCAGCGCTGGGCTTTGCTGCGAATCGGTGCCTGCGACATTTTCGGACTGATGGACCTTCGGGTGGTCACGTCGCAACTTTCGCTGCTGGCCGACGCCATGGTCCAGGCTTGTTTGAGCGAGGCGGAACGGGAATTGGGAGTGTCGGCCGACGGGTTCGCTGTGGTGGGCATGGGCAAGCTGGGGGGTGAAGAGCTCAACTACAGCTCCGACATTGACCTGGTGTTTGTCTGCCGTGGAAACGCCGAACGTTACGTTCCATTGGGGCAGCGTTTGATTGCCATGCTGTCGGTTCCGACCAGTGAAGGTTTCTTGTACCGGACCGACCTGCGGCTGCGGCCCTGGGGACGTTCTGGTGCCCTGGTCGTCGCGTTGCCCGCCTACGTGGAGTACGTCAAGCGGCACGCGCGTCTGTGGGAGAAACAGGCCTTGCTGAAGGCGCGGCCGGTGGCCGGCGACCTGGAACTGGGGCACGAGTTTGTCCAAAGCGTTCAGCCGCACCTGTTCGGCCACCCGGTCGAAGAAATTCGTCGCTCCGTCAGCGACATGAAACGCCGAATCGAACGCGAGCTGGCGCGACGAGGCCGGTCCTGGGGTGAGGTGAAGTCGGGCGAGGGGTCCATTCGCGACATTGAGTTCGTCACGCAGTTCTTGCAGCTGGTGCACGGAGCCCGCCACCGGCACGTGTTGAGCTTCAACACGTTGGACGGGCTGGTCCGGCTGGCTGACCTGGGGGTCTTGCAGGCCGACGAGTACCGCCAGTTGTCGACGGCTTACGTTTTCCTTCGGACAATCGAGCACTCGCTGCAACTCATGCACAACAAGCAAACCCACTCGCTTCCAGACGATGCACGCGAGCTGGCGTACTTGAGTCGCCGGCTGGATTTTCCGTCGGTCGAGCGGTTCTTGTCGCACTACGAACAGCACTGCGTCGAAGTGAGGCGGATTTACGAGAAGTACATTGAGCAGGCGGAGCCGGTCGAGCCGTACCCGTCGGACCAAACTCCCGCGCCCACGGTCGAGGGCATGGAGCCGTCTTACGCCGAGACGTTTTCTCCCGAAGAAATTGCTCGCCACCGCGCTCTGTTGGACCGGCTCGGCCCGGACAACGTGGCTGAAATCGAAGCCGAGCGGTTGGACAACGAAACGTGGCGGCTGACGGTGGTTGGCTACGACCAACTGGGCGACCTGTCGTTGATTTGCGGTTTGCTGTTCGTCTACGGGTTCGACATTGTGGACGGCAACGTGTTCACCGCCGAACGCCCGGAAGTGGAACGGCCACTGAAGCCTCGCAGCCGCGTGCTGCGTCGTCCGCGTGCGAAGTTTGTCGACGTCTTCACCGTTCGCTCGGTCGCCGCCGACGCTCGCCCGGAAACTTGGCAGCAGTACCGCTCTGACTTGCAAGAGCTCATGCGGTTGGCTCAAGAAGGCCGCCTGCACGAAGCTCAGACCCGACTGGCCAGCCGGGCCCCAGCCGCTTTGAAACGTTTGCCCGACTTGCCCGACACGCTTTACCCGGTCGAAATCACAATCGACAACGACGCCTCACCCCGCTACACGGTGCTTCACATTCGAGCCGAGGACACGCCGGGCTTCTTGTACGAACTGACCAACGCCATGGCCGTCAGCGGCGTGAACATTGTCCGGGTGGCCGTCGGGTCGTCGGGACACCAGGTGGCCGACGTGCTGTGGGTGACGGACGAAAAGGGCAACAAGATCACGGACCCGCAGCGACAGCAAGAGCTGCGGGCGGCCGTCGTGTTGATCAAGCATTTCACTCACCTGCTGCCGCACTGCCCGGACCCGGAGTCGGCGTTGACGCAGTTCCGCGGGTTCGTCGAGCAACTGTTTCGGCAGCCGAACTGGCCGCAGCAGTTTGCGTCGCTGGAACAGCAAGACGTGCTCGAGGCGTTGGCCCGTCTGTTGGGGGTCAGTTCGTTCCTGTGGGAGGACTTCCTGCGCTTGCAGTACGAGAACCTGTTGCCCGTGTTAACCGACACGCAGTCGCTGCGGGAACGGAAGAGTCGCGAGCAGTTGGAGGCGGAGCTGGCGGAGCGGCTGGAGTCGGCCACCAGCGCCGAGGAACGCCGCCGCCGGCTCAACGAGTTCAAAGACCGCGAAATGTTCCGCGTCGACATGCGACACATTGTCGGGCACATTCCCCGGTTTGGTCAGTTCTCGGAAGAGCTGACGGACATTGCTGAAGTGACGGTGCGGGCCGCTGTCGAGCTGTGTTTGCAAGAGCTGCAACAGCGGTACGGCCGACCCGTCGGTCCGCAAGGTGAACCGGTCCGGTTGTGCGTGGCCGCATTAGGCAAGTGCGGCGGACGCGAAATGGGCTTCGCGTCGGACATCGAACTCATGTTCGTCTACGAACAGCCTGGGGAAACGACCGGTCCGAAGGTCATTACGGCGGCCGAGTTCTTCACGCGGTTGGTCGAGGCCTTTCTTCAAACGATTGTGACGCGACGCGAGGGCGTTTTTCAGATCGACTTGCGGCTCCGGCCGTACGGACGAGCGGGCAGTTTGGCCGTCGCTCTGGACGCCTTCCGAACCTACTTCGCCCCCGACGGCCCGGCTTGGCCTTACGAGCGGCAAGCGTTGGTCAAGCTGCGTCCGATTGCCGGTGACGAGCGGTTCGGCCGGCAGTTGGTGGCGGAACGCGACCGGCTGGTCTACCGCGGTCAGCCCTTCGACGCGGCTCCCATGCGAGCCATGAGGGAAAAACAGGTGCGACAACTGGTCAAGCCAGGCTCGTTCAACGCCAAGCTCAGTCCCGGCGGGCTGGTCGACTGCGAGTACCTGGTCCAAGGACTGCAAATTACGTACGGGCACCGGTCGCCCGAGTTGCGGACGACGAACACGGTGCAGGCCATCAACGCACTGCGCCGCCACGGCGTGCTCACCGAAGACCAGGCGAGGCAGCTTCGCGAGTGCTACATTTTCTTGCGAAAGCTGATTGACGCCCTGCGAATGGTGCGAGGGCACGCCAAGGACCTGACCGTGCCGGAGGTCGGCACCAAGGGGTTCCAGTTCCTCGCCCGTCGCCTCGGGTACGACGACCAGGTCCAGCGGTTGCAGGACGACATTGAGAAAACGGCGCGACAGGTCCGCGAGCTGCAACGGCTGCTGGACGCGTAAAGGCAACCCTTGTGGTTGCCCCGCCCTGTTCATGGATCGAGGCCAAAATAATCACGACAATCAACCGAGGTAGGCCTGTGACAGGACGCGGTAATTCCACTTCGGAAGAAACTCGTCGAACTCGACGATCTTCTTAACGTTCTTCTTGAAGGCTTCGGATGCTTTACGGCCTGTCTGATACGCCTTGTTGATTCACCCGCACCGCGACCTCCAATCCCCTCCGGGTCCGCGTCTTGCTCATCAACCCAACCACGGTTCTTAGCGAGTCGAACAACACCCCCTCACGCCCTCCCGCCACATGGCAGAATAGCCGTCGCTCGACCGCGCTAAACTTCGAACAGTAAGCCGGATAATGGACCACGTGGATCGGAATGCCCA
>CAYSAG010000407.1:0-4073 GCA_964428935.1 uncultured Planctomycetaceae bacterium | reverse complement strand
GTGTTGCCGCTGACCGCCCCCATCGAATCCACTTCCACGTGCAGCTTGCGCCAAACCGTCAGGACCTCGGAGGTGCCGATGCCGTGCACCAGAGATGAGCCGTCCATCAGCTCCTCCGAATCGTCCCAATAGTCGTCTTCATCCGCATCGAAGAACAGCGCTGCCACCCAGTTGGCTGCCAGCGGCTTGGTACGCCACACTTCCTCGCTGTGGCCCCCCACCGCGATCCGGAAATTGTTGCCCGGCTGGATCCAGCCGATCGTGAAGGTGAAGCGGACCCGTCCCTCCACGTCCGTCACCGCCGAAGGCGGCAAGCTGGCCTCTGGACCGGTCCCCGTAACGAAGTTGTCGCCGTTGTTGCGGTGCCGGGGGTCGGGGTCCTGATCGATTGGCCCATCATCGTCGGTCCAGTCGTCCACGTCGTGCCACCGCGCGAAGACCGGGATCCCCGCCATCGACGGCGCTACTTGAACCAGCAGGTCGACTTTCCGGCGCGCCGACTCCCCGGGGGCTTCAGCGTCCGGGAAGAAGCGTTTGCCCAACAGCGCGTCGTCCACCAGCTCGCCCGCCTCATCGCTCGGGCTGCCGTCCGGGTTCCCGTGCCGGACCCACTCGACACTCTGGATCTCCGCCACGACCTTTTGTTTGGGCTGAGCGATCCTGACCGAGAAAGCCGTCTGGTTCGGGGCGCTCAGCTGGACTTCGGGCGTGACCGCCCACACGCCCACGCCGGGGTTGCCATACGCGGCCGCATCACCGTCGATGGACGTAAACGGATTCCACGGGACGTCCGGATCTCCCACGGCTTGGCCAGCCAGTCGATGCCGGTCACGTCCGGCGGGTCCTTTGGACCAAAGTGGGCCGTCCAGGGCAGCTCGTCGTGCGACCAGGAGGCTTCGCCGTCGGGAACATCCACCCACGTCCCGTCCAGCTTTTGCCGCTGCAGGGTCCAGTCGGTCACCTCGACCATCTGCACCGTCACCGTGGCCGTGTCGCTCCCCCGTGGCCATCTTTCAGGGTGTAGCTGAACGTGTCGGTTCCGCTCACAAGATCTTCGTCGGCCGTGTAGGTGACGTCGTTGGCCGTGAAGGTGACGGTGCCGCTGGCTGTGTGACGTCGACAAGGAGAATATGGTTCCCGTCCGGGTCGGTGTCGTTGCTCAGTACGCTGACCGTGACGGGGGTGTCTTCGACAGTCGCGGCGGTGTTGGGCTGAGCGCCGCTCGGGCTCGGCCCGCCGGAAAGGCTTTTTTGTCACTTCCTATTGACACACAAGCCGTTTCCGTCGATATAAACGTCCCGCTTGGCCGGGGCGCGGGGCGGTGTCGTGGGCCTAGTGCGTCAGCTTCTCGCCTGGCGAGCTTCGGCCGAAAGGAGCTTTTTCCTGTCGTTTTTGTGTTGGTCACGCGTGGGGCAGTTGTTTGACCGCACAGAGCGTCGCGTTGCACAAGCGGCGTGCGGTCCCTCGACGGCGGCACCGCTGGTCGGTTCGGGGAAGTTGGTGCTTGAGCCTTACGGCCGCTGACAGCGACGCCGCTCACGTTGTCGGGTGTTCGTGGCAAACAGGACGCGGCCGGGGCCCTCAACGACAGAAAGCGAACCGGTGTCCGAGACGGAAATGGTAGAACGTTCTGCCGAAAGCGGGTTCGACGAGCACGCTGCTGGAGCGGCCCAACTGCCCCCGCGTCTGCGCCTGTTGTGCGTTGGTCCGGAAGAGCCGCAGTGGACCAGCCTGGTCTTGCAACTGGACGCCGAAGGTTGCGTCGAGCCGGTTTTCCGCTACGCCTCGACCTCCCAGGACGCCCTGTCGCTGCTGCGCGACGAAAGCTTCGACTGCGTTCTGGTCTGTGGCGAGTCGCGTGCCGCCGGCGGCCACGAGGTGTTGGACCCGGTCAGTCTGGTCCGAGCGGTGCGAGCCAGCGGTTGCGACGAACCCGTCGTTTTGATTTGTTCCGCTCTGAGCGACTGGAAGTGGGCCGAACTGTGTCGTCTGGACTGCGAGGTGCTGGTTTCGGCGAACCTGTGGGAGTCGGCGGCCATTGTGCCGGTCGCCAAACGGGCAATTAGTCGGGTCGAGCTGGCTCGGGAAAACCGCCAGCTCGCTCTGGCCAATCAGCGTCGGCTCTTGCGGGAGCGCGACGAGGCCGAACATCTGCTGCAGCAACAGCGGCAGATTTTGCGGGAGCTGGAACAGTTGGCCCGAGCGTCTGGTTCGGCCGCGAGCTGGTCGAACTCAACGCACGACCGGCCGTCGCTGGACGCCGCGGGTGAGCGGGCGTCGCTTGCCTCGAAGGCTCTCGACTCAGCTCAGGACGACGCAGACGCCGTCAGCGAGACGGCCGGCCAGGTCAACGGTGAAAACCCGACCGACCAAGTGTGCCCGCTCGCTTCAACGGCTGCTGCCGCTGCCCGCTCGGGTTCCGACTCCGGCCAGACAGGCGACGGGCTGAAAACCGCCGACGGGTCTGAGGAAGAAACGGCGGGTCCGTCGCCGTCCGTCGCCGACACAGCAGACCCAACTGCGACAGCGGACAAACGGCCCGTCCACTTGCCCGACAAGCTGGCCAGTTACTACGACCAGCTTCTTCGCACTTACGTCATCATGGGGTCGGGCAGTTTGGCGCAGGAAATCGCTCAGCTGGCTCAGGTGCTGGCTGTGGCCGGCCTGACACCGCGCGAGGCCTTGGAGCTCCATTTGGAGCGGGTCGAGTGTCTGGTCCGCGGGTTGGGCAACCGCAGTACGCGGCACGTCATGGCTCGAGCCGACCTGCTGGCGCTGGAGTTGGTCATTCACTTGGGCGAGTGTTACCAGCAGCGTCTGAGCGGCGTGTCGGCCGAGTCGGCGCCGCAGTCGGCTTCGTCCCCGTAGCGGCCGCCGAACGCGTCGACCCCTGAACCGGACGGCTCGACAAAAGCCGCACACCCGGACGGTCGCTCCCCCGCTGAACCCCCTCGCGTCGCCTTTCACCGCGTCCCGGCTAGCGCTTTCGCTTGGGCTCTTGCCCGAGCGACTGAATGTAGTGCCAAATGGCGTCGAACTGTTTTTGAGCGTCGCCGTCGTAGACGTCTTTGACTTCCGTCTGGCTGCCGTCGGGCGACAGTCGCGGCATTCGTGTGGCCAGCTCGACTCGCGTGGCGTCGCGCATCCAGCGAATGTAGAAGTCGTAGCGCAGCCGAGCCGGCACGTCGACGAAATTCACGCCACGGTTCTCGAAGGGAGCGACGGCCGGTTGCTGGCCGACGTCGTGGCACTGCACGCAGTTGAAGCCTTGCGTGTTGAGCGTCAACTGGCGGCCCAGACGGAGGGCGTCGGGTGGACGAGTGGGGCGAAAGGCGTCCTCGTCCGTCGTGCCGCCGGTGCCAAAACCGTGTTCGTGCGACAGGCCCACGGCCAGCTCCCGGGCCGGCACCGCGAAAACGGGCATTCGAGCGGTCAGCCAGGGGCGAGGCTTCTGGGCCAGACGGTCGGCCAACAGCAGCTCCGTCCAGCTCGGCTTGAGCTTCTCTCCCACCCACGTCAGCTCGGGGACGTACTCGGGCGACGTCCCCTGCACGCCCTCCAGGGCCAACACAATGGGCCAGACAGCCGTTCGGTCGTCGCGTTTGTGACAGGCCGTGCAGTTGAAGAATTCGACGCTTCGCTGGGCCACTTCCACCGGCGCGGTGCGGGTCAGCGAACGGCCGTCGGTTCCCAGAAAGGTTTGCAAAGCCGTTCGCTCCTGTTCCGACAGACCGAAGTCCGGCGCGGCGGGCAGCGGCTGCGGAGCGAGGCAACCGCCGGAGCGTCCGAAGACGGAGCTGCGGTTCGGTGGAGGCAGCCGCTGGGCCTCGGCGACCGTGTGACACTGTGAGCAACCGAGCTGCTGGAAGGCGTCGCGGCCGCGCCCAGCGTCTCCGCTTGGCCAGTCCGCCGGCAAGGACGGCCGGTTGCCGCGGGACTGTCGACGAAGGAACGCGGCCAGCGAGCGGGCCTGTTCCGGCTCCAGCTTCAAGTCGGGCATGCGACTGCCCGGGTAGTACCGGTGTGGCTGGAGCAGGAAGGACGTCAACTGGCCGGGCTGGAACTTCGCGTCG
>CAYSAG010000406.1:0-4099 GCA_964428935.1 uncultured Planctomycetaceae bacterium | reverse complement strand
ACGCTCGGTACATCCAGTACATGCACGGACAGATTCGCGAGCTGCTGACCAACTACGGTCGGGTGGACATTCTGTGGTTCGACGGCTTGGGCGGAAAAGCCGAGGACTGGAACGCCGGCCCACTGTTCTGCATGATTCGCAAGCTGCAGCCGAACATTGTCATTAACAACCGTTGCGGACTGCCCGGCGACTTCTACACACCTGAACAACGAATCGGCTATTTCAACCGCCGGCGAGCTTGGGAAACGTGCATGACGCTGGGACGCCAGTGGGCCTGGAAACCGAACGACCAAATCAAGTCGCTGAAGCAGTGCGTGCAGACCTTGCTGCGGGTCGTCGGCGGCGACGGCAACTTCCTGTTCAACGTCGGCCCTATGCCCGACGGACGAATCGAACCGCGGCAGGTCCGGCGTCTGGAGGAAATCGGACAGTGGCTGCAGCGGTACGGAGACGGCGTCTACGGCACCCGCGGCGGCCCGTTCAAACCCGGACGGTGGGGCGTCTCCACGTGCAAAGACAACCGAATTTGGCTGTTCGTCATGAACTGGCCCGACGACGGTCCGCTCGCCCTGCCGCCGATTCCACAAAAAATTCTCGACGTCCAGACGCTTTCGGACAGCCCGGCCAAGGTCGAGCAGACCGACAAGCACATTCTGGTCTGGCCGCCCGAGCAACCGGACGAATTGGCCACAGTCATCGCTCTCCGCACCGACGGCCGCACGTTCGACATTCCTCCCGTGGACGTGGTCGTGTCAGGAGCCGTTTCCACCGGCAAGAAAGCCCGCGCCTCGAACGTCTACCGCAACCTGCGGCAGTACGGCCCCGACAAAGCCGTCGACGACGACCCGACCACACGCTGGGCCACCGACGCCGGCACCCACTCCGCCTGGCTCGAAGTGGATCTGGGCCGGCCGACCACGGTCAACCGCGTGGTGATCGACGAGTGCGTCCGGTACGGCGGTCCGCGAATCCAACGCTTTCAACTCCAAGCCAAAAGCGGCGACTCGTGGCAGACGGTGCTGGTGGGAACCCACGTCGGCCGCCACTTCGAAGCTTCGTTCCAGCCCGTCACGGCCCGACTGTTCCGGCTCAACATTCTGCAAGCCACTGATGGCCCCACCATTTGGGAGTTCCAACTGTTTGAGCCGAAGAAGAAAGGTCCGCACAGGCAGGGGCCCTCGTCCTGACAGCCCCCACGCGGACGTCGATCTGCGGGCCGCCCAGCGTTTCCCGGCAGACGGGTTCTACCGAACATCCGCTCGACTACCTGGCGACGCCCCGTCGGCAGCACGCAGCTGGTCTGGCCTGCTCCGGCTGCCAGTCGCCGTCCTTGGCGATTTGGGTGACCCGCCGGGTTTTCCTGCTGACGTTTCTCGACCCAGAGCTTGTAGGCGAGCGAGCAAGGCGCTCGCAGCGGGACGTCTAGTGCCAAATCACACCGGAAACGTGGGGTGCGTACCTTCGCCCGAGGCCGACAATGCCGGAGCGACAGAAGCGACGCCCTCGCAACTTTGCCTTGTGACGAACGACCAGCCTGTCATCCACCGAACGTCCCCGAACCGAGGCTCCTAACGCGGAGCAAGCATCCTGCTTGCTCCAGAACCGAAGAGAACGTGACAAGTTACAGCGTTGACATCGTGGGCGCACGTTGCGCGCATCTCGACGCGCAAAGACTCTACTCAAGGGCTCCGCCCTTGGTATCCGTGCGTGGACGCGCTTCGGAGTGCGGTGCTCCTGCACCGCTTTGGATCCAAAGCGGCAGAGCACTGCCGCACTCCAAAAAGCGCGAACGTTGTTCGCGCTTTCGGACTAATGAGTGTCTATCGCCGATCGCCCAGATTGCGGTTGGCCGGATTCCGAGCGCCCCGCGGCAGAGCGCGGACGGAAATTCTGGATCGCCTCTCTTGACGACGACCAGGTCGCTCATCGTTCCCACCGGCTCAGTCGGTTTGCATTTCCATGTAGCATGTCTGTATCCTATCAATGCCCGGCGCGTTCGGCTACGACAGCGGGGATCACCACGTAATCGGACCATGATCGGCGACCTGGCAAGACTTCTGACAGCTCATCGTTTCCAGCGTCTGTTTGTCGAGGTCTTGGGCTGGGACTATAGCTTTGGGACCGTCGAAGTCTCAGCGGCCGACCGTCGATTCAGCTTTCAGCGAATTGCTCAAAAAAGGGGCTTTCAGGTCCTCCATTGCCAAATCGATCGCCTGGCCATCATCAATCGGGGACTGCTCCGAAAGGTCCAGCGCCGCGTGGCACGCGTCGTCCATGAGCACATCCTCATCTACTCCAGTAAGAATCCGCCTCGTCAGGTGTGGCAATGGGCTGTGCGACTGTCGGATGGGCGAAGGCTGCGCCACCGAGAGCCCCTTTTCCTGTCCCATTCTCCGCCCCCAAGTTTGCTGCGTCGCCTGGCTGCGCTGGCGTTTCGGTTCGACGAGGAGAAGGGAGTAAGCTTGGTGGATGCGGTGGAGCGGGTCCGCCGGGCGCTGGGCGGGCGGGACGAGCTGAATCTGTCTGTGAAACACCCGTCCTACGCAGAACGTAGTGACGAGCTGATCCGGGCCATGCGCGAGGGACAGCCGGGCGCATTTGAGCGGTTCGTGCTGTTTCACCAGTCGTTGGCCGAGCATTGGGCCAAGCGAATGCGATGGATCGGCGTGGAACTGGAAGACTTGCAGCAGATTGCCAAGATCGGACTGATCGAGGCCGCGCGAAGATTCCGGCCCGAGTTCGGCTTTGATTTCTCGACGTACGCCATTTGGTGGATGCGCCAAAGCTGTCAGCGGTACGGCCCGCAGCACGCTCTCTGGATCCGCCTGCCGGCCCGAACCGCTTGGGCGTGCTTGCGTCTCAGGGACCAGTACAGACGGCTTGTCTTCGAGCAGGGACCGGATCGCGCGGCAACCGAAGTTCGCGCCGCCGTGCAGTCCGAAGTGGGGATGGATTACTGGCGACACTTCCGCCGGGCGACCACTGTCGCGTCGCTTTCAGACAGGAAGTCTTCCGCTTATCGTGAGGCTCGCCGTCTGGTCGACCCGGACGCCGATGTGGTGCAGGCGGTGATCCGGTTGGAGCAGGCGGAATTGGTCCGAGAAGCAGTCGGATGGCTTCCGGAGCGCCAGAAAGACATCCTTCGGCTCCGCTACGGGATGGGCGTTCAAACGCAAACGCTCGAAGAAATAGGCAAGAGGCTGAACCTTACTCGCGAGCGTGTCCGGCAAATTCAGAAGCAGGCCGAGAAGCGGGTGAAACGGCTGATCGTAAGACGCGCGCCCAGCTTTGCGGTCGAATCCGCGCGGCCAGACGCACAGGAAACCCCACAGGCCGACGAGTCGGAGACACCGCGCATAGAAGACAACGAGACGGCTGGTTTTGCCCCAGCCGTATTGGCCGCAACGAGCGGAGCGGCGTCCCGGCACGAGGGGCTGAAGCGGTAGATGGCGGAGTGGTATGGTGGCGAAGAAGACCTGCCGATTCAGGCCTTTCCCCCTCTCGGGAAAGGTGGCCGAGGGCCGGATGAGGGGCCTCTCGCCCGCCCGTCGTTCGACGGCGGCCGCCTCCCGGCCAGGCGGGAAGAGGGGACGTAAGCTCGCTTTGCCGGAACGGCGGCGCGGTCGCCGCGCGTTCGGGCCTGCAGGTGCTTGCCCCAGCATCTGAACAAGATCGTGCGGGCAGTTCCAGTTGGAGTCCGCACCGGGGTGCCACGTTTCACCACGGGTGCTTTTCGGTATGGTAAGACGCGTTCATCCACGCGCCTCGCTCTTGACCTCGGCCAGAAAACCGTGCAAGCTTCGCTCGTTGACGCATCTGACGTTCTACTCGCCCAGGAGACGCTCCACGGCGCGCGCAACCTGCTGCCGTCGGTGGCGGTCCGCAAAAAAGCAAACCACGATCAGCTTGGCCGGTTTCCCGTCGTCGACGCCGTGTTTTTCGATCAGGTCTCCCTCGACGGCCAGCCGCATGGCTGCGTCCAGCGTGCATGAGGGGTCGCCGCAGAACTGGTGCGGCTTCGCGAGGTTAAGAGCCTATCCGAACACCCCGGCGAGCTTGAACGTGAAATAGGCGCAGGCGAGGTGAAGCCCAGCAATAT
>CAYSAG010000405.1:0-4099 GCA_964428935.1 uncultured Planctomycetaceae bacterium | reverse complement strand
GTGGACGAGGAGCCTGGCTGCACGTGTTGGCGAACTGTTACGTGACCGAGGTTGTCCGAGAGTCGGGGGGACGCCGTCCTTCGCGTCCAAATCGGTGGGACGCCGTCCTCCGCGTCCGTGTCCCGGGGCCCGAATTGCGAACGCCGAGTTCCGAGGCCCGAATCAATCGCGGCCCCGCAGGAGCGCGGCCCTCCAACCCTGTCCACTCCCCAGCTCTAGCGCGGCAAGGAATTGCTGACCGCCTTCCTCACCTTCTCCGTCGTCTCCCTCCAGTTCGGAAGCTTCACCGCAGACCGAGCTTCGAGAAGCGGCGCGGTGCCGCCTCTTCAAGACACGGCCTCTTGCCCGCACCAGGCTACTCGCCCGGCTCACGTTCCAGTTTCACCGTTCGGGCCGTCCGTAGGGAAAAATGACCACGCGCATGAACGGGTTGGTCATCCATTCCTGGTACCGCGGGTCGGACTTCCAGCGGTCGTAGTTGTCTTCGACTCGGGTTGTCAACGGCTCGGTCCGGCCGTTCCAGGTGAGCGTTCCGCCGGTCGGTCCGCTCCGGTTGAACAGCACCTCCGCTCGTCGGCCTTTCCACTGCACGCGAACTCCCACTTGGTCGGGCAAGTCGACCAGCGTCGCGTCGAGTGAGCGGTCGGAGGTTTCTGGCGGAACGACCCGCAGCACGTGCAGAAACAGCACCTGGCTTTGAGGGGCCTTGGGCTGGACTTCGATTCTCCAGCCGCCGACGCCTTCTAGTCCGCCGTCGCCGTTCCGCCGGTCGAGCAACTGGTAAGTGGCGTCGGTTGGTCCGTAGTTGACGCCGTTGACTTCAAAGTCGTGCCACCGCCCGCCAATGGTTCGCACGACCCGGTTGTTGGGCTGGGGCAGGAGTGTTCGGACGAGCAAGGCGGCGCCGGCACGGTTGGTCAGCGTAAAGGTGTCGCCGTTTGTGTGAAGGAAATGGCCGTCGTGCTTTGGGTCCGGCTCGGTCTTGCCGTTCCACTCCGGCCGCCGGTAACTGTGCAGATTCCAAATGACGTCCAACGCTGGGTGGGCCGGTCTCACCCTGTCGAAAACGACGAACAGGTCCGGCTTCAAGTACAGGAACTGTCGGGTCATTTTCTTCACACGCTCGGGCGGGTACGAGTAGGTCGCGTCGCCGCAAGCGTAGTCGAATTCGGGCGACGTCGAGTACGCCGTAATTCGACCTTCCTTGAAGGCGGCGGGCATGTTGACGGTTTTGGGAGGTTTCAGTCCCCAGGCCTTGTACCACTCGCGTTTTTGCACGGCCACCTGACCGCCTCGCAAGGAGAAGGCGAGCAGTCTGTTTTTGTAGCCGCGGACTTCGTAGCGAGCCCGTCCGACGGTAATGGAGTTGTGAGCGACGGTTTGTTTGCCGTAGTGGTGCACGTTGCTCGGCGGCTCCATGTGCCACACCTTTTCGTTCACGTGGTGGACGCAACCGGTGTCGGGGGCGAGGTAGCCGTTGCGGTAAATGATGAAGTGGAGGTTGTCGAGGTTGTTGCGTCCGCCGTAGCCGTCGATTTCGCCGAAGCGACCGCACCGAAACAGTGCGACGGTTGCATTCTCACTCCAGTCGGACCTCATGACCACGTGGCCGTTCTCGGGAAAGAGCCGCGTTTCCGGAAAACGGCTGGGCGGCAGCGAAGGAATCGACGGGTCCAGCCACACCAGCCGTCCGACCAATCCGTAAATGTGTTCCTGGCCCGCACGCCAACGGGGTTGCGGCCAGTTGCCGACGAATTCCCGTTGCCACCACTGTCCCAGCCCGTTGCGCGTTTCGGTAATGGTACGCACGAGGTAGCTTTCGCCTTGGTGCTTTCGGGGAGTCAGCGCTTCGACGTGCGACGGGTTCATGGTGACGCCAATGCGAATCACTGCGCGGTGTTTCTGCCACGGCAGGTAGTGGTAGACGTACCAGGCGACTTGCTGGTCGTCGAAGTCGGCGACGGAGAGGACGTCTTGGCCGGTGGCGTTGGTCCAACCCAACAGCGTGGCGTACTCCGCGCTAAAAAAGTGCTCGCCGTTGTAGCCGTGACCCATGGAGCTGCCGCCGCGTCCCTGCGTCCACTGGTCGTTGTAGGCGATTTTCCGTCGGACCTCTTCTTCGTAAGTCTGCTCAATCAGCGGCGCCAGCTCGGAGTCCAGGCCGTTTCCCCAAGCGGCCAAACAAAGCAGCAAACGCGGCCGCCACCGGTTTGCCCGAATGTGCTCCAGAATTCGTTTTGCCAGCTCACGCCGCTCCGAGTCGGTCATGGTCTGTGCGAGCAAGTCGAAGGCGAACGTCCACGCCGGGTCCCAAGACGGCGGTCCGAGCTGGCTTTTGGCCTGTTCGGCGTAACGCTGCTGGCCGGTCAGTTGGAACAACGTGGCGAGCAGAAGAGCGTCGGCGTGGCCGAGCCGAACCAGTTCGCGAGCCTGTCGGAGGTACGTTTGAATTTCCGGGTGGCTCAACCGCTTCCGAATGGCCGGCAGCTGGCTCCGCGTCAGCAGAAGTCGCGGGTACTCGCCTCGGCCGAGCGGGCTGTTTGCCGACACGGTGAGTCGGCCGAAGCGAAGTTCTGCCGTCGGCTCCTCGCTTCTGGCCGCCGTCGCCACACCGAGCAGCTCGAAGACCAGTGCCAGTGCGAGCCAAGACTTTTCGGGCATGAGTCGTTCCTCCGCCGCAGGGAAAGTTTCGTTGCACCGACCCGACTTTACCGCCGGCTGGTGCGGTCGCTCAAGCGGACCAACAGCCGGTCCGTGTTCTTGGACCGAGCCGCCCGGGTCGGCCTTTCGAGTCTGCGGTTCGCTACCGAGTCTGCAGCTCGACGGCCCAGGCCGAGCGTGGCGGGAACGACAGGGGCTGCTTCCAGTCCCGCACGGCTTGGGCTTTCGCCTGTGAGCCGGGCGGTACGAGCACTCGCAAAACGCGAGCTCCGCTCAGCCACGGGTAACGCTGCGGGTTTCGGTCGATTGGGGACTGGACCGGTTCGTCGCCGACGTTCGCGAAAATCAGGACCGCCCGGTGTTGGTCTGGCTGGAGCCAGGCGCCGGTCAGTACGGCGTCGGTCTCGACGAGCCATTGGCCGGACCACTGCCAGTCGGCTTCGACCGTTGGCACAGGGGCGGTCAGTTTGGGCGGCCGAGCCATTTCGCCCGCGTAGAAGTAACGGACCAACTGGCGGCGAAGCCAGACGACCTGCTTCAGGAACTGGGCGTTTTCTTTTTCTTGGGCCAGACTGGGTGGCAGCCACCCAATTTGCTCGCCGAAGACCAATTGCTGGCCGGCTTTCATTCGCAGAGCCAGGTTCTTGGTTGGACCGCCTCGGTACGCTCGGCCGAACATTTGAATGGCTCCTGCGTACACGGCGGGAAACGCCGGGACCTGCCCGTTGTACTGCCAGTGCCACGTCAGGTAGCCGTCGAAGTACTTCACGTACGGCTCCGCATTGCACTCGGTGGTCAGAACGCGGTCGGCCGGTTTTTCGGCCCGCAGAGCGGCCAGCAGCTTCCAGTAGCCGTCGGTGGTCCACCAATGGCCGCCCCCGAGCGGGTGGCCGTGGGAAGGGTCGAAGCAAAGGCGCGGGCGTGCCGCCGCGACTTGGTCAATGTAAACGGCCTTGACGCCGCACTCGTCGAGCAGCCTGAGCACGACGTGGCGCACCGTGTCTTGCCAGAGCTTCGTGGTCGGGCACATGACGGCCAGTCGGACCGGTGTGCCGTCTCGTTCTTTGCTGCGGTACGTCTCGACGTAGGGCTCGCCGCGTTCGTCCTTGGTGGCCGCCGGGCGAGCGCGTCGAGAAAACTCGAAGTCCTCGGTGCCTCGGTCCCGTGTGTCCCAAAGCCGGCCGTTAATGTAGGGCATGACAAACACACCGGCCGCTTGCAGCCGACGCACCGCGTCGGCGAAACCCTCCTTCGTCGGAAAGTAGTGCGGGTAGTCGTTGTCGAACGGAATTCGGTGCCAACTGTACCAGTGGAAACCGACGGGCGGTCCGAACGCCTTCACGAACCGCTCCACTGCCGGCACGCACCCGGACGGGGCACCACTGGCCAGCACCCAGAGCGACAGACGCCGGAACCACTCGGGCGTGTCCTCTCGTCC
>CAYSAG010000404.1:0-4106 GCA_964428935.1 uncultured Planctomycetaceae bacterium | reverse complement strand
TGTTCGTGGTAAATCAAAGTGACCAAACTGAACGAACCAAACAAGCAGGCCGTGGTACGCAGCACCGACTCCCGGCAGCGGTAGCAGCCTTTGGCGTAGACTTGGTCGCCCTTTCGTTCCAACACCGTATCGTCCATGGGCACGATGACCGGCTCGCCGGGCGGGACCAGGTCGAGGACCAGCCGGGCGATGACCCGGCCCAGCTTCCAGGTGGACCACGGGGCTCGGCTGAAGAGCCGGTGGTAGTCGGTGTAGGGGCCTGGGGCCAACGGGCCCAAGGTGGAGAGCATTCGCAGGACGGTGCGCGGGCCGCCGGTCAGGATGGCTCCCACGGTCAGCGCCAAGAGCCTCTGGAACGAAGGCTGGGTCAATGCCATAGAAGGAGCCATCAGGATCGGCTCCGCCGCTTCAGGCAAGTGCGTGCCAGACTCCTTTCTGGTTGGGGGTTGGCGAAAGAACTACCCGGCTGCCCCGCCGGAAGGGAGTCTTTTTATGCGCAAACACATCGGCCGTGTTCAGATGAATCCCCAAAAGGACCGCCGAAATTGGCAAAAGTCGAGCAGGGGTGCTGAAGTTGCCGAGGGTCGTGCTTGGTTCGTTGGGTAGTTTGCGCCGTCGGCGGTGGAGCCGAACGGGGTCGGCGGAGAGAGGTTTCCGTTCTGCTGGAACGGACCGGACAGGCGTTGGGGAAGTGCAGTGCCTGGAGTGCGAAGGCGAAGGTCGAGCGGAGGTCGTCCTTGCGAAGTAGAACCTCGCGGCGGCCTCCACGGACGGATGCGCTTGTCCGCCGACGCGTTTCGGACGCTTGCCCGCTGACACGAGGAGCGGCTGGTGGACCGTCGTGGTGTCGGAACCACGCCGGCTCCACGGCCGAGGGCTGGCGCTTGGTGCCGAGCAGTCCGTCGGGCAGCGACTAGCTCGGCCCCAGCGAGCCTCCTCGTCGGTGCCCAGCGGAATCTACCCGATTCGCACCCGTCGGCCAACACCAAGTGCGGGCCGCTGGCGGGTGCAAGGCCACGGGACGGTGGGGCCGTCCGGCCGGTGACGGCCCGTGACTGGCAGAAAGGTTCGTCGCGAGAACGTGGCGGCAAGGGGCGAGTCTGTGCGGGGAATGGCTCGCGGAAGTCACGGCTTGAGCAGCGGCAGACGCACGGACCGGCCGGTGCGGTAGCACTTCAGCGCCGCGAAGACGACTTCGTGTGTCTTAATGGCGTCCTCCAAGTTGCAGTGCGATTCCACCCCTTTCTGCAAGCACTCGACGAAGTGGTCGATTTCCGCCTGGAAGGGGTGGTGTTGGACGTCGGCCGAGTCGGGAGCAATGGCTGGCAGTTCCACCCAGTCGTTCTGCCCGGGAAACTTGTGCGACCAAATGCGGTTGTCGAACACCGTTCCGCGGTCTCCGAAGATTCGAATGGGGAACCGGTAGGGCATGACGCAGTCGAAGTTCACGGAGACTTTGCCCACGACGCCGTTGGAGAACCGGACCAGCGCGACTTCCAGTCCGTCGTACTCCATGGGCGGTACGTTTTGGACCCACGTGTTGCGGAAGGGGTCGTACGAGTCGGTTCGGCCTTTCCGGTAGCCGCCCGAGACGGCGAAGACCTCGACCGGCTCGGCCGCTCCGTAACGCTCGGTCGTTGCGAACCACCGGAGAGCGTCGACGGCGTGGCACCCGGCGACCAGCATGGCACTGACGCCGTTCTTGAGCGTGCACGTGTCGGCCCAGCCGGACCACCAGCTTCCGTTGTGGCTCAGGTAGTCGGCCTCAACGTAGTAAGGCCGCCCCAACGCTCCGTCGGCCATGAGGGCCTTGATGGTTTCGAACAGCGGGTTCCAGCGCAGCACGAAGCTGACCACGGTCTGGACGCCGGCCCGCCGCACCTCGTCGCGCATGCGTCGAAGCTGCGACAACGAAATGCCCACCGGCTTCTCAATGACCAGGTGCTTGCCCGCTCGAGCGGCCGCGACGACGTTCTGAGCGTGCACGTGCTGTGGGGTGCAAATCGAGACAATGTCGACGCCGTCGTGGGCGAGCGCTCGGTGGAAATTGTCGTAGCAAGCCACGTCGCGCAAGCCAGCCTCGGCCGCTCGTTGCTGAGCACTCTCCAACCGCCGACTGCAGATGGCCACCACACGCGTGGCCGGGTTCCGCACGTACGCGGCAATGTGCTGCGACGACACCCACCCGGCTCCATGAATCAACACTCCGAACGTTCGTCCGGCCATTGTTGAACCTCCAGCAGAGCGTCCACGTTCTCCGGCGGGGTTTCCATGGCCAGCGTGCACCCCGAGCTCAACACGAACCGGCGGTGGTTGGCTGCAGCGACGGCACGGACGGCCGCTCGAGCCGCCTGCCGGACCTGCTCGCAAGTGCCCTGCGCCAAGACACCCACCGGGTCCAGGTTGCCCCACAAGGTCACCTGGGGACCGACGATCCGCGCGGCTTCAGCGAGGTCGACCTGAGCGTCCACTTCCAACACGTCGGCTCCGGTTTCAGCCATGCCCGGCAAGTACGGAACCGCGTTGCCGCAAATGTGAAGCGACACCGGCTTGCCGGTCGCGGCTTTCAGTTCGCTCACTAGCCGCTTTTCGTAAGGCCAAGCCGCTTCGCGGTAGTACTCGGGCCCCACCAGTCCGGCGGGCGAGTCTCCTCCGCTGAGCAGGTCGGCGCCCACCTCGGCCAACGCTTTGCCGTAAGCGACCACGTACTCCAGGCACCGCTCCATGACAGCCTCGACCAGAGGACGGTCCTCGGCGAGCTTCAGCATGACCTGCTCCAAGCCAATCAGCTCACAAGCCAGCGAGAACGGGTACTGGTCGAAGCACGCGACGACAAAAACGTCGCGTCCCAAGGCGGAGACAATTCGCTGCAGGGCTTCGAGCATGAGCGGGTAGCGGCCCGAGGAGCCGACGTCGGGCGGCGGAATCCGGTCCACGTCCGCCGCAGTGCGGACCAGAGGCTGGCCCACGCCGCCAAACGGCTGGTCGTCCGAGTCTGCTCCGACCGTCGCTCCCATGGCCTCCGCACTCACCCACGTGTCGGCCGACAGCCAAACGGCGTCCGGCCGGAACCGCTCGTAGTAGCGAACGACGGCGTCGGCCAGTGCGCGAGCGTCCGTCGTGTAACGGCGAATGGAAATGCCAGCGATTCGAGCGCAGTAATGAACGGCCAGCGGACCGGTCGGCACTCGATGAACCGGCTGGCCAGCCAACGCACGCTGGACCAATTGTTTCGACGTCAAGCCGTGCGCGGTCATGGGAGCGTCTGAGAATGTCGGGGGTCGGAGCGTGCGGCGGCGTTTGAGCCGACGGTCGACCCGGCTGCTGCATTGGGTTTGCCGCAGCGTTGCGGGACGGCCTTCTCTAGCCGGCTCAGACCGCGTACTCGCCGTCAAACCGACGCACGCGTTTCAAAATGTCGACTGTGACGCTTTGGTAGCGAGTCGTCAGGTTGCCGGCGTCGAACAGGTCGCTCCGCAGTCGTTCCAGGTCGTCCGTGCCCAGAGCGTTGTTGAAAATGGGCAGCAGGTAGTCAATCCCGAGGGCCGAGGGTTGGTAGCGGTCGGCGTCGTAGAAGGAGGGGTGTACACGCCGTGCGTGAATGACTCGCCAGCGGTCGCGCAGTTTGTTCGCCGGAAGCGAGTCCACGTAGAAGCCCCGCTCGCACGACCACTGCAACGTGGCCACGCTGTTGTTCTTGTGCTCCAACAGCAGTTCGACCGCTTTGCCTCCCAGTTGGCTGGCGTGGAAACGGTCGAAACGGATTGGGCGGCCGCCACGCTGAGTGTGTCCCACTTTACGAGTGAAAATGATGGAGTCGGGCGATTCGTGCCGAATGCGTCTGGCGAAAAACTGTTCGCCCAGGGCGTTGGCCAACCGACGCTTGAACTCTTCGGCCGCTCCTCGGTACACCACCTTTCCGGCCGGGTCGACACTCTTCGTGACCGCTCCCAGCCGGTTGCCCGATTCGTCCACCACACCTTCCCCAATCACGACGACCACGTGCTCTTGCAAGTCGTACAGCTCACGGACCCGAGCGGTGATGCGTTCCATGTCGAGCGGCACTTCGGGAATGAGAATCAGGTCCGGCTGGCCGTAGGCGGAGC
>CAYSAG010000403.1:0-4117 GCA_964428935.1 uncultured Planctomycetaceae bacterium | reverse complement strand
CCTCCGGTGCGGACCGACGCGGTCCCTCGCGTTCGCGCCACTACACTCCCGACTCGGGCTTTTCTTCCGCGCCTTCGGCCGGTCGTTCCCCTCGAGGGCGACCCTCGCGGCTCCGCCGGCGGAACCGCTCACGCAGTTGCAAAATTTCGTCCTTGTCCAGCGCCCCGTCGCCGTTTTGGTCGCCCCGTTCAATCAGCCGCTGCATTCGCTCGCTGGGCAGCTCGTCTTTCGTAATCTTGCCGTCTTTGTTCTTGTCGAGCTGCATGAGTCGGCTAATGAAGTCTCTGGGACCTGGACCCGGGCCCGGGCCGGGCGGGCCGAAGTGGGGACGCAGTTCGTCGGGAGTAATTTTGCCGTCGCCGTTCTTGTCCAGCTTCTTCAGCGACTCGGCCGCCTTTTCGATTTCCTCGGCCGACAGCTCACCGTTGTGGTCCAGGTCGAGCGCCCGCATCAGTGGGTTGACCATCATGCCGCCGAAGCGTCCGCCGAAACGCCCCGGACCGGGTCGTTGTCCCATTCGGTGTCCCGGTCCCGGTTGAAAGCGTGGTCGTGCCGGCCCGCCGAATCTCGGCCGTTCGCCTCGACCACGTCCCGGCCGCTGAGCCAGGGCCGCGTCGGCCACCAGCCCGAGCGCCAAAATGGCTACCAGCACACGTAGACCTTTTGTCATGGTTGATTCCTCCAAGCCAACTTTCCCGCGACTTTGCTCTGCGGCGTTTTGCCGCAACCCGACAGCCCGCATGCAACCGTTCGCGGCCCGGGCGGCCGCTCTCGGTTGGAAAAAACGCCCGTCCAGTCAAGGCGACTCCAATGAGACGTCTACGTTCGACGGCAGTGAGACCGTTGGCGTCGTTGCCGTTCCCATGTGTCCGGTCGTGTCGTCCGGCCGCAGTGGACACCTTTTGCGTTTGCAGTCGGCCTAGGCCGTTTTTTCGCCTCGTCACTGGCACGTTCGGCCTGCGCCGTTCGTTGGCGGCCCGGCGCCGGCCTTCGACAGTTGGGCCGACTTCCCAACGTGCAGTACACTCTAAGGGAAACGAAATTCCCCGCCGTGAATCTACACACTTACCCGTCGGGCGCCCAATTTCCGAACGGATTCGCGCAGCGCTGGCGGTTGGTCGTGGCTTTCGGCGCGGAGGCCGAGGTGGGTGGGGAAAGAGCCGGGTGTCGCCGTGTGGCGTGTCAACCGTGAGCGGCTTGGAGGAGCAACCGGGCGAAACCGGGCCTGGACCTCTGTAAAATGCCCAGGTGTAGAAGGACTTGGAGCCGCTGCGTTTAACCGTAAGGTGCGGAGCCGCGAATGACGAGCGGGAGCGAAGAGAACGGGTCGCTGTGGGAGCGGCTGGAACGGGGCGACCAGGAAGCGTTGGCCGAGCTGTTTTCGCGCCACCGGGACCGGCTGTGGCGAATGGTCAATTTCCGTCTGGACCGACGGCTGCATGGTCGGGTGGACGCGGACGACGTCTTGCAAGAAGCCTACCTGGACGCTTTGCAGCGGCTGCCGCACTACCTGCAGCAGAAGCGGAACATGTCTTTTTTCGTCTGGCTGCGTTGCATTGTCAGCCAGACCTTGGTGGACATTCACCGGAAGCACTTGGGAGCCAAAATGCGGGCCGCCGACCGAGAAGTCTCGCTCCACAACCCGCTTTCCAACACCACTTCCGTGTCGATGGCCGCTCAGCTGCTCGGCCACCTCACCTCCCCCAGCCACGCGGCCATGCGCCACGAGCTTTCACGGCAACTGGAGGAAGCTCTGGAGAAAATGAACCCCATTGACCGTGAAATTCTGGCACTGCGTCACTTCGAGGAGCTGACTAACAGCGAAGTGGCCGAAGTGCTGGGCATTCAACAGAAGGCGGCCAGTATTCGTTACGTGCGAGCGATTCGGCGACTGAAGGACATTCTGAAGGACTTGCCGGAATTCCAGGACGTGGCAGAATGAGGCCAAGCAGTTGCCGACTGTGTGGCCCACGGTGAAGACACGGAGCGAGCCATGAACATTGACGACGAGCCTCAGTCGGAAGCCGAGGCGCAAGGCGAGCAGCCGGAGCGGCGCGGGACGGCGTCTCCGGACGCGTCCGGCGCCGAACCAACCGACGCAAGCGAAACGCCCACGCAGGAACTGGCCGACCCGTCGCAAGTCGACACGGACGAGGAGCGGGACCCGGTCGAAGTGTTGGCCGACGACTTCGTGGCTCGACTTCGACGCGGCGAGTCGCCGTCGATTGACGAGTACGTCCGGCGTCACCCCGAGCTGGCCGACGAAATCCGCGACCTGTTTCCGACCATTCGGGCCATGGAACGGCTGAAGCAACGTACCGAACGTTCCTCGGACGGCCGGGTGACTCTGGGCGCGGTCCGCCTGAAACGGCTCGGCGACTTCCGAATCATTCGCGAAATCGGCCGCGGCGGCATGGGAATTGTGTATGAGGCGGAGCAGGAGTCGCTGCGTCGGCGGGTGGCCGTCAAGGTGCTGCCGCGTCAGGCCCTGCTGGACCCGAAGCAACTGAAACGTTTTCAGCGAGAAGCTCGGACCGCCGCCCGGCTCCACCACACCAACATTGTTCCCATTTTCGGCGTCGGCGAGCAGGACGGTTTTCACTACTACGTCATGCAGTACATTCGCGGCGTTGGCTTGGACCAAGTCGTCGCGTACTTGTCGTCCGGTCCGAGCGACGAGACGCTGCCCACCGAAATGCCGTCCGAAGCGGACTTGACCGACGACGTGCTGGTGCGAGTGGGAGTGGCGTTGTTGCAAGGCCGGTTGCGTCCACGGCGAGTCTCGGCCGCCAGCTCTTCGACCGACGACACCTCGTCCACCAACAGCGACTCGCTGGCGACGCCGCCCGGCCTGACCGCTGTGGCTTCCGCCGTCGACGCGGAAGAGCCGGAACCCTCCAGCGGCCCCGACGACGTGACGGTAGCGTTGAGCCAGGCGCGGCCCGGCGTTCCCGACGGACCGGCCGAACGGCTCGCGGAAGCCCCGTCGGGCCAGGCCGGCCGCTCGCCGCACGCCTCAGCCGTCTCGGCGACCGTGGGCGAGCCGGGCGGAGCGTCGTCGGAGAGTCTGGACCGTCCGACCGGGGCGGTTACGTACTTTCGTAACGTGGCACGACTGGCGTGCCAAGTCGCCGACGCTCTGCACTACGCTCACACCCAGGGCGTCCTTCACCGGGACATCAAGCCGGCCAACTTGCTGCTGGACGTCGACGGCCACGTCTGGATTACCGACTTCGGTTTGGCCAAGGCCATGCGTCACGACGACGTCAGCCAGACCGGAGACATTGTCGGCACGCTGCGCTACATGGCTCCGGAGCAACTCCGTGGCCAGGCCGACGCCCGTTCGGACATTTACAGCCTGGGCCTGACTCTGTACGAGCTGCTCACGCTGCGACCGGCCTTCCAGGACACCAGCCGCGAGGGACTGATTCACCGAATCATTCACGAGGAGCCGCCGGCGCCGCGACGCGTCAACCCCGCCATCCCACGCGACCTGGAAACCATTGTGCTGAAGGCCATGAACCGCGACCCGGACGGGCGCTACCAGTCGGCTGGGGAGCTGGCCGAGGACTTGCAGCGGTTCTTGAACGACGAACCGATTCGAGCGCGGCGGGTGTCGCCGTTGGAACGCTTGTGGCGTTGGTGTCGGCGGAACCGAGCGCTGGCCGCGTCGACGGCCGTCGCGCTGTTCCTGCTGGTTCTGGTGGCCGTCGTGGCGTCGATTGGTTACGCCAAAACCCGCCAGGCGAACATTCGAGTGGAACAAGCTCTTGCGGGCGAACGCGAACAACGCATTCGCGCCGAGAAAATCTCGCAACTGGCTCTGGTGGCCCTCGACCGAATCTTCGACCAACTGGCGCCGTCCCGTGTGACCAGCACAACTCAGCTGACCATTTCGGACGACCAGGGCCAGCAGTACGAGGTTCCGGCCCAGCCGGTACTTTCGCGCGAAGTGGCCGCGCTGTTGCAAAACTTGCTAGTTTTCTACGACAAGCTGGCCGAACAGTCTTCGGACGAGCAGCGGCTGCGTCAGAAAGCCGCCGACGCCAACCGACGCGTGGGCGACATTCGCACTCAACTGGGACAGTACGAAGAAGCCGAGCAGGCGTACCAGAAT
>CAYSAG010000402.1:0-4121 GCA_964428935.1 uncultured Planctomycetaceae bacterium | reverse complement strand
GTGGGCTGAAAATGGCCCGTCTGCACCCACGCACAAGCCAGCTCGCACTGCATGCAGCCTGTGCAACGGTCCGGAATGATTTGAAGCGACTTCATGCGTCCGTTCCCCAAAAGTGTGGGCAGGCGAAGGCGGTCTGGGTGACAGCTCGAGAACGACAAAGCAACACACCCTCGACCGGCGCGGACAGGACACCAGCAACGAGTCGCGGCAGTCCGCCGCCGTTTGCCTCCTTGCGGCTGGACAGCCGCGTCAACTGCGGACAGCCGCACCCCAAAGGGGCTTCTACAGACACGGCCAGTCGACGCACAACCGTTTTACCGTCCAGGCAGTAGGCTGTCAAAAGACGGGTGTCGGCCGGCGCGGCTTGTGGAGCGTCCGCGTTGGTGCCCGCGCCGCCCCGACGGCCACTTCGTACGTTCGGACCAGCAGGCCGGTGTGCTCGCCGCCGTCCAGGTGTCAGTCGACAGGAGCTCGCAGAACCAGCAGGTGCCCACGACGGCTGGCGTGAATGCCTCGCGGCAACGTCACGCTTCCCTCGCTGAAGCACAGCTCGGCCAGAGCGTCCCACTGCTCGAAGCCCATGCCCTGCTCCGGCCAGTTCAGTCGGTTCCACACCCGCCGCAGGCACTCACGCACCAAGTGTCGAGGCTGCTCCTGCAGCGGTCGGCAGTCCAGTCGCACGAGCTGGTCCGAGACGTCCGCTAGCACCGCGTCGACCAACGGCCGGCACAGGACGTCGAACGCTTCTTCGACGTCGGCCGCCTGCTCGGCCAGCCGCAGCAGAGCTCGCCGGACGTTCGGGTTGAACTGCGACTCCAGCAGCGGCAGCAACTGGTGCCGAATGCGGTTGCGCGTGTAGTGGACGTCGCGGTTCGTCTGGTCCTCGCGGAAGTCCTGGCCAATCTGTTGCAAGTAGGCTCGCACGTCGGCCCGCCACAGGTGGAGCATTGGGCGGACGAGCCACACTCCGGACGCCAACCGGCGCCGAAGTGGAATGCCGCGCAAACCCGCCACCCCAGTGCCTCGAATGACGTGGTGCAAGACGGTCTCGACCTGGTCGTCGGCCGTGTGGGCGACGGCCAGGTGGGAGCAACCCGAGCTGGTGGCCATTTCCTCCAGCGCCGCGTAGCGAGCGTGTCGAGCCGCCTGCTCGGGCGAGCGACCCGTTGCTGAACGCTCCAGCTCCACCCGCCGACACTGGACCGGCCAGCCGAGCCGCTCGGCCAACGCCCGAACCCACGCCTCGTCTTGGTCGGCCTCGACACCTCGCAGCCCGTGGTGCACGTGCAAAACCACCAAGTCCAGCCGGAGCGGCCCGCTCAAAGCGTGCAGTGCTCGCAGCAGCGCCGTGCTGTCCGCTCCGCCCGACACCGCAACGGCCACGCGCCGGCCGACCAGCTGGCACCGCTCGGCGCCCCGCCGCACCTGGTCGACAAACCCTGAACTGCTAGCCGCGTCGTCGGTCATGCCGGCGATTCTAACCGACAACCCAAAGGCGTCTACCGTCGACAGGAAACGGCGATTCGACGGCCTCGAGAGTCCCCATTCTCTTTTGGGTTGCCCACCGGCTCGCCATTGCGTTGATTTATTGCAGCCGAGCTGCCCACAATCGAGTGGTCGCGGCGACGGCCCGGCGTTCGCTGCCGCAGCGGGGAGGAAGAAGCGAAGAAGCCGCGTTGTGAGCAACAACCGGGCGTGGCCGAACGGCTCCCGAGCGCGGGACGGCACCGCGGGCTGACACCGAAGTTCGAACCCGAACGGCGCGGGTCCGGCCCCTGGGGCTGACCGTCGGCTCTCGCCGCACGTCCGGTGGCGCTGACGTGGCTCCGCGGCTGGCTCGGCCGACCTTTTCCGACAGGCGTAACCGAACCAGAGAGACTGGGCGGGAAGGTTTTCCAGTTCCGCTGTCCGAAAAAACGGAGAGGGCAAGCCATGAGTACCAAAACGGGCTTTACGCGAAGGAAATTCCTGCGTCAAACGGCTCAGTCAATGACCGTGGCCGGCGTGGCAGCCGCCATTTCCGTGCGCAGCTACGCGGATGAGAACAACACGATTCCGATTGCACTGGTTGGGTGTGGCGGTCGAGGCACGGGAGCAGCCTCGCAAGCCATGTCCACCAAAGGACCGACGAAGTTGGTCGCCATGGCCGACGTGTTCCAGGACCGTCTGCAGACCAGCTACCGCAATCTGTCGAAGCGGTTCGCCAAGCAGGTGGACGTTCCTCCCGAGCGGCAGTTCCTGGGAATGGACGCGTACCGGCGAGCCATTGACGCCGTCTCGCCGGGCGGGTTGGTCATTTTGGCGACGCCACCGGCCTTTCGTCCGATTCACTTGGAGTACGCCGTCGCCAAGGACTGCCACGTCTTCATGGAGAAGTCCTTTGCCGTCGACGCTCCGGGCATTCGCCGCGTGCTGAAAGCCGGCCAAGAGGCAGCTCGCAAGAACCTCAAGATTGCCGGCGGCCTAATGAGTCGTCACTACACGCCGCTGGAGGAAGCCATTCAACGAATTCACGACGGTGCCATCGGAAAAGTCATTACCTGCTGGGCCTACCGGGAACACGGGCCGGTCGGGTTCAAGCCGCGGCGTCCTGGCGAGAACGAGCTGCAGCACCAGATTCGCAACTACTCGTGCTTCACGTGGCTGAACGGCAGCTTCATCTTGGACTGGCTGATTCACAATTTGGACGTTTGCTGTTGGGTCAAAGGGGACTGGCCGGTTCAAGCTCAAGGGCAAGGCGGACGGCAAGTCCGTCAGGTGCCAGACCAGTTGTTCGACCACTACGCGGTCGAGTACACGTTCCCCGACGGAACGCGCCTGTTCGCGCAAGGCCGCCACATGAGCAACTGCTGGGGGTTCTTCGGCGACGTCATTCACGGAACGAAAGGCTGCGCCGTGCTCGGCGAGGGCATTCCGCACCCGCGAATCTACAAAGACCATGACCAATCGCCGGACAAACTGATTTGGGCGTACGAAGGGCCCAAGGTCAACGCTTACCAGCGCGAGCACGACTTGCTGTTCGACGCCATTCGCAACGACCGACCGTACAACGAGACCGAGCGGTCGGCGTACGCGGCGCTGGTGGGAATCATCGGCCGAATGGCGGCTGAGTCCGGCAAAATGATTCAATGGGACGAGGCCATGAACTCCAACCTGCAGCTCGCTCCCGGGCTTGACCACATGACCCTGGACTCGGACCCGCCCGTCAAACCGGACGCCAACGGCCGCTACCCAATCGCCATGCCCGGCTTTACGAAGGTGTTGTGACAGGCTTCGACGGAAGCCGCGTTCGGCAGACCTTTTTCGAATTCGAAAGACGCAGCTCGCGGGACGCGAAGCTGGGGTGGGTCTTCGTAACGGACAACGAAGTCTGACGGGGAGGTACGACTCATGTTGCGTGCGCTCGTTTCGTTCGCGCTCTTGTTCTCGGCCACGCTGACGACGCCGTTGGCTCGAGCCGGCGACGCGGCCGCCAAACCCTACCGATTCCAGCCCACGCCGCAGTCGCTGAAGCACTACCAGGTGCCTCAGTGGTACGAGGACGCCAAGTTCGGCATTTACTTCCATTGGGCTCCGTTTTCCGTCCCGGCGTACAAGACGGAGTGGTACCCGCATTGGATGTACAACCCGCCGGAACTAAAAAGACGCAAGCGCTTCGCCGACATTCCTCAGTACCACGTGAAGCACTACGGCCCGCTGAACGAGTTCGGCTACAAAGACTTCATTCCGATGTTTCGAGCGGAGAAGTGGCGGCCGGAAGAATGGGTGCGGTTGTTCAAAGAGGCCGGCGCGAAGTACCTCATTTCGGCGGCCGTCCACCACGACGGCTTCGCCCTGTGGAACTCAAAGCACATTCCTTTCAACGCGGCCGTCATGGGACCGAAGCGCGACATTGTCGGCGAGTACTTGGCCGCGGTGCGTCGAGCTGGGTTGAAGACGGGAGTCGCGACGCACTACGGCCGCCACTGGCGGTACTACACGTTCCGCCCGGAGTACGACACTTGGGACCCGCGCTACGAAGGGCTGTACGGACACCGACGCAACGACAACGACCCGCCTCGCCCCGACTTCTACCGTTAGAGAAGCATCTTTCGGTTTGGGAATTTCAAAATGGAAAACAA
>CAYSAG010000401.1:0-4121 GCA_964428935.1 uncultured Planctomycetaceae bacterium | reverse complement strand
CCATCGACCTCGAACCCGTCCTGTCGGAACAAGACCTGCGGACAGCGGTGGGTGACAAACGGCTTGTTGGCGCCAGCAGGCGCGTGCGACAAGCGCTCGCGACTTGCTCTGTTCCAGAGAGCCTGTAAACTGCGGACGTGGAGACTGTACCGCACCAGTCTGCCTTCGAATGCACATTTGGCAACAGTTTCAGTTCACGCTGGTCGGGCCGCCGACCGGCAGTAACGTCCTGGCACGGACGCCGTAGCGGCGTCCTCCCTTTCGGTCCCTCAGGTGGAAGGAGCGAACCGATGGCGACCGTCGTGAAGAAGTCCTGTGAGCTGACGCTCAAGGACCGCCTGTCTCGACTGACCTTTGCCCAAGCGTGCAAACTGCTCGGTGAAGAAGGCCGTCGGCTTCTTCGTGCCGGCGGGGCCTACGCGATCGATGTCGGCGAGCAGGTGATCTTGACGAACGAGCTGTTTTGCCTGAAGTTGCCGCCGGAGCCGCCCGACTACGACGCGCCCATTACGGTCACGATTCGGTTGAGCGAGGAGGGTCGCTTCCGGCTGCACTGGAACTGTTCTCGCTGCTCCACGCCCTGTCAGCATGTGGGCGCGGCCTTCTCGGTGTTGCTCGAGGAGAAGATGGCGCTGGGCTTGGCAGCGCCGCCGCCCGAGCGGACGCCAGTGGAGAGTTTGAGCGAGGAAGAGCTGGTGCGTCGGGCCCTGGCGGAACGGGCGGAGCGTGCTCGCACCGAACGCATGCGCGTCCGGACCCTCGACCCGTCCACCCCCTGGACGGACTACCTGGTCACCAGCGCGGTGTCGGGCAAGACGTACCGCGTCGCGTTGCGAGGTTTCGAGCGGGGCGTTTCGTACTGCTCCTGTCCGGACTTCCGCACGAACACGCTCGGCACCTGCAAACACATCATGCACGTCCTCAGGAAAGTCCGCCGCCGGTTTTCGGCCGAGCAGCTGAAAAGACCGTACCGACGGAAGCACTTCTCCGTCAGCGTCCACTACGGCGAACGGATGTCGTTGCGCCTTCTGACGCCCGACCGGATCACTCCAGAAGTGAACCGAATCGTCGGTCCCATTCGCGACGTGCCCATTGACGACGTACACGATCTGATTCGTCGGCTCGCCAAGCTGGAACAGATGGGACAGACAGTGACGGTCTACCCGGACGCCGAGGAATACATTCAACAGCGTCTGTTCCAAGACCGAGTACGCCATTTGGTCGAAGAAATTCGCCGCGATCCGGCTCGCCATCCGTTGCGTACCTCTCTGCTGAAGGTCGAACTGCTTCCCTACCAGCTCGACGGAATTGCGTTCGCTGTCGGAGCGGGTCGGGCGATCCTGGCCGACGACATGGGGCTGGGCAAGACGATCCAGGGCATCGGCGTTGCAGAGCTACTAGCACGCGAAGCGGACATCAAGAAAGTACTGGTGGTGTGCCCAGCGTCGCTCAAGTCTCAATGGAAGAACGAAATCGAACGCTCGAGCAACCGAAACTGCCAACTCGTCCTCGGTTCGGCTCAACAACGCGCCCGGCAGTACGACAACGATTCGTTCTTTACAATTTGCAATTACGAGCAGGTTTTGCGCGACTACTTGGCCATCGAACGGGTCAAATGGGACCTGATCATTCTCGACGAAGGACAGCGGATCAAGAACTGGGAAGCGAAGACCAGCCGCGTGATCAAGAGCTTGCGGTCACCTTTCGCCTTGGTGTTGACCGGTACGCCGTTGGAGAACCGGCTGGAAGAACTGTATTCGGTGGTGGAGTTCATCGACGACCGGCGGCTCGCGCCAGCCTTCCGATTCTTCAACCGGCACCGCGTCGTGGACGAAAAGGGCAAGGTCCTCGGCTACAAGAACCTGGCCGAGTTGCGCGAGAACCTGAAGCCCGTTCTGCTGCGCCGAACACGCCAAGAGGTCATCGACCAGCTGCCACCGCGCACCACAGAAATCATCCGTGTAACGCCAACAGACGAACAAATGTCACTGCACGGCGCACACATGCGGGTCGTGAGCTCCATCGTCCGAAAACGCTACTTGACCGAAATGGACCTGCTCCGGCTTCGCCAGGCACTGCAAGCCTGCCGCATGGCCGCCGACAGCACATACTTGGTCGACAAGCAGCCGCCAGGCTACTCCAGCAAGCTTGAAGCCCTGCAAGACCTGCTTGAGCGGCTGTTCCAGGAACAAGGACGCAAAGCCGTCCTCTTCTCCGAATGGACCACAATGCTCGACCTGGTGGAGAAACTGCTCAAGAAGCTGCAACTCGACTACGTGCGTCTGGATGGCTCCGTCCCGCAGCGGCAACGTCAACGACTCGTCCATCGCTTCCAGCACGACCCCAATTGCTGTCTGTTCATCACGACCAACGCCGGCTCGACCGGACTGAATCTGCAGGCAGCCAACACCGTCATCAACGTCGACCTACCGTGGAACCCCGCCGTGCTCGAACAGCGAATCGGCCGAGCCCACCGGATGGGACAGAAACAGCCCGTCCAAGTCTTCCTTCTCGTGACCGAAGGAACCATCGAAGAAAACCTACTGGCCACGCTGTCGGCGAAACACGAACTGTTCCTGGCCGCACTGGACCCCGACTCCGACATCGACCAAGTGGACTTGGCAAGCGGCGTCGAAGAACTGAAACGACGGCTCGAGGTCCTGCTCGGGGCAAAGCCCGAAGCAAGCCTGGACGGCAGTGTCGCCCGAGCCGAACAAGAAGAGGCTCAGCGCCTCGCTCATCGCCGACGCGTAGCCGCAGCCGGCGGCGAACTCATTACAGCGGCGTTCAAATTCCTGAGCGAGTTGCTGCCAGAGCCGAGCGGCAGCGCCGAGAGCCTCGAACGCAGCAAAGAACTGGCCACTCACATCAAAAGCCAACTGGAAACCTGTCTGGACCGTGACCAGACGGGACGGCCGCAGCTGACGATCACGCTGCCCGACACCGCCGCCCTGAACACGCTCGCCGAATCCCTCGCCCGTTTGTTGGCATTGCAGCAACCTGCTCCGTAATCTGTCGGCACACCGGCTCCTCACCGGATGCGGCTTGGACGCACAACCGGGCTTGTGATTCCGACGAACAGCCTGTCGAAGTCCCCTGTCGCGCATGCAGCAGACAGTGGCGCCGACAGCGAGCCGAGTGAGGGGCTTTCCAGTCCCAGTCTGTACGTGGGACCGTTCAGACCGGAAGCTCCGGTCCCGGCCGCCCCCTGACCGACCCGCCTCCCCCCTCATCCGCCCTTCGGGAACCTTCTGCCTCAGCCGCGAGAAAGGACCGGAAAGCAGCGTCGCCGTCTTGTACTCTTGGGCCTGTTTGTGCCGTCGAGGAAGGCTTTGCAAACCGCGTCGTGCCCCCTCCCGGGACTGGGATTCAACGGGGCCCTGGTCAACCCGCAAGTGGCGGACGTCGTCATCCGTGCCTTGGCCACACACAACCGCGCCCGCGTCATCGCCGCTCCACGCATCCTCGTCAACGACAACGCCACCGGCGTCCTGACCAGCGTCGAAGAGGAACCGTTCACCAGCGTCAACGCCTCGATCCCCGTCGCCACCACCAGCTTCGCCGGCTTCGCCCAAGCCGGAACGACCATCACCGTCACGCCCCACGTCAGCGACGAGGACTACCTCCGCTTGGACTTCCGCATCACCCTGAACTCGTTCGTCGGTGAAGGCGGCGAGGGCGTCCCCCCACCCAGGAAAACCAACGAGGTCGAAAGCTCCGTCACCGTCCCGGACGGCCACACCATCATCGTCGGCGGCCTGAACCAAACCCGTATGACCCGGGACCTCCAGACCGTCCCGTTCGTCGAACGCATCCCCCTCCTCCGACACGTCTCCGCCTTGAGAACGCACCACACCCAACGCGTCTCCCTTTTCGTCTTCTTGCGACCGGTCATCCTGCGAGACGACAAGTTCAAGGACCTCAAGTACTACTCCGAACGAGACTCGGGGCGAGCATGCATCCAGGGCGATTTTCCAACAAGCCAGCCGGTCCTCATCAAGTGACCTCCCCCAGCCGGCTGGCCCGGCAGTGGTTGCACGAGGTGATCCGAACGGCCGGGGGCTCCCCGGCAGGTGGCGTCGGTGGCCGAGGCGTTGCGGACCAAGCGGTTTCCGGAGCGG
>CAYSAG010000400.1:0-4129 GCA_964428935.1 uncultured Planctomycetaceae bacterium | reverse complement strand
CTGACAGTTGTCCAACAGGACCCTGTCGAACGCCTGAGCCCAGATCAAGCTCGAAAGTGGATCGCGCGACAGGTTCCTAAACCCATGAAAAATAGTGTCCGTTATCACATCGGCGGAGACTCGTGCCGGCCGGTTTTCCTGGTCGAAGTACGCGTGATCGATGCGGTTTGCTTGGATGTTCGGATTACGCACCCGCGCGTATTGGATGTCTACTGTTCCCGCTCCCTCTTTCCTGATCTCGACTGTTTGCCCTCCCACAAATTCCGACGGGAATAGCTCGACGGGAGCGTCTGCCGAGCCTCGCACCACCAGCCGGCCTCGGACTAGGAGTGTGCCCCCCTGTGGTCCAGGGTTGTACGGGTCGCTGCTCACGGCGCCCCATTGCACCTCGGTGCCCTTTTCAATGGTGAGGGTCACTCCGGACTCCACAAGAACCGGTCCACCGACGATCCAGAGATGGTCACTCGTCAGGACCATGTCTTCCGAGATCACGCTCGGCAGGTTGGTCCCGCGCTGTACCACCAGCCGGAAGGTGTCAGTGCGGGTCAAGAGCGTGTGTTCGGTGCTCCATCCGTCGCGAAACGTAAAGTCGATGACGAAGGGAATGACGTGGTCGTTGGGCGTTTCGGGATCGACAGTGAACACGAACGGATGTTGAACCCCGACCAAGACCCCCTCGTTATTCCAGATAAGGCCGTTGTCGCCTAACGAAAATGGACCCATGTCGTTGAACTGAACTGTGTCGGTGACGAACTGAACGTAGGGATCGTCCTGAATGGCGCCGGCGGCGCGGGCAAAGAGCGTCGCCTGGACATCCTCGGCGAGTCCGGACCGGTTGATCAACTCGACGGCCAGATGGATGGTTTCACCAGCGTCAATACGACCGTCGCCGTCGTTCTGGGGGGAGATGGAGGGGTCGTCAAATAGCCAGAATCGGTAGAGACGTACTCCCGGCTGAGGTGGTTCTGTCAGCGCCTTGTATGCATCGACGACACCGCCGTTCTCCTCCCCCGAGGCGGCGATGCTGCCCATGATAAAGCGGGAGGAGTAGACGTCCCGCTGCCAATAGTACGACCGCATGAGGGCAGCAATGCCTGATACGACTGGCGCAGCCATCGACGTGCCGCTCCAGGCCGCATACTGGTTACCCGGCAGTGTGCTGAAGATCGCGTCTCCTGGAGCCGCGATTTCGTAGCCGGTGTTGGAGAACCAAGCCAGCTTGTTGTCTGGCGTCGATGCCATTACACCCAGAACCCACGGGTAAGCGGCTGGGTATTCCGGCGCGGTTTGTAGCGAGACTCCGTCGTTTCCAGCGGCCGCTACGAGGACCGATGTGTTCAGGGCGACCTCCAAGGCGTCCTCGACTAGAGCGGATTCTTGGTATCCGCCGAAGCTCATGTTGATTACGTCCGCGCCTTGGCTCACCGCGTACTGGATGGCTTCGGCGACGTCCTGTACGGCGAAAGTGCCGCTGTACTGCCCCGCCCGGACAGCCATGATCTGAACGTTGAACGCCGTGCCGACGCCCCCAAGGCCGTTGAAAGCTTGGGCCGCGATGATGCCCGCCACGTGCGTGCCATGGCCGTTGGGGTCCATCGGATCGCCATTGTGAAGCGAGGGGTTGGACACGAAATTGGCGCCGTAGACGTCGTCAACGATCCCGTTTCCGTCGTCATCGATGTTGTTGTTTGGGATCTCGCCGGGATTCACCCACATGTTCGCTGCCAACTCTTCATGGGTGTAATCGACGCCCGTGTCGATCACGGCGACGACCACGTCATGCGAACCACCCGGGTAAACTCCATTGTGGTTCAGGTAGTCCCATGCCTTGGCAATCTTCGCATTGATAAGATGCCATTGTTCGTCGAAGGCGGGGTCCGTGGTGGCGTTGGGCAGTCCTTCAATGACTGGCGGAATCTCCATTGTCGTGGCACGCCACAAGTAATTCGGCTCAGCTACCTCGACCTGCGGCAGAGCCAGTACGGTCCGCACAGCGGCTTCGACGTCGGCATCGGTGGGAAGCTCAACGGAATACCACCTGGTCAAGTCGGACCAATCTAGTTCGGCTGTCGGTTCGGGGCGAACGGGAGTCGCTTTGCTCTGAGATGTCACATCCGAAGCCTCGGACTGGGCAGACGCGTCAACGAGGTCTTCTTCGATTGATTTGCGCACAGCAAGTGGCTCCTCGCTGTCCTGACGCGCGGAGTCATCGGGTTGCAGGGGTACGGTCGAGCGGTCCGCGACGTCGCCCTGAGCCAGATTTTCAAAGACTGGAGTCACCGCTTGAGCCCCGGTCGCTTCGGCTATTGCAGTGAGCGCCAGCGCTACCGGGTCAGAGCTCTCGTTCGGAGAGGCATCGGCTGTCGCTGCCGCTGGGGCCGCAGAGTCAGCGAGGGACGCGAGCACTTCGATGGTCTTCAATTTGACGAGGATTTGACCTGGGACGTACTTCGCATCGGGTCTTCCAACGTCGGTGCCGCCTCGCGCCTCCGGCTCATCGCTTGGATACTCTGAACCGGGACCGACTTCAACGCTGGCCAGCTCGCCGCCGAAGGATTCCGGTGAGGGGATACGAGTGCCAACCGAGTCTTGAACAGAAATCTCAAAAGGTTGATTCGACGGTCCCAGCTCTTCACCGCCGTACCCGTCTTCCAGACCCGCGTCGGCCGCTAGGGACGTCGAGTACTCTCCCGCACCGTCCAGGTCCACCGGCTCGGGAAAAACACTTTGTTCGGTCAGGACACTCAGCAGAGTGCGGTCCTCAAGTTCCTCGACAGTCAGCCTCGCCGTCGCTCGAGACCGCCGGTGAACAGCAACCCGACCGGTCCGGGCCGTATGAAGGCAGTCACTGAGCCGCTCACGCACCCATTCCGTCCAGCAGCGCAGCTTCATAGTCCTCCCCCTCCCACCGTGTCCGAAAATCTTGTCCGTCGTGGCTGAAATCCGACAGCCGTTTGCTCGACCCCGCTCAACGCCAAGCAGGACTGCGATCGTTGGCTACGCCACCGTCCGAGGCGTGCGGTCGACGCGACGGATAGCAACGTGCGGTTCCGCAGCCAAGCCACGCGGGAATTGCTTGCAGCTCGCAAAACGCCGCGGGGATTCCTTGGCGAAACGAATCGGAATCTCTAGGGACGCCAGGCTCCGGCCAGCGACGCCTGTCTGTCTACCCGTTATGTGGTCACGGACTGTGAGGAAAAGGCCGCCAAGCAGCTAGGCCAAGCGGCGCCTGCTGCGCGACCTCCAAGCGCCCACCGCCATGGCAGCGAGCACGGTCAGCAATGCGGTGCCGCCCGGCTCGGGGACGGCCGTCCCAGACGTCCGGATGGTCGCAGTAAATGCTGTCAGCGTGCTCTGACCGTCCGGCGAGAAGTAGTACGTGAAGTCCGCTGCGTCGACTATGGAAAAATCTTCGGCTTGGCTGTCCTGGTCTGAAAGCACGACCTGCGTAACGTCTCCCGGCGTATTGGCCGCCGTAAAGCTCACCGTCCCAATCTGGACACGGCGAATGGAAGACGGAGTGTCCGATATTTGTGTCCATGTACTGTACGGCGGAAACATGTCCGATTGGATCAGCGTGGCTATGCCGTTTTGTGGATCGAGAAATTTCTTGCTGAGAGGTGGCTCGTTGAATCCGCTGCCGAACGTCAGGTCGTCCACGCTGGCCACATAAGAATGGCCCCCGGACCACGCTATCTTCACGCTTGCCGAACCGAGATGTCGGTTGGAGTTTGCCAAGCGGTGGTCACTCGGTGTATCGGCCACCTCGTCGAAGTACATTTTCAATTCGATCGTGCTTCCCGGCGGGACGACGTACTCACTCTGGTCGAAACGCAAGTAGTAGCGAACGATTCCGCCAAGGACTGCGTCGGGAGTTGCTATGGACAACCCAAGTATTGCGCATGCCGCGGCTAGCACTGTTTTATGCGGAGAGTTCATTGCAGTGTCTCCCAATCGTGTTGCTCACAGTAGCCTGTAACCGGTGCGGACGTTTGGCCTACCATCTCCGGGTTTAAAGAAAGGTCTTGCTCATTGCTTCCGTTGCAGGGCATGTCGGACTGTCGCGATCTATCGACTCGAGTTCCTGCTAGTGGTTTGTCACAGGATAATTTTGGGATACAGGGACTTC
>CAYSAG010000399.1:0-4135 GCA_964428935.1 uncultured Planctomycetaceae bacterium | reverse complement strand
GGACGGTCGCTGAGTGGACTGGCCCGTGGCGGTCGAACCGGTGCCGCTCTTCGAAGCACTCCCGGCTTGCTGTCCGGTACTGGTTGTCGGCTGAGGGCGACCTTGAGGAGACTGCTGCGGCGGAGGAACGAAGACGGGCGTGCCGTAGGGAATTTCGGGCGCGTAGCTTTCCAGCGGCGTCATTTCGACAATGGTCCACGCGCGCCCGGACCGCTGCAGCCGCAGCCGGTGTTTCTCGTTGTGGTCGCTGTAAACCCGCTCCAGCGTCAACGTTGCCTCACTGTCAGAAAGCCTGTTCCAGTCCATGGTGACGTAGCTCTTGAGGTCCGCTTGCGAGGCTCGCAGCTCGGCCGCCGCCTGCTCCCGCCCTTCCCTTTCCAGCCGAGCCTGCAGTTTCCGCCGCAGCTCGCCGCCAAAGCAGCTCAGGTAAGTGGCCACGTCACCGGCCTGAGCGGCTTGCATCATTCGGCTGACACACGCATCGAGCTGCTCCTCCGGGCCCGCTGCCTGCTGTCCCACCGGGCGTCGTCTAACCGCAACCAGCACTCCGACCAACACCACGGCCACGACGCCCAGCGTGGCCGCTTTGCGGGCGAAAGACGTTCGTCCGGCCGTCGGTCTTTGCACGCCTGACATGGCTACCTCGAGCGTCGCAAAAGCACACCACGGCGACTCGCTACACCCCCGGTTTCCACTGGCACCGGCATGCTACCGCGCCCACACGCGGATTCAAACCCGTCGGTAGCCGGCGATTCATCGCCGGGGTAGCAAACCGACCGGGCGTTGAAACACCCGGCTAGCAGCATCCGGTCGCTCCGCGACCGGTCCACACCCGCCCGCGTGGGTTTGGCAGGCCGAGAGGCGGTCAGGCCTGTTGCGCGGACCAAGGGTAGTCGACGGTCCCGAATGCAGCGCGGACGCGAGGCACCGCGTCCCTGCAGCCTCGGAGGGCCACGCTCCGTCGTGGCCGTTGTTGCTAAGCACCGAGCACCGGTTTTCGCCCCGTCCCCCGCCCCTCGCGCCTCGTCCCCGGCGTCCCGAACCAAGAACCAAGCACAAGGAACCAAGCACCAGTTTTCGTCCCGCGTCCCCGAACCAATCTGGTCCGGGCAGAGCAAACGCTTCGAGCGGCCTTTCGGCCGGTCAGCCGGCGTCGCGTAAGGGGAGCCGCTGAATGTTTGCGGCGAATTTTTCGAGCCCGTGCCGGCGCAGGTTTTCCACCAGCAGCGCGTGTTTCTCGGCAGGACTGAGCCCCCGAACAATTCCCAGAACCATCGACCCCAAGACGACGCAAGCCACCTGTGCCGCCCGCATGGGCAACCGCAGTGGCTTCAGGTCGGCAAAGAACTCCTCCTCACTGCAGACCTCGCCAAACTTCTGGCCACGGTACAGCAGCTCGATTCCGTGGAAGTCCGAGCTCCACTCGTAGTCGAACGGGCCAAACTCCCGGCCCCGGTGAATGACCCAAAACTGCGTGCCCCAGAAACGCAGCCCGTGACGGACTCGCCCCATTCGCTCGTCTCCAGGTTGGCTCCGGTTTGGCTCGTGCATGGCGGCACAACGTCTTCTGTGAACACGGCACTGAGAAGACAAGACGTCGAAACGGTCGGCGAGCCGGACGAGCATCGCCCCGTTGCAAACAAGGCCTCGGTTGGGGTGTTTGGCCTCCTCGGCCGGCCGCGGAATCTTACCGAACCGGCTGGCGGCGGCAAGAGCGGTTCGTCGCCGGCTAGGCCTCCGACGGACTGACCAGACGGTCGCACACGGACTCGGGCGGACGCGTCTCGGGCGCGACAGCGGTCCGCGCAAGCGCGGCGTAGCAAAAGTTCGCTCTCGTCGTCGGACTTTTCATTTCTTGCGGCCGGCTTCTCGAAGGACGGTGCGGCGCCGCCCCCTTTCGTTGGTTCCTGCTTCGGCGGCACAACTTCTTCGCCAGTTTTTTCGGCAGTTGGGGGCGTCCGGTTTGAGCGGGACCGCCAACGGAGGCAGATCGTCGGTTGAACCGTTCTTCAGCGGCGCAGGTCGAGGTGTTTGCGACGTGCGGCTCGCCAACCGGAAGCCGCTTGGCTACCGGCGTTTGGGGGCGTGAGCGCCGCGGCAGAGACGGCGTTGGTTTCCCAAAGAAGTGCGTTAACGACGGGGTTGACAACGGTCGAAAACTTTAATAATCACTCACCTTACCGCGGCTTGAAGACGTGCCGTTCGCGAGGCGTCGCGGAAGGAGAGACGCGGGAGTCTGTCTGTTTCTGGTTGGCAGCGTCGACCACGCTGGCCGCGCCTGTTGCCGCCAGTCCGGTTTGTTGAGGCGAGAGGGGGAGTGCTGTCCAAGCCCACCTCGATTCCGGCGCGAGTCAGTCGTGGGGCGGTCGGCAACGAGACGCGGTGGAGGCCTGGTTTGGAGGACCGTGGTTCGTTCCCTGTTGCTGTCAAGAGACGGAGCCACTTTAACATGCGAGCGACAATGATCACGGAGCTGCTGCCGGACCTTGAGGGTGTTTTTGTGGACCGCGCGCCGGGTGTCGGGGTCACCAGACTGGAGGCACTCCTGTCGCTGGACGACGAGACGGACCCGGAACAGGGGCGGGTCGTCGCGCTGGACGACGAAGAAGACTTCGACGACCTCGACGAAGACTTTGACGACGAGTTCGAAGACTTCGACGACGAGGACGAGTTCGAAGACGAAGAGTTCGACGACGAGGAGTACGAGGAGGACGAAGACTTCGACGAAGACGAGGAGTTCGACGAAGACTTCGACGAGGACTACGACGAGTTCGAAGACGAGGACGAGTTCGAGGACGAAGACGAAGACCTCGACGAAGACTTCGACGACCTCGACGAGGACTACGACGAAGACGAAGAGTACGACGAAGACTACGACGACTACGACGAAGACTACGACTACGACGACGAAGACCTGGACTTCGACGACTTCGACGAGTAGTCGGCGGTCTGCTCGCCTCGTGGAACCGCTTGCTCGTGGGCGTGCCTCCAGCGGCCAACCAGGCCGCTCAACGTCGCACGGCTCAAGCGTCACACCCTGTCGCCGCCTGAACCAGCTGCACACGGTCGGACGGCGGCGTTTTTTGTTGCTTCGGTAAACCGCGCTTGAGGCTGTCGCGGCGGGGCGGGCGGTGCGTCGCGGTCGCTGGTCTGGTTCCCAAACGAGGCAAGTGGGCTTGGTTCGAGGAGCGTCCAATGATTGGTCTGTTCGAAAAAGCCTCTGAGGCTGCAGGCAGAATCCGACAGGCGTGGTCGGTGCGTCCGCGGGTCGGCATCATTTTGGGAACTGGACTGGGCGGAGTGGCCGAGCAGATTGAGAACCAAGTCACCATTCCCTACGACCAGATTCCCCACTTCCCGAAACCGACGGTCGAGTTTCACCGAGGGCAGTTGGTCTGCGGCCAGTTGCGCGGAGTGCCCGTGGCGGCCATGGAAGGACGTTTCCATTACTACGAGGGTTACTCCATGAAAGACGTCACCTTCCCGGTGCGCGTCTTCAAGGCTCTGGGCGCTGAGTTCCTGTTTGTGACCAACGCCGTCGGCGGCATGAACCCGGAGTACAACCTGGCGGACATTGTCGTCATTGATGACCACATCAACCTAATGGGCGACAACCCGCTGCGAGGCGTCAACGACGACCGCTTGGGGCCGCGGTTTCCGGACATGAGCCAACCGTACGACCGGCGATTGAGCGAACTGGCTTTGCAGTGCGGCAACGAGCTGGGCGTTCCGTGCCGACGCGGCGTCTTGGTCGCCGTGGCCGGACCGAATTTGGAGACCCGGGCCGAGTACCGAATGCTGCGTCGGTTGGGGGCCGACGTGGTCGGCATGTCGACGGTGCCCGAGGTGATTGTCGCGGTCCACGCCGGACTGCGCACCTTGGGCTGCTCCATTGTGACCGACCTCTGCCAACCCGACCGCCTGGAACCGGTCGACATTGAGAAAATCCTGCAGGTCGCGGCCGAGGGGGGACAGCGGTTGGCACGCCTGCTGACGCGGGTTCTGGAGCGGCTTCCGTAGCGCTCCGGACGCACGGACTCCCGCCGCCTCTCTTTTGCCCGGTGCGTGTTCCAACGGGCCGGAAGCTCCGGCCGGCCGGCCGGCCGGTCAGCCAGCCGGCCCCGCTCAAGTTGCC
>CAYSAG010000398.1:0-4150 GCA_964428935.1 uncultured Planctomycetaceae bacterium | reverse complement strand
TGAGGCGTTCGGAAGAAATGTACCGTTGGATTGGAGCGCACGTCGAGGAACGGGACGGAGTCAAAGGGACGCGGTTTGCCGTGTGGGCTCCCAACGCCCGAGAAGTCTCGGTCATTTGTGACCGCAACGGCTGGACGCACGGCCGCAACCCGCTGCACCCCAGCGACAGCGGAGTCTGGTCGGGCTTTGTCGAGGGTCTGGGACACGGGGACCTTTACAAGTACAGCATTGTCACGTGCAACGGCGACTTGGTGGAAAAGGCCGACCCGTACGCGTTTTACTCCGAGCTCCGCCCGAAGTCGGCGTCGATTGTTTACGACTTGAGCGGGTACGAGTGGAACGACCAGGCTTGGCTGCGTCGGCGGGCGGAAACGAACTGGTTGGAGCGGCCCGTGGCCATTTACGAAGTTCACCTGGGCTCGTGGAAACGGCCCGACGACGGCCGCGAGTTTTTCAACTACCGCGAGCTGGCGCACATGCTGGTCGACTACGTGCTGGAAATGGGCTACACCCACATTGAGCTGCTGCCGGTCATGGAGCACCCGTTCGACGGGTCTTGGGGCTACCAGACGACCGGCTACTTCAGCGTGACCAGCCGCTACGGAACGCCGCACGACTTCATGTACTTCATCGACTACTGCCACCAAGCGGGAATCGGCGTCATTCTGGACTGGGTGCCCGCTCACTTCCCCACCGACGGCCACGGCCTGATTTGTTTCGACGGCACTTGTCTGTACGAGCACGCGGACCCGCGAAAGGGTTACCACCCCGACTGGGGGACCATGATTTTCAACTACGGACGGAACGAGGTCCGCGACTTCCTGCTCTCCAGCGCCCGCTTCTGGCTGGACGTGTACCACGCCGACGGGCTGCGCGTCGACGCCGTCGCGTCCATGCTCTACCTGGACTACTCGCGCAAAGAAGGCGAGTGGGTGCCCAACCAGTTCGGAGGCCGCGAGAACCTGGAAGCCATCCAGTTCCTGAAAGACTTGAACGTCATTCTGCACCGCGACTTCCCAGGGGCCGTCACGATTGCCGAAGAGTCGACCAGTTGGGGCGGGGTGTCGCGACCCGTCTACACCGGCGGCCTAGGCTTCACCATGAAATGGGACATGGGGTGGATGAACGACACCCTGCGCTACATGCGGCGTGACCCCATTTTCCGGGCCTACCACCACAACGAGCTGTCGTTTCGAATGCTGTACGCGTTCACCGAGAACTTCGTCCTACCGCTTTCACACGACGAAGTGGTTCACGGAAAACGGTCGTTGCTGTCGCAAATGCCCGGCGACTACTGGCAACAGTTCGCCAACTTGCGGCTCCTCTACGGCTACCAGTACACCAGCGCGGGCAAGAAGCTGCTGTTCATGGGCGGCGAGTTCGGTCAGTGGACCGAGTGGGACTACACCCAGCAACTGGACTGGGCACTGCTGGGTCACCGCTTCCACGACGGCCTGCGCCGCTTGGTCGGCGACCTGAACCGCCTTTACCGCGAGGAGCCGGCTTTGCACGAAGGCGACGTCGACCCGGTCGGCTTCCAGTGGATTCACTGCGACGACTGGCAGCAAAGCGTGTACTCGTACTTGCGTTGGAACAAGCGGCGGGACCAGTTCGTAGTCGTCGTGCTCAACTTCACTCCCGTGCCGCGCCACGACTACCGAATTGGTGTTCCGCGTCCGGGCTTCTACGCCGAATTGCTCAACACTGACGCCGGAATCTACGGCGGCAGCAACGTGGGAAACGCCGGCGGGGTCACGGCCGAGAACGTTCCGCAACACGGTTTTCCCTGCAGCTTGTCACTAACGCTGCCACCGTTGGCCGCTCTGATTCTCAAGCCGCAGGACTGAGACGGTTCGGAGGTCGCCGGCAACCGGCTGCGACGCCCGGTGGGCAGTGCCGGAAAAGGGGAGCCGGCCGGAAAGTTCGTCGCCCCGGAGCGTGTCCGAGGTTGTCCGACGCGTCCGTTGCACCGGACCCAGGTTAGCCCCCGCCAGACGAGCCGGCCTCGACCTCGACCGCCGACGGCCCACCGTCTCGCTCGCTCTGACCCGTCCGACCAGCCGACTTGCTCCAAACAGCACGGCCGGTGTTTTCCGTCTGAACGGCTGCCGCAAGACTGCTACCGGCGGTGCAGGTCGACGCGCCGGCCGCTCCTCGCTTCTCACCTCCGCCTCCCGCGTCAACCAACCTGTCGTTCGGCTGTCGTGCGTGCCGATTCAGGCAAGCGAGCAGAGGTCTTCTGCGCGGAGGGTGTGCGCCAGGCAGACGCCGCGCGGCGAGGCTGTCCGGTGCGCGCCGGCAAGAAGCGGCCTACGGCGGTTCTCGCCGCGCAGCGGCCGACGGCCGTGCGAGCACGGGGGAGGCCGTGACGACGGAACGTGCGAGGCCGGGTCGTCCGGAGACGAGCGGCCCCAACTCGCCGGCTCACCGTCCCGGCCTCTCGCAAGGCTTCCGGCTCGCCGCTCCAAAACGAACCTCGAAGAAAACAGCTCGCGCTCGAGCCTTGGCTGACGGGTGAGTCCCATGCACCACGACATGAAAATCGGGTTGGCGCTGGCCATTCTGCTGATTGGCGTGGTGGGAGCGTTCTTCTTCCGGAACGAGCCGGACCCGTACGCACCGCCGCCGGAAGTGGCCGTGGAGTTGGGAGCCGCCAGCGGCCAAGTCGAAGGCGACCCGTTGGCCGAGTTCGAGCAAGCCGGCACGCCGGAAGAGGGGGCGGCCCAGCCGGCCGTCGAGCCGGGGCCGAGGGTCGTGGACCGAGCCGAGGCGTCCGGCAGCTCGGCGCCGGCGGTCACCGAAGAGCCGCTTGGAGGGCCGTCGGCGAGCGGGCCCGCGAGCGTGCGTGAGTTCACCCGCTCCCAAGCCCCGCTCCCGACTCAACCCAACGCGCAGCGTACCGCGACCGACCGAGTCGAACTGCGGCCGGGCAAGAAGACCGCTCGACACGCTCGCCGCACCAAGCGGCCGAAAACGCCGACGGCCGTCACCGCTGGGACTGTCGAGCCCAGCCGGGTAGACGAACCCTTGCCCGCGGCCAGACCGACCGGCTTGCCGCGTCCGGCAAGAACGGCCGCGACGCACAACCCCCGTCCCGCTCCGCGGCACAACAACGCCTGGGAGGTGGTTCCCGACACGCCGCAAGAGCCAACCCGGCGTCCGAAGCCGCTTCCGCCCAAAGGCGAACCGACCGCGGGCCAGCACGTGGCTTACGTCAAGCACCGGGTTCAGCCGGGCGAGACTCTGTCCGGACTGGCCCGTCGGTACTTGGGCAGCAGCACGCGGTTCCGGGAAATCTTCGAGGTCAACCGCGACTTGCTTCGCGACCCGAACGACCTGAAGGCGGGAATGGTCATTCGAATCCCGGTTCCCGCCTCCGCGAAGTCGCTGCCGGCTTCCGGCCCGACGCCGCCGTCCAAGGCTCGTCGACCGAAGTCGGCCGGTCGAGCCGCTCCGGTCGAGCCCCACGTGCGCGACCTGTTCCAGCCCGTGCGCAAGCCGCCTCTTCGGCCCGCTCGGCCCGTTCCGTCTGCCGCCTCGCCCGACTCGACGGCTTGGCGTCCGCGCTGAGCCCGCTCGCCTCGAGACCTGACGCGTCGTCCGGCTCGGCCGCCGAGGCCGACTAAACCTCCAGCTTCCAGGGGGCCCGGTACGGCTTCATGACCAGCCGGTTCGCCTCCTCGTCACCGACCACCTGCTCTTTCTCACCGTCCCACTGAATCGAACGACCCACTTGCCACGAAATGTTGAGCAGGTGGCCAATGTTGCTGGCGTAATGGCCGGTTTGCAGGTTCGCGAACGGCTGCTTCCGTTCTCGAATGTTTTCCAGGAACACCTCGCTGTGACGGAACCGGTCGTCCGCCGCCAGCTCTTCCTCCACCGGGTTGACGAAATCTCCCTCGGCCACGATTTTCTTCCGACCGTGCACTTCAGCGACAATCGAGTAGCGGCTGCGGTCCAGCAGCATGGACGCGTCGCTGCCGAGGAACAGTTTGCCGTGCGACCGCTTCACCCGACGGCAGCCAATTCGCATGCTGTACTGCAAGACGAAACCGTGCTTGGCCACCGGCCCTGGACCGAACTCCAGAATGCCGTCCAACGTGTTGGGCCATTCGCGGTTGTCTTGAAAAGCGAAGTTGCCGCCAAACGC
>CAYSAG010000397.1:0-4172 GCA_964428935.1 uncultured Planctomycetaceae bacterium | reverse complement strand
CAGACTTCGTCGTGCTCGCCACAAACGGTATCCCGAATCTTCGATTTGACAGACCGCTAGGCCACTCGTCCCGTGTGCGGGAATGGAGTCGGCATTTCTTCCTCGTCCGGGTTCGACGCAGATTCTGTGGCGGTCGACGGGACGGCCTGGCTTCGGCCGGCCGCCACGCGTGGAGCTCCCAGTTCTTCGTGCACTCCTTCTCGGTCGCACGTCCACAACTCCGTCAAACTGTAAAGCACAGCCGCGCCCACAAAGGTCGCCGCTGTCGTACAAAACATGGCCGTGAAGCCGAACGTGTCGATGATCCAGCCCAAAGTCGGCGAGGCCAGCACCAACCCGACCTCGTTGAAGCCAATCATGACGTTCGTGGCGGTGCCGCGGTACTGACGCGGAAAGCGGCCCACACCCAAGGAAACGACGGCCGGGAAAAGCTCGGCGTGACCAAACCCGCAAATCACCGCGGGCAGCACCAACTGCCACGCCTCGCGAACCAGAGTGAGGATCAGGTGTCCGGCGGCGTGAGCGAGTAGACCGAGCAGGATCATTCGGTGACGGCCGATCGTGTGGCTCCAATGTCGCGTCGTCACGCGGAAAATCACGGCTGACACGGAGTAGCAAGTGAAAAACAGACCGATTCCTCCCAGCTGCCGCTCCGTGCAAAACCGCGTCAGAAAGACCGTTGTCACGGTAATGCCGACGCCAATCATGAGCGAGCCGACCGTCACCCAGCCGGGCCAGTAGGCCAACAGCAGCCGGTGCACGGGCGGCGTGATTTGCTTCGGCTTTTCTTCCGGTTCGCTGGCGACCACCGCCACGGTGGCCCAGCAAATCAAGCCCAGCAGCGCGGTCGTGCCGAAAAGCACTTCAAAACGAATCGCTCCAGGTGGCACACGTGTCAGAATCTGGTCGCTCAACAACGAGCCGACAATCATTCCGACGAAGCCACTCGTGCCCAGCGTCCCGATCGCCTCCGTTCGTCGGTCGGGCGGAACGTGGTTCTGAATGAAAACCATGACGCAGGTGAACAGCCCTGCCACGCCCACCGAGTACAGCACGCGAGCCAAGTGGATTTGCCACGTCAGGGAATGGGTCAGCACGAACAGCAAGCTGCCCAGAACGTACAGCGCGGCGCTGGCCAGCCACAGACGCCGCGTTCCGAACCGGTCGATGTCTTGTCCCAAGCGAAAGCGAACCAGCAACGTGGCAATCAGGCCGGTGCTGACGATTGTCCCTGTCACCCGCTCGGTTCCGCCCAGAAAGCGGACGAACTCAGCAAACCGGAAGGTCAGCGCATTGGCCGTCACCAGCAAGAAGTTGGCCAAGTAGCACAACCAAAAGACGCGGTCGTAAATGCCGCGGCTGGTCGTTCGGTCTGTCCTCGTTTGCTCCGCCGTGTTGCCGCTCATCGAATCCGTGTTTTCAGCAGACTTACAACGAAGTTTCTGCGGCTGGTCTGTGAGCTGAACCGTTGCCGTCCGCTCTCAGCCCTCCGCTTCGCTTGCGTTGGGTGGGGCCTCGATGACGCCGCCCCTTCGCTTGACGGCTGGTCGGGACCTGAGCGGTGGCCGCTCATGTTAGCCGCCGCACTCGACGCGTGAAAGCTTGTCGCCGCCTTGCGGACTTGACGGCCGTCACCAAATGGGGCATAAGCGAGTTGCTCGAAGGAAAGAAGGGGCCTTGAGGGGCTGGAGTGAACGGCTTCGTCCGGCTACCGCGTGGGACGTCCAGAGTCAACGGTACTCCAGCCGGCGGCTGGCGTAGCTTAGCCGCGGGCAAACAGGGGCCCCCTTCCGCCGAAGCCTCTACCTGCTCGCCTGAACGTGGCGTTCTTTCGTGCGGTGAGTGCGTTCCAGGCGATTGTGTTGAAGAGGAGTTTGCCAATGGGAAAGCGGCTGTTGGTGTTCGCGTTGTTGGTCAGCGTTGGGGTGTTGCTCGGAGAGCGGCAGGGGGCCGCCGAAGCGGCGCCGCCCAACCTGTTGGTCATTACCGTCGACGACATGAGCTGCGACTCGGTGGGAGCGTTCGGATGCCCGTTGCCGGACACGACGCCGAACATCGACGCTTTGGCTCGGCAGGGCATGCGTTTCTGGTACGCTCACGTGGTGGTCGGCAATTGCGTTCCGTCGCGCAACGTCATGCAGACGGGGCGCTACCCGCACAACAGCGGCGTGGAAGGCTTTTACCAGGTGAAGGTGGATTTCCCCATTCTGCCGGACCTGTTGCGTCAGCGAGGCTACTTTTTGGCCATTCTGGGCAAGGTCAGCCACTCCACACCGTACCACCCTTACCCGTGGGACTTGGTGCTGGACCCGCCGGGGCCGCGCAGCCGGCAGGAGGCTCGAAAGGCCTCGGTCGTCTACGAACTGACCAAGCAGGCCATTGCGGCCAGTCAGTCGGCCGGCAAGCCCTTCTACTTGTTGATGAACCTCACGGACCCGCACTTCCCACTTTACGGGATGAACACGCAGGGCCGGCCGTTTGACGACCCGAACCGGCCGTCGCGAGTTTTCAAGCCGGAAGAGGTGCCAGTGCCGGGGTTCTTGCCGGACGACCCGGCGGTGCGCAAGGAGCTGGCGGCGTACTACAGTTCGGTTCGTCGAGCGGACGACTGCGTGGGGGCGATTCTGCGGGCGCTGAAGGAGTCGGGCCGCGAGCGGGACACAGTGGTCATGTTCCTCTCGGACCACGGCATGCCCTTCCCGTTCGCCAAGACGAACGTGTACCACCACAGCACGCGGACGCCGTGGATTGTCCGCTGGCCAGGCGTCGTCCGGCCCAACACGGTCGACCGTCAGCACATGATTTCGGCCGTGGACTTCATGCCAACGATCTTGGACATTGTCGGCATTCCGCACCCGGAAGGTTTGGACGGCCGCTCGTTCCTGCCGCTGCTGAAAGGACAGCCGCAGGAGGGCCGCGACATGGTCTTCAAGGAGTACAACGAGAACGCCGGCGGCGCACGTCACCCCATGCGGAGCGTCGAGACAAAGCGGTTCGGTTACATTTTCAACCCGTGGTCGAATGGTCAACGCGTCTTCCGGACGGCAACTCAGGGCACGTGGACCTACCGGCGCATGCGCGAGCTGGCCGAGACGGACCCGTACTGGGCCAAACGACTCGATTTCTTCTTGCACCGAACGCGGGAAGAGTTTTACGACTACCAGAAAGACCCCGACGCTCTGCACAACCTGATTGACGACCCGGCGTACCAGGACGAGGTCAACCGGTTGCGGAAGGCGCTGGAAGACTGGATGGTCCGGACCGGTGACCACGCCTTGGAAGCCTTCCGGCACCGCAACGAGGACGACGTGGTCGAGGCGTACATGGGGAAGGTGGAGCGGGAGTCGGCCGAGCGACGGAAGAACCCGTGGTACCGCCGTGGAGGTAAGAGGCGGACGGCGCGACGCACGAACGTCATTCGCCTGGTGCCTCCCCGTGCGGTCCAGCTCGGGCAGCCGGTGGTAGTGGAAGTCGAGTACAAGTTGCCCGACGGAGTCGGGTCTCAGAAACTGCACGTCACGCTGAAGGACGGCAACGGAAGGAAGCGTTTGGAGCGAAAAGTCGTGACGATTCAAGGTTCGGGACGCGTCGCGGTGCGTTTCCACCTGCCTTCCGACTTCCAAGGACGGCGGGTGACCTTTGCGGCTTTCGTCGGTGAGGACTTTGCGCACCGGCTACAGCACGTTCTTTCCAAGCCGGTGCCGGTGCGAGCGAACACGGCGGCCGGCGGGTCGAAGCAGAGCGCACCGTAGCTGGCAACGAGTCACGAAGACCGACCCGCTGGGGCGGGCGACTTTTCGGGCGAGGTCGCGGGCCGGCTGCCTTGGCCGTCCTTGGACGCCGGTGCCGACTGGCCGGCCGGCGGCGTTGGGGGAGGGGAGGGCCGTCGGTTCTCGCTTGGCTGCGGCGTCGTTTTCCGCTCCAACTGCTCGACCGCCTCCGCGGCCCGCCTCAGCTGCTCGCTGACCGCCGCCTGAGCCAAGATTCGCCGAATCCATTGCAGCGCTTCCGCGGCGAGCGACTGCAGCCGGACCGGAGCTTTCTGCTGTTGCTGGACCACCTCCAGCATTTTCTTCAACGCGTCTTCGTAGCGGCCTTGCAAGTACAAGACCCGCCCCTCGTAGTAGGTCGCCAGGACCGGGTCGGGCAACTGGTCGCGGTAGCGCTGCAGT
>CAYSAG010000396.1:0-4187 GCA_964428935.1 uncultured Planctomycetaceae bacterium | reverse complement strand
ATGAACGCCGCTTTTCGTACCGCACTTCGGCGTGTGCGGCACTTCGGCGTGAGACTTCCTTCTTGGCTGCGGCCGAGCCCCGCGAGGCCGCGTTGGGGAGACGGGGTTCGGCGCGACGCGGCCGAACCGGCGTCGGCGGGTGCGAGCAAGCGAGCCTTCGGCCTCCAACCGCTTTTCTCTCCGCGCCGTTTGTTCGTGCGCAACGCTCTGCTGCACCGCTGCGTGCGGACAGCCGCCGCACAGCAAACTCCACTCGGGAGCCGCCGACCACTCGGAAGCCGCAGCCCGCTCCGCAGCCGCAGCCGGCTCGGAAGCGAAAGCCCGCTCGCTCACCGAGCCGGCTCGACCACCACGTAGTCGGCCGCGTTGCCGGACAGTTGCAGCGTCAGCGTGAGCGGCCCGTTGTCTGGTCGCTGGCGCCGGTACTGGGCCGTCGGCCGCAAGTGGGACTGCTCTTCGACCTGCTGGACCACGTCGGCCGGGTAGGCGGGCGGCCGAGCCAGCTGAAGGACCGTGGCGACGACTTCTCGTCGCAGCTCCTCGTCGTCGGTCTGGGCCGCGGCGGCCAGGGCCAGTCCGGCGGACCGTTTGGCAGCCGGTCCCAGCTTCCGCAGTTCCTTCAGCGCCGCCAGTTGCCGAGTTCGGTCGCCGGAGGTCAGCTCCACCGCCAGTTCGCTCAGCCGCCGAGCCGCCTCCGTCGGGTCCGTCGGGGCGGTTCCCTTCGGCCCGGGCGGCTGGTCTCGCAACTTGCGAGCCAGTTTGAAGTAGCTGTTGTGGTCTTTGTCGAACCGGTACTCGGTCACACGGACGCTGCGCCACGGCACACCGTCCAGTCGAACCTGAACGTTAAATTCAGCTTCGGACCGAGACTGCGTGTCCAACGGCTGGTGCGAGTAGACGAGCAGCCGCAGCGAGCGGTCGGTGCGGGCGGCAAAGCCGCTCACCACGTGTCCGCCGACCTGCCGTTCGGGCAGGACCCAAAACCGCTCGCCCATGGCCGCGACCAGTCCGAGGAAATGGAGAATCGGTGCGGCCAGGGTTTGAATGCGGTCCGCGCGGCCGTCGCCGTCGTCGTCGACGTGGACCCGGCGTGTGCACGCGTTTTGCCCCTCGAAGTTCGGAGCGGGCCAGGGCCAGAAGGTCAAAATGGTTTCGCCGAAGCCGTAGCGAGCGTCTTCGGACGCCCGTTGCAAGAGCCGGCGAGCCACGTCGGCGCACCACGTGGGGAAGTAGCCGTTGCCCAGGTAGCTGTCGTTGGCCGCCTTGTCTGGGGGCGGAGCCCAGTTGGGACAGGACTCGTGCGAGTTCACCCACAGCTGGCCGAAGAACTGCGGGTCCATTTGCAGAGCCATTTCTTTGGCGCGGACCAGCTTGGCGGCCATGACCTCGGAGCGGTTGTAAGCGTGCACGGAAATGAAGTCGCACGGGCTGCCGCGGCCGCCGCTTTTCCGACACAGTTCTTCGACGCGACGCGACCGCTTGCCGTCCAGTCGTGGGTCGGCGAAAGCGGCGTTCTGCTCCAAGGCCCCTTTGGCTGTGGCGGTCGGCGAACAGTGAGCCAGGAACTCGCGCAGCTTCAGGTGCGTTCCGAAAATGGCTCCCAGCTCCAGACCTCCCACCTTCACCCGGCTCGAGTCGTAACCGTGGTCCTCGAAGGCCCGCAAGACGGCGTCGACCGTGTAGTCGTAGAACTTCTGCAGTTCGTTCCAGTCCGAGCGCCAAAAGACCGGACGCAGGTCCGGCTCGTTAAAGACGCTCCAGTAAAAGTCCAGCGTCGCCTCTCCGTACCGCTCAATCAGGTGGCTGGTAATGGCTCGGACTACCGAATGCCACTCGGCGTAGTCTTTGGGTCGCGTCCACGGTCGTCCGTCGACCGACAGCTCGGCCGTGCTGTCGACAAAGTTGACGACCAGTCGACGGCCGAACCGCCGGTGAACCAGGTCCCACTCCGCGTCCAACCGCTTCCAGAAGTAACAGGGCGTGCCGGCTGGGCGGAATTTGCGCAAGTAACAGCCGCCGGGTGGAAACAAGCCCGGCGCGTTGGGGTCTTCGCGTGTCGGCAGCGGCCCGGAGTAGTCGACTTTCCACCCACCAGGCGGGTCGTCGATTCGAGTGACACGGACCGTGCGGGACGCGTCGTCGACCGAGAGCACTTTGGCTCGAGCGTCGTGGACGCCGTCGGCAATCAACACCTCGTCGCCGGGGTGGTAGTCGGCCGACAACGGTCGTCCGGACGGAATGCCGTACTGCTGGTGGCCGAAAAAGTCCTCGACGTAAAGCACCGTTGCGTCGTTCTGGTGCTCGACGCGCACAATTCGCCGCGTTTCCCGCTCCCGCACCACGTTCGGCTGGTTGCCCGAAAGCAGCCGGCGTGACTCCTCCATTCCGGTCAGCCACGCGTCTCGCTGAAGGCTCCACGCCTTCGGCGCCCACTGCCGCACCTGGTCCATCAGCCGGTAGCTGTCCACTCGGTCCGAGCTGCTGGTGCAGAAACTCGGCTTGCAGAAGCCCGTGAAGAAGCCGCCGTGCCACTGGACGGTTTTGGCGGACAAGTCCAGCTGGAATGAAACTGTCTGCGGCCACGCGGCCGCTTCCGTGGTGAAGCGCCAATGGCGCTGGTTCGCCGGCAGCTCGTCGCCGCGTTCCGACCGAGCCGTCACGCGGACCGTGTAGGTGGTCTGAGGCGACAGCGGCCGGCCCGGCTCGACGTAGACCACCAGTCGCACGTTGCCGCGGCGGTCGGTTCGGAAGGAAAGCCACCCGGTGCTGCCGTTGACGAACCGGCCGCGTTGTAGCAGCACGAGCGGTTCGCCTTCGGCCGGCTCCAGCCGCAGACTGACCGACTCGGGCAGCACACGGTCCTGGTGGGGCGGGGAGTCGGTCGTCAGTTCCAGGTACAGGCTGGTCCGCGTCGGCACGTGGACTTCGTTCGGCCCAGGCCGTGGAATGCCGTACGGGTCGGCCTTTTGTCGAACCAGCCGAACGGCCGCGTCCGCTCCGCTCCACCCAAACGTCGCGACCAGCCCGGCCAGCAGCAAAGGCAACCACAAACCGCGGTGCTGGCGAAAGCCAAATGCGAAGCTGTACAACACCATGGCCCCACCTCCCCGTTTCGTGTCGAAGAACAGACGGGTTCGCGTCAGAGAACACACGCGCGGCTCGGTTGCCGGACCGTCGGCACGCGCAGCAAACGCCCCCTTCGCCGCTCGCACCGGCCCGACACGGTCTCAACGTCCCCTCCGCTGAACCGTTTCGGTCAACTGAATGTCGACGCCCAAACGGTCCGCCAGTTCCTCCAGCTTCGACAGCAACTCGTCCAGCGACAGTTCGGGCGGGACTTTCACCTGAGCGCGCATGCGAAACAGCGGCGTCCCGCTGACTGGTGCCGCCACCACGTCGGTTTCCATTTCCTCCACGTTCGCTCCGCGCTGAGCCAGGTAGGCGGCGACTTCGTGGACAATGCCTTCGTGGTCCGCCCCGCTCAACTCGAACCGGTACACCGGCCCGACCGAAGGTTGTTCAGGAGCGTCCGGCTGCGTGGGGTGAACGGTGACGGTCAGTTGCTCGTCCGACAGTTGCTCCAACGCCGCTTTCAGCCCTTCCGCCCGCTCCGACGGCACACTCACCTGAACAATTCCCGCAAAGACGCCGCCCAGGCGAGCCATTCGACTCTCTTCCCAGTTCCCGCCGTGCTCGACAATGACTCGAGTCATTCGTTCGACAATTCCCGGGTGGTCCGGCGACGTGACTGTGACGACCAACAGCTTTTTCATGGAAAGGCTCTCCGTCCCTCGTGCCGACTCTGTTCAACTTCTGGACGCGGTTGCAGACGCCGAGCCAGCCACCGGACTGGCGTGGACGCTCGTTCGCGCCGTGCCAAGAGAGTACCGCACGGTCTGCGGCGGCTCCAGTCAGCAGAGCCGCTTGAACGTGCGGAGCCGACTGCTGCGAACGCCTTCAACTGCTCCGACCGCCTTCGGCCGCGCCCCCAGCGGGCCTCTCCGCCACTCCGACCAGCCGAGACCGCTCTCGCCGCCTCGAGGGACCGCTCTCGTCGCCTCGAGCGACAAACTGCGGGCGGCCACGACGGAGCGTGGCCCTCCGGCCGCGACGACGGAGCGTGGCCGTCCGCGCCGGAGGGACGCGGTCCCTCGCGTCCGCGCGCCCCAATTGCGAATTCCGAACCC
>CAYSAG010000395.1:0-4193 GCA_964428935.1 uncultured Planctomycetaceae bacterium | reverse complement strand
AAGACCAGCCGCTACACCGCCTCTCGCTCATCCACCCCCCACAAACTCGCACACCCGACCCCAAACGGACGCCAAGCTGACATTCATGAATAATCCGGGCTGGCCCGGCCGCCGATGCGGAAGAAACTCAAGCCTGGGCGTAAGCGGCCCAGGCCAAGGCCGATGTTCCCGCGGCCGAAGCGGCTACGCGATTCGTTCCCGCCACCGGCCCCGCCACGCTGGCAAATCATGGTCTCGGCGGCCGTCTTGCCCACGCTGCTCGATCCGCATGCAGCGATCACGCCGGGATTCGGTCGCGGTCCCGGCCCGATGCACAGACCGCATGGGGCGAACCGCGGCGCGCGGCCGCCGGCTCCGCCCGCGCCGCCGGAACACGAGCCGGGCGTGACGGACCTGATCCATCAGCCCGGTGCGGCCGAGTTCCTCGCGGCGGTACGCGACACCGTGCCGCTCGGCGACGTGATCTTTGTGCGTAGCCCGCCGGCGGCCGGACTGATCACCGGCGTCACCGGCCGATGGACCTCGAACGGCATGCTGCCCGGCGTCCAGCCGGCCGGCGACCCGGCCCGGCCGCAAGATTGCGAGTTCTTCGCCCGGATAGAACCATCCGCGCACGGCCCGGCACCGCCGCCTGGCGGCCCAATGCCGCCGCGTCCGAAGCCCAAGCCGTTGCCGCCCGGCCCGCTGGCCTGGCTCGATGCCTTGCCGTTGCTCGACTTCGGCCCGGACGCCGTACCGTCCGAGTTCGTCAAAGTGTTCGAAAACGAATTCGGCTCGTTATGGCGTAACCCACAGCGCCCTGCTCACAATCGGAAACCGGTGCGCCCCACCCTGCCATCATGGCTTCTGCTTGTGCTGCTCATCCCGGTGCTGGCACTCCCGGCGCTGGACTACTTGCCGGCGCTCGGAGCGGGCGGGCAAAGGGCCGCGTGCGTCACGCTCCTCGTCGCCGCAACCAGTTTGCCGTTATCATTGGCGTGCCGTTCGGTCGAGCGTACGATGCTCCTCGGCAATGGAGGTGAATGGCATTCGCACCGAACTGCTCGACTTACTCCAGAAGTGCAACACGGCAGAAGGGTGAACCAACACGGAGAGGAGCCATCCATCAGTCGTGGAACTGTTTTCGGGAGACTGAAATGAGAAGTACTGTCTCGTGTGTGGTCGTTGGCATATGCTTCGGATCTGCGCTGTTTGTGCACTCTGATTCTGGAGCTCAGACAGAAGAACGGTCCCGCCATGGATCGGGTTTGGATGCGGTGAAAGTGGCTGTGCTCTACCAGAACATCACCGACGGCGTTTCGCTCGGCCGCAGCGTCGAGGCTACGGTGCAGATTCTCGAACAGACGCACGCGGACCTGGTGCTGCGGTGTTTCTGGAAATGGTCGCCCGTGGTGGACTCGCCGGATGAACTGCCCGAGCCGCTCGTCCGGTTTGCCACCGAGCTGGCGCGGCAGCAAGGTCGCCGGCCGCCTACGCGGCGGCAGATCGCCGACCGGCTCCGCCACACCGGGCACTATTACCAGGAGCTGGCTCGGTGGATCAGAGCGATCAAGAAGGAGCGGCCGCAACTCATTTTCGTCGGAGCCATTCCGGCCCAGACGCTCGCCCGCGTCGAATGGAACCCCATCACTGGCGAAATCTACGATGCGGAGCAAACCTGGGCCATGGCGCTCGATCCTGCCAAATGGCACATCCGGCGTGGCGGGGAGCCGGTGACCAAGCAGCGGTTTCAGGGGTGGTTCTATGGCGTGCATCCCTACGGTGGCCCGATCGAGCAGTATGATCGCAGCAGCGTGGGAGCGTATTTCCCCGACATCACGAATCCACAGTTTCAAGAGCTGGTCCTCAGTTGGGCGAAGAAGCAGATCGACTGCGGGGTCGATGCCATCTGGATCGACATGCTTTACAGCCAGGCGACGCTGCTGGCTCAGATGACTCGCGACCTGCAGCATCCTTCGGTCCGGGAGTCACTGGCGGCCGCGCGCCGGATCGTCGAGCAGATTCGCCGCTATGGGGCGGAGCGAGGCAAGCGGGTTTACGTGGGCAGTTGGGTCGGTCCCTTCGTGCTGGCTCCGCTGGCAGATCGGGAGTTCCCATACGATCCGCCGAAAATGGATTTCGTGACCCTGTCGCCGACGATCAAGGAGGTCGTGGCCAAGCGGCTCGACGAGGCCAAATGGACCAAGGCCATAGCACTCGTGCGCCGGTTCTACGGCCAAATCCCTCTGATCGCTTTCATCGACTGGTCGTTCGACTCTTCGCCGCTGGTCGCGTTCAGCCAGCGGTTGAGCCCCGACGAGCAGCGGACGGCGCTCGAAGAGTTCGATCGGGCCTATCGAAAGCTGGGCGTTCTTTTCGCCTACCCCGTGCACGGCGGCTATATGGGACGAGGTGAGGTGACGAAGCGGTTGGCCTTCGGGCGCGAGCGAGTGTACGACGCACTGGCGCCGGAGTTCAGCACCTACGAGACGATCAAGCGGCTGGCGGCTTCCCGACGCGCTGAATCCGGGACTCAGAGATGAGGGAGCGGAAATGATCCTCAACGACACGCGTGTTCTGCGTGGCAAGCACGGCTGGAGCGCGAAGGCGGTAGCGGTCACGGTCCTCTTGGTGTGTGCCGCTCCGTCGGCCGCGCGGGCCCGGCAGCCGGGGCCTGAGCACGAGGGGCTTGGCGGCGACTTGATTGATACGCTTTACGCCGACGTGAGCCGGCAGTTGGAGCGGCATCGGCGTGGCGGGCGGTGGCGGTCCAGTGATTCGGGCATCTTGGCGTGGAGCTGCGGGCAGCAGCTTGCGGCACTGGTCGATATATATCAGGCGACCGGCGAGCGGAAATGGCTGGACCAACTGGTCGAGTACGCCGACGCGATGTTTGCGAACCTGACGCCGAACCGCGATGGGTTCTTGAGCTGGCGGTCGCGAGGCTATTCGCTCGTGCCGATTCACCTGCGTGCGGCCGAGGGCAACCGGTCGGCGGCACGGATCGAGCCGAGCGAACTGCTGATCCGGCAAACCACCTGGATGCGCCGGCTGGTCGGTCCGGAGCTTCGGGCGGCCAAGCCGGCGAGGACCTCTTGGAACTATGAGCTGATCTGGCGTGAGGGCAACAAGTTCGAGCTGCGTCGGCCGGACGGGACCATGGCGCAGCTTGTAGCCGTGGACGCGGCAGGCCGATTCGAGCCGCTCCAGCTCGTGAAGCTGCGGCTGGTAGGCGAGCCGGTCGCTGGTGACCGGTTCGTGCTCACCGTCGAGCTGCCAAAGGACTTCGATTCGGCCGTGCACGACGGCGTGATCCTGACGCCCATCTGCCGGTTCATTGCACTGGTGCGCGACGATATGGACCTGAGCACCGCTTACGGCAACAAGGCGGAACGATACCTGAAGGTCATCGAGAGGGATCTGGTGCCGAAGTGGGACAAGTATTGGCGCGACTGGGGCGACGGCGGCTTGCTGGTGGCACCGAACGATCCGTCCCTGGCATATCCCGGCATATCGCTGCCGCACAACCAGTACCTGGCGTTCGGCAATGTCCTGGTTCTGCTCCACCGCATCACGGGCAAGAATCAATACCGGAAGCGAGCCGCCAAGATGGCCCGGTTCTTCAAATCCTGCCTGCGTTTGAACGACGACCACTACGAATGGAACTACTGGGACCCGACCGGCCCGTGGGACGACCGCTGGAACAAGCCGGAGGACATCCGGCCGGAGGACACCGGCCACGGCAGCCTCGACATCAGCTTCGCCATCGACGCGGCCGATGCCGGCATTGTCTTTGACCAGACCGACTTGAAGCGGTTCGCCAATACGTTCCTCAAGGTCATGTGGAACGGCTCGCTAGAGGAGCCGCAGGTCGGCGGCTGTGTCACCACGAGCCGGCCGACGCGCCAAAGCGGCAACGTCTCCGACTGGCTCCGACTCACCCGCCTCGAGCCCCGCATCCTACAAGTCTGCTCAAGAATCATCCCGCAGTCCGGCAACCTGAAGGCCAAGGCCCAACTGCTCCGGCTCTTGGCAGTCGAGCGCCGGCAGCGGCGGCAAAGATCGCCACTCCCGGCCCAACCGAACAGCGGCAACCAAAGGTAAGAGCCCGTGTTGGACATCGGGGCACATTCGCAGAACAGGTTGGGAAAAAGGGCTCATCACATAATTGCGCGCGCTTTGGAAGTTCGTTTCCCGCAAAGACGTTACGGCGA